>JAJZRA010000115.1 GCA_021847485.1 bacterium
GAAGCCGCGGAGGCGCCGAGCACCAGCGCGGAAATAACTGCGGAGAAGAAAGTTTTATTTATCATGACTATAGTCTAGCGGTTGCGCGGCCTTTCCGGCAGAGGCAGAGGGCCCACCCGCGGGGAGTTTTAGGGCCCATGCCGGCCTAGGACCTCGGATATGCCTTCCGGCAACAATTGCTATAATAAAGATATCAATCACGCTGGATTTCTGGAGGCTTTATGTCAGAAGCGCCGGTTTTTTCCTATACCCCGGAGCAGGTGAGCGGCACCTTCGGCACCGCTGTCAGGCGGCTGGAGGACGACCTTAAGGCCGTCATAGCCGTGCCGGCCGGTCAGCGGACCTTCGCCAATACCGTGCTCGCTTTCGAGAAGGCCACCGGGGCCTTCGGCGAGGCCGTGCACATCCCGTCCATACTCGCCTACATCTCCGACAGCGCCGAGCTGCGCAAGGCCAGCCAGGACCTGGAGCTCAGGGTCAGCCAGTACTCCGTGGACCTGATGACCCGCGAGGACGTCTTCAACGCCGTTAAGGCCTACGCGGACAAGGGGGAGAAGCTGGACCCGGTGGACGCGCGCCTGCTGGAGAAGACGCTGCTGGACTTCAAGCAGAACGGCCTCGGGCTCGAGCCCAGGAAGAAGAACCGGGTCAAGAAGCTGATGAAGGAGCTCATCGCCCTGGAGCTGGAGTTCGCCAAGAACCTGCGCGAGGTGAACGACGCGCTGGAGGTGACGGAAGGGGAGCTGAAGGGGCTGCCGGAGGATTTCAAGGCGCGCCTCAAGAGGACGGAGAAGGGCGGCTACCAGGTCACGATGAACTACCCGGACTACGTGCCGTTCATGCAGAACGCCGAGGACGGGGACGCCCGCCGCAGGCTGGCCGCGATGTTCAACAACCGCTGCGCGGGGACCAACGTCAAGCTGATGGAAGACGCCCTGGTCCTGCGCAGGAAGATAGCGAAGCTGCTCGGCTATCCGACCTACGCCGACTACGTGCTGGACGACAGGATGGCCAAGAACAGCGCCAACGTCTTCGCTTTCCTCAAGCGCACGCAGGACAAGCTCAAGCGCAAGGGCCGCAAGGAGCTCCGCGCGCGGCTGAAGCTCAAGGGCACCGGCGACAAGACTCTCAACGCCTGGGAGACCTCCTACTACAACAACCTGCTCAAGAAGACCAGGTACTCCATCGACCACGAGAAGATAAAGGAATATTTCCCGCTGGAGACGGTGCTGAAGGGGATGTTCGCGGCTTTCGGCGAGGTCTTCGGCGCGAAGTTCGTGCCGGCCGGCCTGCCTGTCTGGCATAAGGACGTGCGCGCCTTCGAGGTCAGGAACGACGACGGTTCCGTCGCCGCCTATTTCTACATGGACCTGTTCCCGCGCGAGGGGAAGTACAAGCACGCGGCCTGCTTCGGCGTGCGCAAGGGCCATGAGCTGCCGGACGGCTCGTACGAGACGCCGGCCGCGGCCATAGTCGCCAACTTCTCGCCCCCGTCCGGGGACCTGCCGCCGCTGCTGAAGTTCGACGAGGTGGTAACGCTGTTCCACGAGTTCGGCCACGTCACGCACAACATCTTCACCCGCGCCAAGTACAAGAAGTTCGCCGGCACCAGCGTGTCCCGCGACTTCGTCGAGGTGCCTTCCAAGATGCTCGAGAACTGGGCCTACGACCCGGCCGTGCTGCGCCGCATTTCCGGACACTACAGGAACCCCGGCGAGACCCTGCCCGAGAGGACGATAAAGAAGCTCATCGACGCCAAGAACATGGACTCCGGCATGGGCAACCTGCGCCAGATCTTCTTCAGCGTGCTGGATATGAAATATCACACGGCCAAGGGCAAGGTGGACACCACGAAGGTCTACGAGAAGCTGATGAAGAAGATCTCGCTGATACCGATGGACCCCGGCACGCACCCGCAGGCGAGCTTCGGCCACCTGATGGGCGGCTACGACGCCGGCTATTACAGCTACCTCTGGAGCGAGGCGATAGCCGCGGACCTGTTCAGCGTGTTCGAGGCCAGCGGCGTGATGAACCCGGAGACCGGCAGGAAGTACAGGGAGCTGATACTGGCCCCCGGCCGCAGCTACGACGAGGCCGGCCAGGTCGAGAAATTCCTGGGCCGTCCTTCGGCCGAGGACGCCTTCCTGAAGAGCATAGGAGCGGCATAGGGAGCTACGGCGCCGCGGTCGCGGCGCGGATATGAAGACCAAGGTTTCCATAGCTGCCGGCTTCGCGGTGAGCGCGTTGCTCCTGTGGCTGGCGCTGCGCAACATAGAGTTCGGCAGCCTCGCCGGGATCTACGCGCGCATGGAGCCCCTCTACCTGCTGCCGGTGGCCGCGGTGGCGCTGGCCGAGCTGCTGGCCCGCGGCGCGCGCTGGCGGCTGCTGCTGCTGCCGTCCAGCCCCTCGGTGAAGCTTTCGGACGCTTTCAAGCTGGAGGCGGCGGGGCTGGCGCTCAACAACATCCTGCCGCTGCGGCTGGGGGAGCTCGTGCGCGCCACGTTCGCCGCGCGCGTCTTCTCCATACCGGTGGTGACGGTGCTGGCCACCATACTGGTGGAGCGGCTGCTGGACGTGATAGTGCTGTTCCTGCTCTTCGCGGCCGCGGCCGAGTTCGGCGGCATCACCGGCGGCCTTTTCGCCTACAACGGCCTGATGTGGACGCTGGTGGCCGGCGTGGCGGCCGGCATAGCCGCGCTGATCTTCTCCGACGAGCTGGTGGCCCACGCCTGGTTCTCCGGCTTCTTCGCCCGTTTCCCCAGGGTGCGCGCCGTCTTCGAGAGGGTGGCGATGGGCGTGAAGGGGCTGCATACCTTCCGCAGCGGCTCGCTGATCTTCCTGTTCGCCGCGCTGCAGTGGCTGTTCGACGCGCTGAACTTCTGGCTGCTGGCCCGCGCGTTCGGGCTGGGCGGGACCATAGACGCGTTCCGCAGCGTCGCGCTGATCTTCGCCGGCGCGGCCGCGGCCTCGGTGCCCGGGATGCCGGGCTATTTCGGCAACTACGAACTGGTGCTGGTGAAGGTGCTGAAGGGCTGGGGCGTGCAGGAGGGCGTCGGCTTCGCCTTCGTCTCCTGCATGCACGTCTTCATCTACGTCTTCATCACGCTGCTGGGCGTGGCCTTCATCTACCAGATGGGGCAGTCCCTCGGGCGGGTCTGGAGCGAGTTCAAGTCCGCCGGCAAGGACAAGGCATGACCGCCGTGCGCTCCGTGCTGATGCTCAGCCAGACCTTCCACCCGGTGATGGGCGGCTCCGAGCGGCAGGCGCTGGAAAT
>JAJZRA010000044.1 GCA_021847485.1 bacterium
GGGCCGCGTGGGAGGTCATGCCGCCGCGGGCGGTCAGGATGGCCTCGGCCGCGCGCATACCCTCGACGTCCTCGGGGTTGGTCTCCTCGCGGACGAGGATGACCTTCTTGCCGTCCTTCTGCCACTTGACGGCGGCCGCGGCGGTGAACACCACCTGGCCGACGGCGCCGCCGGGGCCGGCGGGCAGACCTTTGCCGAGCGGCTTATGCTTGCCCTCGGCCTTCGGGTCTATGATCGGGTGCAGCAGCTCGTCGAGCTGGGAGGGGGTGACGCGCATCACGGCCTCTTCCTTCGTGATCAGGCGCTCCTTGACCATGTCGATGGCCATGCGGACGGCCGCCGGGCCGTTGCGCTTGCCGACGCGGCACTGCAGCATGTAGAGCTTGCCGTTCTCGACGGTGAACTCGATGTCGAGCATGTCGCGGTAGTGCTTCTCCAGCTTGTTGCGGATGGCGTGCAGTTCCTTGTAGCAGGCGGGGGAGAGCTGCTCCATCGAGGTCAGGTCGCGGCTCTGGTCGGTGCGGCTCTGTTCGTTGATCGGGTGCGGCGTGCGGATGCCGGCCACGACGTCCTCGCCCTGCGCGTTCTCGAGGAACTCGCCGTAGAAGTAGTTGTCGCCGGAGCCGGGGTTGCGGGTGAACGCCACGCCGGTGGAGGAGTTCTCGCCCATATTGCCGAACACCATGCTCTGCACGTTGACGGCGGTGCCCCACTCGGCGGGAATCTTCTCGATCTCGCGGTACTTCACGGCCTTGTTGCCCATCCAGGACGCGAAGACGGCGCCGATCGAACCCCACAGCTGGTCCATGTGGTTGTCCGGGAATTCCTTGCCCAGCACTTCCTTGATCTTGGCTTTGAACTGGCCGGCGAGCTCCTTGAGGTCGGCGGCGGACAGCTCGGTGTCGGCCTTCACGCCGCGCTTCTGCTTCATGGCCTCCATGATGTGCTCGAGCTGTTTGCGGATGCCCTTGTTATCCTCGACCTCGATGCCGGCGGCCTTTTCCATGACGACGTCGGAGTACATCATGATCAGGCGGCGGTAGGAGTCGTAGACGAAGCGCTCGTTGTTGGTGCGCTTGATCATGCCGGGGATCGTGGCCTCGGTCAGGCCGCAGTTCAGGATGGTCTCCATCATGCCCGGCATCGACTTGCGGGCGCCGGAGCGCACGGAGACGAGCAGCGGGTTCTCGGCGTCGCCGAATTTCTTGCCGGTCAGCTCCTCGACCTTGCGGAGGTTCTTCTCGACCTCCTGCGTCAGGCCCTTCGGGTAGGAGCGCTTGTTGGCCCAGTAGTAGGAGCAGATCTCGGTGGTTATCGTGAAACCGGGGGGAACGGGCAGGCGCAGCGCGGGATGGCCGGCCATCTCGGCGAGGTTGGCGCCCTTGCCGCCGAGCAGGTTCTTCATCGACTCCTTGCCGTCGGCCTTGCCGCCGCCGAAGAAGTAGATCATCTTCTTGGAAATTTTAACGGAATTGGTGGACTTCGCTTTGGATTTAACGGCCGTCTTGGGCATATGCTTTTGGCTCCTGTTGTCTTTACTGTCTGGCCCGCGGGTGCGGGCGGCTACCCCCTGGAGGGGCTTTCCTTAATAATACTAAATCCCTAGCGGGCGGGGCAAGGAAACCCGCCGCCCCGGCATGCCCCCGGGGATGCCCGGCAAGCCGCCTGCGGCAAATGCCGCTGCCGGGGAAGGCTCTATCTGACGAATTTGCGTTCCAGCCACTCTATGGCCAGGGGGAACAGCACGAAGAGGGGGACCAGCGCGCAGAGCATCAGGACCGGGCCGCCCAGCCGGCGCAGGAAGACGTCCAGGCCGGTCGCGTAGGTAACGCCCACCGCCAGCAGCACGCCGAAGACCCGGTTGCGGCGCTTGACGTCCGCCAGCCTCACTTCTTTATCCCTTCCAGGTCCAGGATGAAGGCGTACTCCAGCGCGGTGAGCCTGAGCGCCTCGAAGCGGCCGGACTTGCCGCCGTGGCCGGTGTCCATGTCCGTCTTGAGCACCAGCAGGTTCCTGTCGGTCTTGAGAGCGCGCAGCTTGGCCGCCCACTTGGCGGGCTCCCAGTACTGCACCTGGGAATCGTTGAGCCCGGTGGTGATGAACATGGGCGGGTAGGGCTTGCGCTCCACGTTGTCGTAAGGGGAGTACGACAGCATATAGTCGTAATACGCCTTCTCGGCGGGGTCGCCCCATTCGTCGTACTCG
This sequence comes from bacterium, assembly GCA_021847485.1. GTDB lineage: Bacteria > Elusimicrobiota > Elusimicrobia > Elusimicrobiales > UBA9959 > UBA9959. The sequence goes on from JAJZRA010000044.1 coordinate 2,206, forward strand.
CCGGTAGTCAGCGGGATGTCCGGGTCCAGCATCGTCGTCACCACGTCCACGAAAGGCACGTCGGCGATGATCCCGCCGTAGAGGCCCGCCGGGGCCATGTTGGCCACGGCGCCCATCAGCAGCCCGCCGGCCGAGCCGCCCTCGGCGTAGATGTGGCCGGGGGAGGTGTAGCCGCGGTCCACCAGGTACTGGGTGGCGTCGATGAAGTCGTAGAAGGTGTTCTTCTTCTTGAGGAGCTTGCCGTCCTCGTACCAGCGGCGGCCCAGCTCGGAGCCGCCGCGGATATGCGGTATCGCGCAGATGAAGCCCCGGTCCAGCAGCGACAGGCGCGCGGAGCTGAAGTACGGGTCCGTGCTGTAGCCGTAGGAGCCGTAGGCATAGATATAGACTGGGTTCCTGCCGCTGACCAGGTCTATATCCTTGCGGTAGACTATGTCCACCGGGACCATCTCGCCGTCGCGGGCGGCGAACCAGAGGCGCTCGGCCCGGTAGTCCTCCGGTCTGAAACCGCCCAGGACCTCCTGCCGCTTGACCAGCGTCTTGGCGCCGGTCCGCAGGTCCACGTCGTAGACGGAGTCCGGCGTGGTGGGGGACTCGTAGGTCACGCGCAGCGTGTCGGTCCTGTATTCGTAGTTGTCGCCGAACTCGGTCAGGTAGGCCTGCTCGTCGAACCCGATCCGGCCGTCCCGGCCCGTAACGCGGTCGATCACGCGGAAGCTGCCCAGCGCGTCCTTGCGCTCCTTCAGCACCAGCCAACGCTCGAAGACGCCGATGTCTTCCACCAGCGTGTCGTCGCGGTGCGGCACGACGTCGGTCCAGGCGGTCCGGGCCGTGGCGGAGGAGGGACAGACCGAGACCTTGAAGTTGCGGGCGCCGTCGTTGTTGAGCACGTAGAACCTGTCGCCGCCGTCCTCGACGTCGTACTCCAGCTTCGGCAGGCGCGCCTGGAAGAGGACCGGCGGCAGGGCGGGCCGGTCCGCGTCGACGAGGCGGTACTCGGTGGAGAGCGTGGAGCCGGAGCGCAGGAAGATATATTTCCCGGTATTGGGCCTGGAGACCTGGACCTCGAAGGCCGGGTCGGCCTCGTAGTAGACCTCCCTGTCCCTGAGCCGGCCCAGTTCGTGCGCGAAGACCCTGTCCCAGCGGAGGGTCTCCGTGTCCTGCTTGACGTAGAACAGCGTGGCCCCGTCGTTGGCCCAGGCCATGTTGCCGGTGGTCCGCTCTACCCTGTCGGAGTAGAGCTTGCCGGTCGCCAGGTCCTTGAAATAGACGTCGAAGAAGCGGCGCCCGCCGTAGTCGACGGCGTAGGCGATCATCCGGTGGTCCGGCCTGACCGCGGGGAAGTCCACCTGGCAGAAAGCCTTGCCGCGGGCGAGCTCGTTGACGTCGAGCAGCACCTCCTCGGGGGCCGAGAGCGAGCCCTTCTTCCGGGCGTAGACCGGGTACTCGCCGCCTTTGCGGTAGGTCTTGTAATAGTAGTAGGGGCCGTACTTGAACGGGGCCGTGGAATCATCCTGCTTGATGCGGCCCTTCATCTCGGCGAACAGCTTCCGGCTCAGCGGGGCGAGCGGCTTGAGGACCTCGTCGGCATAGGCGTTCTCGGCCTTGAGGTAGGCCAGGACCTGCGGGTTGGCGCGGTCCTTCAGCCAGTAATAGTCGTCGACGCGGACCTGGCCGAACTTCTCGAGCTTGTGGGGGATCCGGGGAGCCGCGGGCGGCTGGGCCGCGCGGGAGGCGGAGCTTAGGGTCATAGCGATGAGGAGGACGGCCGCGAGGTTAGACCTGGACATCCCGCCTCCGGCTAGATGCCCATCCGGGCGAGGACCATGCAGATCTCGTTGACCACCGAAACGAGCTGCGGGTGCGAGGCCTCGAAGCCCTTCACGGCGTAGGAGATGCCGGAGATGGAGAGGTTGCGGAGCTGCACGCTGGAGCCCCTCGTGACCTCATGGGCGGCGGCTTCCGTGAAATAGCCGATGCTGCTGGCCTCGTCGCGGCGCGACTCGGGCAGCGCTGCCAGCTCGTCCTTGAGCTTCCGGAGCAGGGCGACCAGCTCGTCCTTCTGGGCGGCGTTCCCGGCCTGCACCTTGCCTATCGCGGCCTCTATCCTGGAAAGTGTGTCCTTTATCACGTTGCCTCCGTAACCAGCAACTCAAAACTACCAAATCCGCCCGGCGGTGTCAATCCGCTTTGCCGGCGGCCGGCTTTATGCTAACCTTATCTTCATGAAGACGGGGAAAGCCGAACTAGTCTGCACCGGGTCCGAACTGCTGGAAGGCAAACTGAACCTCTACGCGCCGCTGTTCCACGAAAGGCTGCGGCCGCTGGGCTTCCGCCTGACCCGCGAACAGTCCAGCGGCGACGACCTGGAGGCCATCGCCGACTGCATAAAGGGGGCTCTCAGGCGGGCTTCCCTGGTCCTGGTCTGCGGCGGCCTCGGCCCCACGTTCGACGACCTGACCCGCCAGGCCGCGGCCAAGGCCCTGGGGAGGAAGGTGGTGCTTTCCGGCGCCTGCCGGCAGGCGCTCTCGCGGGCCTTCCGCCTGCGCAGGCTGCCCCCGAACCTGCTGGACCAGGCCAGGATAGTGGAAGGGGCCAAGCCGATAGAGAACGTCAACGGCACCGCTTTCGGCGAAGTGCTGACCGTCGGACGCAGGCTGCTGGTGCTGCTGCCCGGCCCGCGCCGCGAGTGGGAGCCGATGTTCCCCGGTCGCCTCGAGGCCGGGCTCAAGGCCTTCTTCGGCCTGCCGCCGCTGGCCGCGGTGAAGCTCCGCTCGGCGGGCCTCGGCGAGCCCCAGGCCGAAAGACTGCTGCGCCCCGCGATGCGCCGCTACCCCGGCGCCTCCTACACGATCCTGGCGGGGCAGGGCACGGTGGACTTCATCGTCTCCGGCGACGACAGCCGGGGCGTGGTGAGCCGGGCCGCGGCCGCCTGCCGCAGGCTGCTGGGAGGGGCCCTCTACGGGGAAGGAGAGACCACGCTGCCGGAGGCCCTCGGGGCCGCGCTGAAGGCCCGCGGGCGCACCGCGGCCGCCGCGGAATCCTGCACCGGCGGACGCGCCGCCGGCCTGATCACCGACGCGCCCGGCAGCTCGGCCTGGTTCAACGGCGGGGTGGTGGCCTACTCCAACGCCGCCAAGGTCCGCCTGCTCGGCGTGAAAGCCGGCACCCTGAAGCGCCGCGGCGCCGTCTCCGCCGAGTGCGCCGCCGAGATGGCCGCGGGCGCCAGGAAGGTCTTCCGCAGCGACTACGCTTTCTCGGTCACCGGCATCGCGGGCCCCGGCGGCGGCACCGCGGAGAAGCCGGTCGGGCTGGTCTGGTTCGGCCTCGCGGGCCCGCGCGGGACCCGGACTTTCAGCCGGCGGTTCCGGGGCGACCGGGCCCTGGTGCGGGAGCGCGCGGCCAATTTCATTTTGGACGAGCTGAGAAAAATAATAGAATAGTCCGACAGCCGCGATCCGGCTTTCAAGGAGCAAGGAGAGATACCATGAAGAAGACCATCCTGTTCGCCGCCGCCGCGCTGGCGCTCGCCGCCTGCGGCAAGAAGGAGCAGCCCGCCGCGGAGACCTCCGCCCAGCCGGTGACCGCGCAGGCCGCCGTGCTGCCGGCCGGCAGCTACCAGAAGAAGCAGACCTATTTCAAGCTTCCCGGGGCCTCCGGCGGCGAGATCGACCTCGCCTCCTACGCCGGCAAGCCGCTGATGCTGATGTTCTTCACCGAGGGCTGCCCGTTCTGCCGCAAGGCCGGCCCCGAGCTCGAGAGGCTCTACAACTCCTACTCCAAGAAGGGCATGAACTTCGTCGGCATCTGCATCCAGGACGACAAGGACGCCCCGCTCGGTTTCGCCAAGGACCTGGGCATCACCTTCCCGCTGGCCTACGGCGGCCGCGCCGTCTACAAGGCCTACAAGGCGCAGGGCGTGCCCTACATCTACCTGCTCGACCGCGACCACAAGATCGTCAACGTCTGGGAAGGCTACGACGAGTCCTACGCCCCGGAGATGGTCAAGGGGATCGAAGGCCTGCTGGGGAAGAAATAGCTTAGCGGGGAGGGGGAAAGCATGGCCGACGCGATCGAGAAAGGCACGATACTCGTCCACCGGGTCTTCGATATCGGCGGCGAGATCTCGCTGGCCCGCGCCGAGCAGCTGCTCAGCGCGGACAGCGGCATGCGCCTCAAGTTCGCCACGAACACCCGCAAGGCCGTCATCGTCAGGGAATCCCCGCTCAAGGTGGACCTCGGCGAGGAGACGCTGGACCTGCCTACCGGCAAGCTGCCGGTCAGGATCTTCGCGCGCCTGTGGAACTACGGCGTCATCTCCGTCACGCTCGAGATCGCGATGCCGCCCGGCCTCACGTGGGACGCCCTCGTCCGGACCGCGGCCGGCCTGGAGGCCTCCTCCGAAGTGGACCTGCTGTGCGTCTCCCGCAAGGACGCGCTGAAGAAGCGCGTCATGCAGGCCGTCACCAACCCGGCCGAATGGGAGATCTACGAGGACTACATCACCTATATCATCGAGAAAGCCCCGGGCATCGAGAATCCCAGGGAGTTCATCGGCCAGGTGGACGTGGCCGCGCTGATCCTGGCCGAGGACAAGGAGCGCCTCAGCGAGGATTCCCGCAGCTTCATCCTCGAGAGCGCCGTGCAGTATTCCAGCACGGACCTCGCGATCATCGACTGGAACTCCGCGCTGCTGATAGAGCCGGACGGCCAGCGCGACGTGGCGGACGTGATAGAGTTCTCGCTGACCCACCTGCTGGAGTTCCGCTACTACGACGAGATGCTCGAACGCAAGCTCGACGAGCTCTACGACACGATGGAGCAGAAGCGGGAGAGCGTGGCCAACATCTTCAAGAACGTCTACGCCGACATCGCCGAGGACTCCAGCCGCAAGTACATGGAATTCTCCGAGTTCCTCGGCCGCGTCGAGAACTCGCTGAAGACCGTCGGCGACCCCTACCTGGCCGTCGTGTTCAGGGCGGCCGCGCTCGAGTTCCACTTCGACGACTGGCGCAAGAGCATCTCCCGCAAGATGGAGACGATGGCGCAGATCAGCCAGATCCTGCACGGCGAGGTGAACACCCGCCGCAGCCACTGGCTGGAGATCATCGTGATAATCCTGATCGCGATCGAGGTGATACCTTTCCTCTACATCCTGCTGAGGGAAGGGAAGGTCCTGTAGGTCAGTCCAGCGCCTTGATGGCCGCGGCGACGGCCTCTTTCGCCTTACCGCTCACGCTCACGCTTGAGCGGTATTTCATTTTAAGGAAGTTCAGGGGGGTGCCGCGCAGCTTGATGCGGAAATCCAGGTGCGGGCCGCTCGAGAGGCCGGAAGAGCCGACGTAGCCGATCACGTCGCCCTGCGAGACCCGCCGCCCGCGGCGCACGCCCCCGGCGAACCGCGACAGGTGGCCGTAGGTGGTCTCGTAGCCGGCGCCGTGGCGCACGATCACGAGGCGGCCGTTGGCGCCTTTCCACGCGGCCCAGGTCACGGTCCCGTCGGCCACGGCGGAGACCGGCGTGCCGTAGGGCGCCGCGTAGTCTATGCCCTGGTGCGGGCGGAAGATCTTGAGCACCGGGTGGAAGCGCCGGTTGGTGAAATACGAGGAAATGCGCCGGTAATGCAGCGGCGCGCGCAGGAACATGTTGCGGACGGAATCGCCGGTCTCGTCGTAATAGCCGCCGCCCCAGGCCGCCGCGCTCTTGCGGCCGGTCTCGGCCCCGTCGTAATAGGCGGCGGTCACCTTCTGCGAGACCACCTTGCCCGCCGGGTCCGAGCTGTAATCCCAGCTCAGCGCCCAGCGGTCCCCGTCCCGGACCTCGGTCAGGAAGTCCACGGACCAGGAGAAGATGTCGGCGTAGTCCAGGATGACGGCGGCCGGCACGCCGGCGGCGCTCATGGATTCCCACAGGGAGGATCTTATCTCGCCGGAAAGCTTCTTTGACGCGCTGGTCAGCTCCACGTCGCGCACCTCTACGGCGTAGCCGCCGGAGGACGGCTTCACCTCGTACTCGCGCAGGTCGCGGGTGATCTTCAGCCCGAACAGCGCGCCCCAGGTGGAGAAGGAGACCGCGTAGGGGTCTTCCGGGCGCAGGCGGCGCAGGTCCAGGTCCTTGCGGAGGGCGCGGGAGACCAAAAAGCGCTCCCGGTCGTCCAACCCCCCGGACTTGAGGACGGCGTCGAGGCTGGAGGTGAAGGTGCCGCTGGAAACGACCACCGCGGGGCCTTCCGGGGCGCCGCGCCCGCAGCCGCCGGCCGGCAGCAGCGCCGCGGCCGCCAGCAGCAGGGCCGCAGGGAGGTAAAAAGTCCGGAGTTCAGCGTTGCCTGACATCGAGCCGCTCCCGGTCAGCAGTAGAGGTACTCGTCGACGAGCTTCTTGATCTCCTCTTCCTTGCCGTAGAGGCGCTCGCTGAGGTTCTGGTCGTCGTAGGACTTAAGGCGCTTAACCATGCCGTCTATCAGCTGCGGCGTGAAGACGCCGCGGGCCTCGAAGACGGCGCGGTTCTTCTCGAGGCTTTCCGCCGACTCCCAGCAGGAGGCGGGCAGCTTGGGCAGCTTCTCGAGCAGGGCGGCGTACTCCTTGCGGTAGATGTTCTTGTCGACGAAGAACTTGTCGGCGTAGGCCAGCGCGTCCTTGCGCTCGAAGCCGCGGCGCGCGGCCACGCAGAGGCCGGCCAGCAGCAGGTGCATGTTGGCCGAGCCGTCCGCGGAGCGGAACTCCACCGTCTGGTTGGGCTCGACGGCGGGCACGGCCGAGCCGGGGTTGGCGTCCTTGACCATGCCGGCCGCGTTCAGCCAGCCGAGCGGGATGCGCACCAGCGCCGAGCGGTTGCGGTAGGCCCAGCAGACGTTGATCGGGGCCTCCTGGTGCGGCACCAGGCGGAAATAAGAGGTAGGGACGGTGTTGCCGAAGGCGGTCATCGGCGCGGCCAGCTCCATGAAGCCGGCTATCAGCCGCCGGGCCGGGGGGGAAAGCTCGCCCTTCTCGAGCATCACGCTGCGCCCGTTGCGGAACAGGCAGGTATGCACGTGCAGGCCGCTGCCCGCGTGGCCGATGGAGATCTTCGGCGCGAAGGACACCACCACGCCGTACTTGTGGCCGATGGCGGAAAGCATCCACTTCGCCACGGCCAGCTGGTCGGCCGCGTCGGAGGCGGGCACCGGCAGGAACTCTATCTCCTGCTGGGCCATCTCGGAATCTTCGGTGCGGATGAGGCCCACCTCGGAATGCCCGTACTTGATGCGGCCGCCGGCCTCGGCGATGGCGGCCATCGCCTCGGTGCGCAGGGCCTCCCACTTGGCGAACGGATGGGCCTCGTGGTAACCCTTCTGCGCGGGCGTCGGGTAGAGCGGGTTGCGGGGGGAGATGATGTAGTACTCCAGTTCGCCCAGCGCCCTGAACTCGAGCCCGGTGGTCCCGGTGAACTCGGCCTCGGCGCGGCGCAGGATCTCGGCGGGCGCGCTGGCGAACGGCTTGCCGTCGGCGGTATAGAAGGAGCAGAGGATGTCCACGGCCGGGACCTGCGAGAAAGGATTGACGAAGGCGGTGCGGTAGCGGGGCACCACGTAGAGGTCGCTCGAGGCGGCGTCGACGTTCTTGAACAGGCTGGAGCCGTCCACGCGCTCGCCGGCCGAGAGGATGCGGTCCAGGTACTTCTCGTCGTTGATGACGAAATTGAGCGTCTTCAGCCGGCCGTCCCCGGCCACGTACCGGAAGTTGACCATCCTGACGCCGTTGGCCTTGATGTACTTCACCAGGTCGGGGCGGGTGAAATCGCGGGGCTCCTTGTTGAGGAAAGCGGCTATCTTGTTGGCGTGTATGCGGTTGGGGGTCATATTCTCTCCGTAGCTTCCGGAGAAAATAATAACAAATTTTGGCCGCCGCAAGAACGTTGAACCCGCGCGTTTTTTTTGCTATCTTTTGGCGGTTGTCCAAAACACGACAGGGTTAAGGGAAGGGGACATGAAAAGAACAGCAGCGATACTACTGGCGGCGCTCTGCGCGCCGGCCGCCGCCCGGGCGGCGGCTGAATTCCACGCCTCCAACGAGCTCTCGCTCACGCAGAACGACCTCTCGGGGCCCGGAAAAAGCGCCTCGGCGCTGACCAAGGGCCTGAACTACCTGGAACTGCTCAACGTCTCCGGCAGCGGCTCACGGGCCGGCTGGGACTACGGTTACACCGCCGGCGGCAAGGCCACCGACGACCCGCGCTCCGACGTCAAGCACGTCTCGCTGACCAATCTGCAGGGGCGCGCGGCCAAAGGCGCGCACGCGCTGACGCTCGGCGACGTGTTCGAATCCTTCTCGCAGTACGCGCTGGCCACCTCGCTGAAGGGCGGCTCCTACCGCTTCCGCAAGGAAGGCTCGGCGCTGCCCCAGGTCACCGGCGTCTTCGGCTGGGCCTATCCGCGCTGGGATTCGCTCTGGAAGGACCCGCTCACCCGGGTGCCTGACCGGCAGGCCGCCGGCCTGCGCGTCAGGCAGGAGTTCGCCGGCGACCTCTGGGCTGGGCTCAGCGCCGTGTCCGCCAAGGACACCGGCCGCGTCAACGCCTCGGACGCCCTCTACGACGCGAAGAACTACACTTTCGACTTCAACTACGCGCCGATCCCCGGCCTCACCGCGGACGGAGAGTATTCCAAGGCGGACTCCAGGCAGTCGCCCTCGGCCGGCGCGGCCAAGATTTCGGCCAACGGCACCGCGGCCCGCTTGCAGCTGGTAGGCGACGCCGACCCCAGCCGCGTCTCGCTGGAGTACGAGAACGTCGAGCCGGACTTCTACTCCGCGCTCGGGGCGGCCAGCCCGGACCGCCGCAAGGTGAAGGCGAAGTGGCGCTACAAATATACGAAGCAGGTCACCGTGACCTCCGGCCTGCTGTGGTACCGCAACAACCTGGACGGGAACCAGGCCGCGGGCACGACGCGCAACTGGAAACCGGAGCTCAGCGCCGCGATAAAGCGGCCTTTCGCCTCCCGGCCGGCCTCCTTCGCCGACCTCTCCTACAAGTTCGACCGGAAATACGGCGCGGGGAGCAGCGGGGCCGACCATTACCTTAACGCCAACTACCGCGACAGGTTCGGCGGCCTCGACTCCGACACCAACCTGGGCTACACGCTCTACCGCACCAAGACCGCCGTGCGGGACGCGAAGGAGCTGACCTTCAACACGTCCCTCTCGGCGCGGCGCCAGCTCGGGGGCGTCACGCTGCGGCCCTCGGTCAGCCTCGGCACCTGGTACTCCCGCGACGAGCTGGCCGAGACCACCGACAAGCTCTACGAGTATTCGCTCGGCCTCGGTTGCGACGCCCCGGCCGCCAACCTAACCGGGGACCTGCGCCTCGGCTCCAACATGCTGCGCAAGGAGACCGGCGACGACTCGGACAAGTTCTTCGCCTCGCTCGGGGCCTACTGGCGGCCGAAGCTGCTCGCCGCCCTCAACGAGTCCACGCTCTTCCTGCGGGCGGGCTATAACGACTATTCTTTCACGACCACGGCGCGCAACTTCCGAGAGAAGAGCGTGACGGTGGGCCTGAACACGGCTTTTTAAAAGGAAAGGGGAAAGATCATGAAAAGAACGCTCATACTGGCCGCGGCTCTGCTGGTCTCGGCCGGCGCGGCCGACGCAAAATGGTGGATCTTCGGCAAGGCCAGGACCGAGGTCGGGCTCAGCTACCTCTACATCAACGGCATCTCGGCCGACGAGACCGGCCCGAGGATAAAACTGTTCCGGGAGATGCTGGGGCCCGAGGGCCTGGTGCGCATAAAAGGGCGCGCCGCCGGCGGGCAGCCGGGCGCGGTGCGCATAACCCTCGACGACAAGGCCACCTGGCAGGACGTCAAGTTCGCGTCCAACGGGACCTTCGAGTATTCCTTCAAGCCCGAGGCGGGCAGGACCTACGTCATGCTGATCGAGGTGACCGACACCTCGGGCAAGACCAACAAGGTCGAGGAGACCAGGAAGGAGATAACCCTCTCCGACGAGAGCGTGCAGGCCAAGGTCAAGGAGACCCTGGACGGCATGTTCGACGCCTATTCCCGCGAGGACCTGCCGAAGTTCATGTCCTACGTGGCCGACGACTTCGCGGCGGACAAGGGCATCCTCGAGCGCGCGGTCAAGCGCGACTTCGACGCGCTCAGCTCCATCAGCATCCGCTACACCATCAATAACGTCGCCGCCGGCGCGCAGGGCAGGGTGTTCGTTTCCATCACCTACAGCCGCATGGTCTTCGTCAACAAGACCGGGACCACCAGCACCGACACCGGCGCCACCGAGTTCGTCTTCGACTATACCGACGGCAAGCTCGCGCTGTTCAGCATGAAGCAGCCGCTGATGTTCGGCCTGTCCGACGCCTCCGGCGTGGCCACCGGCGAGACCCCGGGCAACACCGCGGCCAACCTGGTCCTCGACGACAGCGGCAACCTGGGCGGCACCGGCACGCTGGTCACGATAACCTGCTCCGGCGCCAACTACCCGGCCTACAAGTTCTCCGACGGCAGCAAAGGCTGCGGCGCCGGGGCCGGGGACATCTGGTTCTACGACGCCAGCCTGTTCGGCACCCCCGGCATCGGGTCCGGCGCCGGCGTGACGGGGGAGCATACGTTCTCCGGGGTCATGCTCTCCGGGCTGACCGCCGCCCAGGTAAGGGGCGCGGTCTACGCCCCCGCCCCCAGCATTACCGGCGTCGGCCCCGGCTCCAGCTACTGCTACAAGACCGTCTCCTCCGACTACTACTGCGTGGAGCCGCTGACGCTGCCCACGCCTTCGGACGAGAGCGTGACCTTCAGGGTCGGGCAGTTCTAGGACGGAACACCGAAAAGGCGCCGGGCTTGCCCGGCGCCTTCTTTTCAGGAGGGCAAGTGAAGAACTTCTATCTTTCCATGCTGCTGCTGGCCGGGGCCGCCGCGCCCGCCGCGGCCGGGCCGCGCACCTACGCCGACGCGCAGAACGACCTAGGCTGGCTCTCGCGCGACGCGGCGGCCTACCGCGACAACCTGCGCCGGGGCATCCAGCAGCAGACCGCGAACCTGGAGACCATGCGCCGCCTGGAACAGGCCAAGATCAAGGTCGAGGAGATGATCCAGCGCGACAACGCCGCGAAGGCCTGCAAGGTGGTGGAGTACGGCTTCACGGCCGCCACGCTCGGCGCGGGCGGCCTGGCGGCCGCCACGGCCGAGGGCGCGAGCGCGCTGACCGCCGAAGGCGCCAAGATCGCCGCCAGGTACATCGGCAAGGGCGTGCTGACCGAGGCCGGCAAAGAGGCCGCCGGCGTCCCCGGCTATTCCGACGCGGTGAAGGCGGGCACGTTCGTCTTCAACAAGTACGACGAGAACGAGCTGAAGGCCCAGCTCTCGAAGGACGACATAGACGTCCTGCTGAAGGCCAAGGCCCTGATAGAGGACGAGTCAGACGGCCGGAGCCTTAAGGACAAGCTGCCGGAGCTGCGGCAGATGGTCTTCGACATGCAGGACAAGCTCGACAGGACCGCGGCCGGCATCAAGGCCTCCGACTCGCTGATCCAGAAGACCCTCGCCGACGCCGCCAAGATCTCCGCCGAAGCCGCGCGCCTCAAGGAGGCCGAGGACAAGAAGGAGCGGGAGGCCTACGAGGCCGCCAGGCTGGCCAAACCCGCCGGCCTGGTGCAGCCGGCCGAGACGGCCCCGGCCGCCGTGCCGCCGCCCGCGGCCGCGCCCGACGAAACGGCGGAGCAGAAGCGCCGCAGGATGCAGGAAGCCATCTACAAATACGTGCAGGGCCTGCGCTCGCAGTTCGACGCCGGCGGCGCCAGGGCCGAGGCGGCCTTCCGCGCCGTAAAGGACCCGGCCGCCGGCACTCATTACTACGTCTCCGGAGACGTAGAGGACATGTACGCCTCGCTGAACGCCCTCGAGGAGCAGCTCGGCGGGCCCCGCACCTACTCCGCGATGCAGAGCCTGGAGGAGACCGCCCGGGGCCGCGGGGACTGGCTGCGCCGGTACCGCCAGGACCTCGAGCGCTACAAGAACGAGATAAAGGCCGGCGTGGAGCCGGTCATAAAGGACCTCGCCGGGACTACGGGCCGGTGGAACAGCGTCTACCGGACCTACAAGCCGCAGGGCTACGACGTGCCGGAGCCGCCGGAACTGGAGAAGAGCCTGCCCTGGACCTCCTATTACGAGGGCCCCATAGCCTTCGCCGAGCGCACGCGGGCCGCCACCGAGGGGCTGCCGGAGAAGTTCGAGGCGCTGGCCTCGCGGGCGGCCGCGCAGAAGGACGCCGTCTACGCCGACGCCAAGGCCTGGCTGGACGGCTACGCCGCCGAGGACAAGGCCTTCAAGGCCGAGGAGCCGCAGGCCGCCGCCGGGGTGCGCGCCGCCGTGGAGGATTTCATGAAGAAGTCGGAGGCGGTCACCGGCCTGCCGGGGGAGTTCGTCAACGAGTTCTCCTACAACGGCAAGCGCGACCTCTCCGACCTGGAACCCAAGATCGCCGCCGCGAAGCGGGCCTTCTCCGGGGCGCAGGCGGCGTACCGGGCCGCCGCGGACCGGTATTACTCGCTGAAGGACAGGCTGGACCGGCTGCAGGAGCTCGCCCGCTCGCCGCTGATGGACGAGGCGCAGTTCATCTCCTACGGCTCCAATAACGCGGCCCACAAGGCCGCGATGGCCGCCGCGCTGAAGGCACTGCAGGAGGACGGCGCGCCGCAGCTTAAAGGCCTGGAGGGCATGGAGTCCTTCCTGCCGACCGCGCTGAACGGGCTCTCCGACACCGTCTTCGCCGCCGACGGCGCCCTGCGCTACCTGCGCGACGCCGAGAAGCGCATGCTCGCCGCCGAGGACGCCGGCCTGGCCGCGCTGAAGGCCAACCTGGCCGGGGACCTGTCGTACCTGAAGACCGCCGGCGACGCGGCCTACGGAGAGGCCGTGCAGAAGCTCTTCAAGCCCTCGGCCGAAGCCGAGGAGAAGGTGCGCGGGATCCAGGACGAGGTGAAGGCGACCTTCCTGTTCGACCCGGCGGAGCCGCTCGCGCCGCAAAAGCTGACGATAAGGAGCACGCAGTACGGCCCGATGGTGGAGGGCAAGCAGCCGCTGCTGTTCCAGACCGGCTTCTGGCCCGCGGCGGTGGCGGCGAAGTTCGGCCGGTTCGAGAAGGTCTCGGCCGAATTCTGGGCTTCCGCCGAGGGCCGCGGGATCAGCGAAGCCAGGCGCCAGAAGGAGCTGCAGGCCGCGCAGGACAAGCGCGACCCGGGCGCGGCCGCGGTAAAGAAGATGTACGAGGACTTCGCCCGGGCCTACGAGAGCCGCGACGCGGGCAGGGTAACCGCGTTCATCGCGGACGACTGGACGGCCGGGGACGGCACCTCCGCCTCGGACCTGGACGAGCAGTTCCGCAACATCTTCCGCGTCTACGACGAGATCAGGGTGACGATCTCCGGCCTCAACGTCGTCAACGACGCCCCGGGCCTCTACGCCGTCTCCTACAACATGAACATCCGCAGCCGCATCTTCTCCAGGAACATCAAGCGGGAGGAGAACTCCTCCGTCTACGAGCACGTGGCGGTGGAGGGGGGCCGCGCCCGGATCAAGAAGACCGAGGCCGGGGGCTACTGGGAGATAAAATAGCGCCGGAAAAACAAGGTTTTTTCAAGGCGGAGCCCCCCGGCGGCGGGGGGCTTTTCGTTGACTATATAGGTATGTAATTAATATAATTAAGACAAGAAAAGGACTAAAACCTACAACTAAAGAGAGAGAGAAAAATGGCATTAACCAAGAACAAGACCAGAGAGATAGTGGAGAAGTTCTCCGCCAAGCCCAACGATACCGGTTCCGCCTCCGTGCAGGTGGCGCTCGTGACCGAGCGCATCCAGTATCTGTCCAAGCACCTCATCGCCAGCCCCAAGGACAACGCCTCCAAGCGCGGCCTGTCCAAGCTGGTCTCCCAGCGCAAGCGCCTTCTGAGCTACCTCGAGAGCAACAACCGCGAGGAGTACAAGAAGGTCATCAAGGCCCTCGGCCTGAGGAAATAACCGATGACCCACAACAACAAACCGCTCCACCTGGACGTGCAGGTGGGGGATAAGACCATTTCGTTCGAGACCGGCTGGCTGGCCAAGCAGGCCGGCGGCGCCGTGACGGTGCGCATCGGCGACACCGTGGTGCTCTCGACCGCCGTCCAGGCCAACAAGCCCAAGGACACGCCCCCGGCGTTCGTGCCGCTCAGCTGCGACTACAAAGAGCGCACCTACGCGGCCGGCAAGATCCCCGGCGGCTTCTTCAAGCGCGAGGGCAAGGCCCGCGAGAAGGAAGTGCTGGCGTCCCGCCTGACCGACCGCTCCGTGCGCCCGCTGTTCCCGGACTACTTCAACACCGAGACGCAGGTCACGAACACCGTGATCTCGTTCGACGGGGACAACGACGCCGACGTGGTGTCGATCAACTCCGCCTCCGCGGCGCTGATGATCTCCGACATCCCGTGGAACGGCCCGGTCGCGGCCCTGCGCCTCGGCAAGGTGGACGGCAAGTTCGTCTTCAACCCCACCAACGAGCAGCGCGAGCTCTCCGAGATGGAGCTGGTCATCTGCGGCACCGCCAAGAGCATCCTGATGGTCGAGGGCGGCGCCAAGGAAGTGCCCAACTCCGATCTCGTCGCCGCCCTCGAGGCCGCGATGCCCGAGCTCGGCAAGCTCTGCGACATGCAGATCAAGATGAAGGAGCAGGTCGGCAAGCAGAAGACGCCGGTCGCCACCCCCACGATAAAGCCGGAACTCAAGGCCGAAGTGGACGCGATGACGCGCGCCGAGGTCACCCGCATCCTCTCCTCGAAGCCCGAGAAGCACGCGATGGAGAAGGCCCTGGAGGAAGTGAAGACCAAGGCCGTCGCCGCGATGGTCGAGAAGTACAAGGAGGACGCCACCGCGTCCTACCAGACCAAGACCGTCTTCGAGGACATCCTCTACACCGTCTGGCGCGGCATCACGCTGTCCACGATGGTCCGCACCGACGGCCGCAAGACCGACGAGGTGCGCCAGATCACCATCGAGCCCGGCTTCCTGCCCCGCACGCACGGTTCCGCCGTGTTCACGCGCGGCCAGACCCAGGCGCTGGTGACCGTCACCCTCGGCACCTCCGACGACAAGCAGATGCTCGACGCGCTCGAGGGCAAGACCTTCGACCGCTTCATGCTGCACTATAACTTCCCGAGCTGGAGCACCGGCGAAGTGAAGCCGGACCGCGGTCCCGGCCGCCGCGAGATTGGCCACGGCCACCTCGCCAAGCGCGCGCTGCTGCCGCTGCTCCCGAGCGAGGAGCAGTTCCCGTACACCATCCGCATCGTGTCCGACATCCTGGAGTCCAACGGCTCCTCGTCGATGGCGACCGTCTGCGGCGGGTCCCTGGCGCTGTTCGACGCCGGCGTGCCGCTCAAGGCGCCGTGCTCGGGCATAGCGATGGGCCTCGTGACCGACGGCGCCAAGCACGCGGTGCTCTCCGACATCGCCGGCCTCGAGGACCACTACGGCGACATGGACTTCAAGATCACCGGCACCCGCAAGGGCGTGACGGCGTTCCAGATGGACGTGAAGCTGGCTTCCGGCATCCCGATGAACATCATGAAAGAGGCCATCGAGCAGGCCACCCGCAGCCGCCTGCACATCCTCGACCTGATGGAGAAGGCCATGCCCCAGCCCCGCGCGGACATCTCCGAGTGGGCGCCCCGCATCGTCAAGCTGCAGCTGCC
>JAJZRA010000003.1 GCA_021847485.1 bacterium
GCACGGTGTGAGGCCGGGCGAAGAGCGAAGCATAATCATGCTTCGCGTCCCGGCCGCAAGAGCGCAGGCAATTTTTTCAGCGAAAAATTGCCGAGCTGGGGTCGCGGAAAGCCGCTATGCGGCTTATCCGTGACACCGACCCCGACCCGAGGAAGTCATACCTCCGGAGGCTTATAGTTGTACCGGCGCGCAGGTCTAGCAGGAGGACCGGTCGAAGCGGACCTCGGAGTTCTCGCCCACGTTGAGCTGGTCCCTGCTGCCGGCCACCACGGCGCTCGGGCCTATCAGCGAGCCGCTCAGCGTCATGTTGGAGATCGCCGCGTTCTCGTTGACTATCGAATCCGAGATTATCGAGGAGTCTATCTTCGCGCCGTCGCCTATGGAGGCGAACGGCCCGACGATGGAGTTGGTCACCTCGGCCGTGGGCGAGATATAGACCGGCGGCACCACCAGGCAGCCTTTGGCCTTCGGCGAGAACTTCTTGCGGCCCAGGATGTGCCGGTTGGTCTCCAGCAGCGTCTCCGGCTTGCCGCAGTCGTACCAGCCCTCGATCGGCACCGGGCGGATCCTGTGCCCGGCCTTGACCATGCCGGCCAGCGCGTCCGTGAACTGGACCTCGCCCTTCGTGGTCCGGCCCGAGTCCACCAGCCGCTGGAGGGCGTTGTAGAGGGACATCGAGTTCAGGAAGGAATAGATGCCGACGATGGCCAGGTTGCTGCGCGGGCGTTCGGGCTTCTCCACCATGGCCGAGATATAACCGCCCTTCGTCTCCACCACGCCGAAGCGGCGCGGGTCCGCCACTTCCTTGACGGCGATGCAGTCGTCCTTGGAGCCCATGAACTTGGAGAGGTCCGCGTCGAGGATCGTGTCGCCGAGCATGACCAGCACCGGCCCGGCGACGCTGCGGCGGGTCAGCCAGATGGCGTGGCCCAGGCCCTTCGGTTCCGGCTGCTCCACGTAGGTCACGTCGAGGTGCGCGTACTGGCGGGAGACGTAGTCCCTGATCTTGTCGCCTAGGTAGCCTACGACCATGCAGACCTTGCGGATGCCCGCCCCGTGCAGGTCGTCCAGGATGTGGCCGATTATCGGCTTGTCGCCCACCGTGAGCAGCACTTTCGGATAGGTATAGGTATGCGGGCGCAGCCGCGTCCCCGCGCCGGCCACCGGCACGACAGCGGTAAAGTCCTTCTTGGTCATCGTTCCTCCTCTCCGGGACCTAGTCCTCGGTCAACTGGCGGTAAACTTCCCCGTAGTCCGGGGCCTTCTTCAGGCCGGCCCGGGCGTACTTCCTTGAATCCCAGAAATTAGGGCGGTCGGCGGCTATCCGGTAGTCGATCAGGGCTTCTTCCCTGCGGCCGAGCAGGTCCAGCGCCTGGGCGCGGCGCAGGTAGCAGTAGGTCACCCAGCCCTTCTCGGGATAAGCGGTCTTCATGATGCCGGTAGTGAACCAGCCGGCGGCCTCTTCGTAGCGTTTCAGGGCCAGCAGGGCGTCACCGGCGGACAGGTAGATCATCGCGAGCTGCTGCTCCAGGCCCTGCTGCGGCTTGACCTGCCACGCGCCGAGGAAGGCCTCGCATTCGTCCAGCACGCCCTGCCAGTCCTTCGCCTGGATATGGGTCATGATCTCGCCGACCCGGAACAGCATGTTGGTGGGATCCAGCTCCCGCAGGGCCTCGCATTCCGCGTAGGCGGCCTTGAAGTCCTTCTCGTGCATGGAGTAGATCTCGATCAGGAAGAAGCGGGCCTCCAGCTTGAAGAAGCGGCCGTGGTCGCGGGCCAGCTTGACGTACTCGATGCCGCGCCGCCTGTCCCCCCCGACGAAGAGCTTGGCGGCCAGCCCGAGCGTGCCCGGCAGCGTCGCCGCGTAATAGTCGAAGATCCCGAGGCCCAGGTAGGCGTCGTAGACGGCCGGGTTGAGGGCCACGCATTTCTTCAGGTACTTGCGGCCCTTCCGGCCGTGCGTGTAGGCGCGCCACCAGGAGCGCTTCAGGGCGTACCAGCGGCCCTCGAGGCCGTAGGCGCTGCCCATGAAGAAGTAGGCCTGGTCCAGGTCGCGGCCCTCGTCGACCATCCGCTCGGAGAGCTCGATGGCCTTGTCCGCGTTGGTCATGAAGTCCTTCTCCACCGCGTCCAGGCCGCTCTGCACGTCGAAGTTCTGCGAGTAGCGCCACCACGCCAGCGCGGCCAGCGCGAAATAGCCTGCGGGGCTCTCGGGCGACAGGCGCACGATCTCCTCGAACTCGCGCTGCGCGCGGTCGAACTCGAGGCGGTACATCAGCGCGATGCCGCGGTCGTAGCGCTCGTCGGCCCCGGGGCTCAGCGTGAACGGCCTGGTGGAGGCGCTCAGGTCCACGAGGGCCGGGCCTAGTTCGTCGTCCTCCCGGACCTCCGCGGTGGCCGGGGCGTCCAGCGGCTGGGCGGCGGCGGGCGCGGCGCAGAACAGGAGGATCAGCGGCAGTGTTCTCGTCATATGGTTTTCCGGCTATCCGCCCGGCGCCTCCAGCCGGCGCAGGAAGTTCCTGGCCTCGGCCTCGCCGATGTCGAAGGCGCGGCCGCACTTCTCGCCGTCGAACTCCAGCAGGTTCAGGCCCAGGTCCGTGGGCGGCTTTATAAGGTAGACGTCCGGCTCGGACTTTATGAAGACGCGGGACTCGTAGATCTTCTGCGTGTGGATGGCCAGCATCCTGCGGGTCTTGCTCTCGAAATAGCCGAAAGGCCCCCGGGCCGGGAAATCCAGGTCGTGCTCCCGCGAGTTGCCGATCATGATCACGGTGCGGCAGCCCTCGAAGATGTTCAGGTTGATGTTGGCGATGCCGATCACGCCGCCGTCTACCAGGTGATATTTGCGGCCGTGCTCGGTCACCGGCACCGGCGGGAAGATCATCGGGATCGAGCAGCTGGCCATCAGCGCGTCGGTGAACGACAGGTTGTGCCCCTGCGTGGACCCGTCGAAAGCGGTGATGTAGGGCAGCTTCATCTCCACCGCGTGGCTGATCACGTAGAACTTGATGTTGCGGCTGAAGCGCGGGCCGCTCTTGGCCAGCCAGCCGTTCAGGAAGTCGTAGACCGGCTTATTGTCGAAGAGCGTCAGCTTGGCGAGCTGGTTGTGCACGAAGAAGTTCAGGCGGGTCAGCGGGTTGCCGCCGGTCTGCTGGTAGAGTTCCAGCGGGATGTTGTAGTAGCGGGGCCGCAGGCTCAGGATCCGCGCGGGCTCGAGGCCGCTCCAGATGCGCCGCAGCTCGGCGGTCTTGTCGTAGCAGTAGGCGGCGCCGTTCAGCGAGCCGATGCTGAAGCCGGCCAGGGCGTCGAAATGCAGCCCCTGGCGCACGAGTTCGGCCAGGACCCCGGACTGCCAGGACCCCAGCGCGCCTCCCCCGCAGAGAAAAAGGCCTACCGGCCTCCTGAACTTGAACATATCGCTTTTGCGCCGCCTATTTAAAATATTAAAATATTAATCGTACCGCAATGGCAAGCCGGGACCGCCCGGAGGCCGTTGGAGGATTATGTCGGATTACCTGATAATCGCCGGTCTCGCCGTCATCATGGCGCTCACGCTCGCGCTGCCGTTCTCGGTCAAGCGAGTGGAGGACGACCTCGAGGCCTTCCTGTTCGTCATGGGCATGGCGGCCGTCAGCGTCTCGGGCCTCTGGAGCCTGCACCTCGTGCACGAGGCCCTGAAGGAGCCGCTGCCGATCACCGCCGCGGTCGCGCTGGTCGGCTTCCTGTTCCGCGCGGTGCGCGACCGCCTGCGCGGCTGGGTGAACGCGCTGACCCGTAGTCTGGGACTGTCCGGGGCCATCTTCGTCGTGGTGACCCTGCTCGGCCTGGGCTCGAGCGTCCTTACGGCCATCGTCTCGGCCATCGTGCTGGCCGAGGTGGTCACGATGCTGAAGCTGAGCCGCCGCTTCGAGGTGCGCCTGACCGTCTTCGCCTGCTACGCCATCGGCCTCGGCGCCGCCCTGACGCCGCTCGGCGAGCCGCTTTCCACCATCGTCGTCTCCAAGCTCAAGGGCCCGCCGCACGACGCCGGCTTCTTCTACCTGCTGGGCCAGATCGGCGCGTGGGTCATCCCCGGCGTGCTGCTGAGCGCCTTCCTCGCCGCCCGCGGGGCCGAGGCCGCGGAGTCGGCCACCGGAGGCCTCAAGGAGGACTCGCGGGAAACCAACAAGGATATCCTCAAGCGGGCCGGCAAGGTCTACCTGTTCGTGATGGCGCTCGTGCTGCTGGGCGCGGGCCTGGCGCCGCTGGCGGACCGCGTCATGCTGAGCCTGCCGACGTGGGCGCTGTACTGGGCCAACTCCGTCTCGGCCATCCTGGACAACGCCACGCTGGCCGCCGCCGAGGTCACGCCGGCGCTGACGGACCGCCAGATAACCTTCATCCTGATGGGCCTGCTGGTCTCGGGCGGCATGCTGATCCCGGGCAACATCCCCAACATCGTCAGCTCGGCCAAGCTCGGCATCAAGTCCAAGGAATGGGCCCGCGCCGCGCTGCCCTACGGCTTCGCGCTGATGCTGGCGTACTTCGTTCTCATGACCCTCATCATCCGGTAAAGGAGACTCAGCAATGGAATGGAAATGGAAGACCATCATAGAGCCGTTCAAGATCAAGAGCGTCGAGCCGCTCGGCATCACCACCCGCGACGAGCGTAAGACCGTCCTCGAGCAGGCCCACTACAATCTCTTCAACATCAAGGCGGAGAAGGTCCTCATCGACATGCTGACCGACTCCGGCACCGGCGCGATGAGCGCGGCGCAGTGGGGCGGCGTCATGAACGGCGACGAGTCCTACGCCGGCGCCCGCAGCTACTACAACTTCGAGCGCGAGATCAAGCGCCTGACCGGGTTCAGCGAGGTGATCCCGGTGCACCAGGGCCGCGCCGCCGAGAAGATCCTGTTCGGCGTGATCGGCGGCAAGGGCCGCTACATCGTCTCCAACTCCCACTTCGACACGACCCGCGCCAACGTGGAGTTCTCCGGGGCCCAGGCGATGGACTTCCCCGTGAAGGGCGCGCTGGACTTCGGCAAGCCCGCGCCGTTCAAGGGCAACGCCGACGTGGCCGCGATGGAGAAGTTCATCAGGGAGAAGGGCGCCAAGAACATCCCCCTCTGCGTGATGACGGTCACCAACAACTCGCTGGGCGGCCAGCCCGTCTCGATGGAGAACCTCAAGGCCGTGCGCGCCGTCTGCGACAAGTACGGCATCCCGATGTTCCTCGACTGCGCCCGCTTCGCCGAGAACGCCTACTTCATCAAACTGCGCGAGAAAGGCTACAACTCCACGCCGGTCCGCGAGATCGCCGAGGAGATGTTCGAGCTGGCCGACGGCGCGTGGATGAGCTCCAAGAAGGACGCGCTGGTCAACATCGGCGGCTTCCTCGCGCTGAACGACAAGGACTGGAGCGCCAAGGCGCGCCAGATGCTGATCCTGACCGAGGGCTTCAACACCTACGGCGGCCTGGCCGGCCGCGACCTGGAGGCCATCGCGATCGGCCTGCAGGAGGTGCTCGACGAGAACTACCTGCAGTACCGCATCCGCTCGTCCGCCTACCTCGGCGAGGGCCTGCTGAAGCACGGCGTGCCGATAATCGACCCGCCCGGCGGCCACGGCGTCTACGTCAACGCCAAGAAGTTCCTGCCGCACATCCGGCCGCAGAACTTCCCGGCGCAGGCGCTGGCCTGCGCGCTGTACCTGGAAGGCGGCATCCGCGGCGTGGAGATAGGCACGCTGATGTTCGGCCGCCGCGACAAGAACGGCGTCTACCAGGCCGCCCCGATGGAGCTCGTGCGGCTGGCCATGCCGCGCCGCGTCTACACGCAGAGCCACATAGATTACGTGATAGAGGTGTTCGGCTGGCTCGCCAGGCACAAGAAGGCGATCAAGGGGCTCGACGTGGTGGAAGCCCCGCCGATACTGCCGCATTTCACCGCCAAGCTCAAGCTGGCGAAGTAAGCGTACAGGGGGACGGGCCGCGGGGAGGCAGGGGCGCACGGCCCCCCTCCCGGTTTTCCGTCCCGGAGCATCAGCTACTATGTTCAAGACAGACCGCATTTCACGCATCAGGCCCGAACTAGAGGCCATCGTCGGCGGGGACGCCGTCCGCACCGACGAGGCCGAGATCCTGATGTACTCCTACGACGCCGGCATGGCGCGCGCACGCCCCGAGGCGGTGATAACCTTCTCGGCCGCGGAGCAGGTCGCCCCGGTGGTGAAGGTGCTCTACCGGGCCGGCATCCCGTTCCTGCCGCGCCTGGCCGGGACCAACCTGTCCGGCGGCACCATCCCGCTCAAGGGCGGGGTGATCCTGAACCTGGCCCGCCTCAAGAAGATCCGCCGGATCGATACCGGCGCCCGCCTGGCCCTGGTGGAGCCCGGCGTGGTCAACCTCGAGCTGCAGCGGGCCCTAGAGCCGTTCGGCTATTTCTACGCGCCCGACCCGGCCAGCCAGAAGGTCTCCACGATCGGCGGCAACATCGGCGAGAACGCCGGCGGGCCGCTGTGCCTGAAGTACGGCGTCACGTCCGACAACGTCGAAAAACTGGAAGTGGTCACCCCCGAGGGCGACGTGCGGACCTGGTCCTACCGGGACCCGGGCCCCGACCTGATGAGCCTGATGATCGGCTCCGAAGGCACGCTCGGCGTCGTCACCCACGCCTGGCTGAAGATCCTGCCCGTACCCCGCCACATCAGGACCGTCTCGGCGGCGTTCCGCTCGCTGGACCAGGCGATGAAGGCCGTCACGCGCATCATCAGCGAGGGCATCGTGCCCCGCGCGCTGGAGGCCATGGATTCCGTCTCGCTCGAGGCCGCGCTCAACGGCAAGGCCAGCCCTTTCCCCGAGGGGACCGAGGCCGCGCTGATCATCGAGCTGGACGGCCCCGACGCGGTCAAGGTCAAGCGCGAACAGGAGAACGTCGAGAGCATCTGCGCCGGCGCGGCCTGCACCGCCTTCCGGCTGGCCGCCGACGAGTCCGAGCGCGAGCTGCTGTGGCAGGCCCGCAAGGGCGCCTACCCCGCCCTGGCCCGCCTGGCCCCGGACGTGCTGGTGGAGGACGGCGTGGTCCCCCGCCCCCGCCTGCCCGAGGCGCTGCGCCAGACGCGCGAGATCCTGGCCAAATACAAGCTGACCGCCGGCCTGCTGTTCCACGCCGGGGACGGCAACCTGCACCCGAACATCGTCTTCGACCGCCGCGACATCCAGGAGGTCAAGCGGGTGAAGAAGGCCGGCTACGAGATCCTGAAATCCTGCATCGCGCTGGGCGGCACGGTCTCCGGCGAGCACGGCATCGGCGTGGAGAAGCGCGTCGCGATGAACTGGCTCTACGGCCGCGCCGAACTGGACTTCTTCCGGAAGATCAAGGACGCTTTCGACCCCGCCGGCCTCGCCAACCCGGACAAGATCCTGCCGGTCGCCTCCGACGCCCGGGCCGAAGCGCCCCCCGAGGGCCTGGCGGAACGGGCCTCGCTGAGCCCGGAGGCCAGGGCCGTCGTGGACGAGCTGCGCCTGCGCGCCAGGAGCGGCGTCCCGACCGCGGTGACGGGCCTCGGCACCCGCCTGAAGCCCTCCGGTAACGACGGGGCGAAGCCGCTGGACCTGAGCCAGCTCGCCGGCGCCGCCGTCATCGACCGCGAGAACCTTACCGCCCGCGTGGAGGCCGGCCTGCCGCTGGAGCGCTTCCGCGCCCAGCTGAAGGAGGCCGGCCTCAACCTGGACCTGCCGGACCTCAAGGGCAGCGTCGGCGGCCTCATAGCCTCCAAGGCCTTCCCCGGCGTAAAGGACCTGCTGCTCGGGCTCGAGGTGGTGACCGCCGAAGGCGAGCTGCTCGAGCTGGGCGGCCGCACGGTCAAGAACGTGGCCGGCTACGACGCGGTCAGGCTGCTGTGCGGTTCGATGGGCGCCTACGCCGTGATCCTCGCCGCCACCTTCGCGCTTTCCGCCGGCTCGCGCCGCGCGCAGGCCGCCTTCGAGGAGGGGCCGGGCGCGCCCGCCTTCGCCCCCGACCCCTACCAGGTCCGCCTCAAGAGGGCGCTGGACCCCCGCAACCTGCTGAATCCCTGGATCTACGGGGCCGCCGCCGCGGCCGAGGAGCTGCCATGATCCGCCACGAACGCTTCGCCGAGGACGCGCCCGGGAAGGGCCGCCGTGAGATGGACTCCACCGTGACCACCGCGGTCTCCTCGCACATCCCGAGCGAGACCAACGAGCTCTACGGCCACGAGCGGGCGGACCGCCACCTGGGCGCCCTGCTGACCGACCTCGGGGAGCGGAACCTCTACGACGCCGCCGCGCAGTGCAACCGCTGCGGCTACTGCGAGACCGTCTGCCCGACCTATATGCTGACCGGGCGCGAGACCATCTCGGCCCGCGGCCGCAACCAGTTCATGCGGATGCTGGTGGAAGGCCGCGCGAAGAACGCCGCCGACGCCGAGGAGGCCCTGTCCACCTGCCTGCTCTGCGGCGCCTGTTCCACCGCCTGCTACGCCAAGGTCCCGACGCCGGACATCGTGCTGGAAGGCCGCCGGGAGCTCAACGGCTACGGCGACAACTTCTTCGCCCGCGCCGCGGTCAGGACGCTGCTGAACGCGCCCGGCCTTTTCGCCTTCTGGCTCAAGCTCGCCTACCTGGTCAAGAAGACCGGCCTGCCCCGCCTGGCGGCGAAGATGGGCCTCTACGACTTCATCGGCATGCCGGCCCTGGCGGAGGCCGAGGGCTCGCTCGACCGGGTGCCGCTGCGCTTCGCGGGCGAGATCTTCCGGAAGGACCCGGCCTTGAGCCCGCACGGCAAGACCGCGGTGAACTGGGCCTACTTCGCGCCCTGCGGCCCCAACTACGTCTTCACCGACGTGGCGCTGGCGACCGTGCGCGTGCTGCGCCGCTTCGCCGGGGAAGGCGTCTACATCGACAACCAGTGCTGCGGCCTGATAGCCCACAACTACGGGCGCCTCGAGGACGCCAGGGAGTTCGCCCGCCGCAACATCGAGCGCTACGAGCGCCTGCGGGCGGTCTTCGGCGACTTCCCGGTGATAGCGGACTGCTCCTCGTGCGCGGCCTTCATGAAGACCTACGAGCAGCTTTTCGCCGGCGACGAGGCCTGGCGCAAACGCGCGGCGGCCTTCGCCGCGGCCGTCAGGGACATCCTGGAGTTCGTCCCGGCCGACAAGCTGCCGCACGCCGACCCGGCGGCCCTGGAAAAGGCCGGCCGCGTCACCTACCACGACTCCTGCCGGGCCTGCCACGGCCAGGGCATCAGGAAGGAGCCCCGCGAGGCCCTGCGCAGGCTGGCCGGCCGCCGGTACGCGGAACTGCCGGAAAGCGACTGGTGCTGCGGCGGGGCCGGCGCGTTCGCCTTTACCCAGCCGGAGCTCTCGGCCAAGGTGCTGGACCGCAAGCTGAGGAACATCGCCTCGGTACAGGCCTCCACCGTGGTCGTGGGCGGCACTTCGTGCCTGGTCCAGATCGGCGCGGGCCTCAAGTCCGCCTATCCTTCGGCCAGGGCGGTGCACTACAGCGTCTTCCTGGACGAGGCCTCCGGGGCCGCGGAAAAGCCGTAATTTTTACCGGCAGGATAATGCTAAAATAGATTTATGACCAGGGCGGAAGAACTGGAGAACAGGCTGCGCCAGCTCGTGTACTTCGGAGGGGCGGTCTCGAAGGAGACCAACCTGACGAAGCTGCTCGAGCTCATAGCCGACCAGGTGAAGACCATCCTCAACTGCGACCGCTGCAGCGTCTTCATCATGGACCGCCAGACCAACGAGCTCTGGAGCAAGGTCGCGCTAGGCATGCAGCATACCGAGATCCGCGTGCCGTTCGGCAAGGGGATCGTCGGCCACGTGGCCTCCTCCGGCCAGACGGTCAACATCAAGGACGCCTACCAGGACGAACGCTTCACCCACGATATCGACCGCCTGACCGGCTACCGCACGCGCAGCATCCTGGCCGTACCGCTCAAGAACGTCGGCGGCAGCATCATCGGCGTCTTCGAGGCGATGAACAAGGCCGGCCTGCCCTTCGACGGGGACGACGAGGGCATCCTGCAGCTTATCAGCTCGCTGGCCGCCTCGGCCATCGAGAACGCCCAGCTCTACGAGAGCCTCTCCAAGTCCCAGCTCGAGACCATCTACCGCCTGGCCGTCACGGCCGAGTACCGCGACCAGCAGGACACGGCCATCCACCTGCGGCACATCAGCGAGTACTCCGCGCTGATCGCGCAGGGCCTCGGGATGCCGGAGCGGGAGATCGAGAACATCCGCTACGCCAGCCCGCTGCACGACATCGGCAAGGTCGGCATCGCCGACGCGATCCTCCTGAAGCCCGGCAAGCTCACCGCCGAGGAGTTCGAGGAGATGAAGAAGCACACGATCTACGGCTCCAAGATCCTCTGCAACGCCGAGAGCCACCTGCTGCAGGTGGCCTGCAAGGTGGCCGGCTCGCACCACGAGAAGTTCGACGGGAGCGGCTATCCGTCGCGGCTGAAGGGCGACCAGATCCCCCTCTACGCCAGGATAGTCTCCGTGGCCGACGTGTTCGACGCGCTGTGCATGCCGCGCGTCTACAAGCCGAAATGGGACCCCGAGAAGGCCCGCGAGTACATCCTCGAGGAGAGCGGCAAGTCCTTCGACCCGGTCGTAGTGGAGGCCTTCGGGAAGGTCTACGGCGAGATCCTGAAGATGCACGCCCTGGGCGACGGCAAGAGCACTATCATCCCGGGCATCACGCGGGAGCTGCACCGTCACAACTTCTGACCGGCCGGCAGCGCGCGCCCGGGGCCTGAAACTTTCAGGCCCTTTTTTCCATCTAAAGGATAACGACGAGCTATAAGGAGAAAGACATGAGCGACATGGAAATAACGTTCCCCGGCGGCAAGAAGGTCAACGCGCTCTGGCACGGCTTCGAGATAGCCACCGACCAGCCCGCCCCCGTCGGCGAAGGCGCGGCCCCGACCCCCTTCGACCTGTTCCTGGCTTCGCTCGGCACCTGCGCCGGCATCTTCGCGCTGGGCTTCATCCAGAGCCGCGGCCTCAGCGCCGAGGGCCTGGGCATCTCCGTTTCCTTCGAGCGTAACGAGGAGACCCACCTGCTGTCGAAAGCGGTCTTCCGGATCAAGCTGCCCAAGGACTTCCCGCCCAAGTACAAGGACGCCGTGATAAAGGCGGCCGAGCAGTGCCTGGTGAAGCGGACGATGGACAACCCGCCCGCCTTCGAGATCACGGCCGGCTAGGCGCGGTATTTACTAGAATATCAGGGTGGACCCGGAAGTCTCTGTCATAATCCCCTGCCTGGACGAGGCCGCCAACGCGGCCTCTTACGGCGGGACGCTGCTGGAGCCGCTGCGCGCGGCCCTGCCCTCTTTCGAGCTGATCTTCTCCGACGGCGGCAGCGCCGACGGCACGGTGGACCGCCTGTGGGAGCTGGCCGGGCGCTACCCGGGCGTCTCGGCGCTGGCCGGCGGCAGCTACTCTTTCCGGGCCTCGCTGGAACGCGCCGTAGCGGCGGCCCGCGGCCGCTATATCCTCTTCATGGAGGCGGACCTCTCTTTCGACCCGGCCGACGCGGCGCGGCTGCTGGCCGAGGCGCGCGCCTCGGGGGCGGACTGCGTGTGCGGCTCGCCGTTCCGCGGCGGCTTCGAGGGCCTGCCGGCCGGCCGGCGCCTGCTGACGTCCGCCGCCAACCTGCTGCTGCGCCTGCGCTTCGGCCCGCGCCTCACCTCCTACACCCAGATCTTCAAGCTCTACCGGGCCGACAGGCTCAAGACCCTCCGCTTCGAGACCGAGGGCTTCGCGCTGGACGCCGAGCTGCTCATCAAGTTCCTCAGGCGGGGCTGGAAAGTGACCGAGGTCCCCGTCACCATGCGCGCCCGCCGCGCCGGCGCCTCCAAGCTGGCCGCCGGCCGCGAAACCCTCAACTGCCTAAAGCTCCTCCTCCGCCGCGACTTCTCAGCCTGAAATAACATAAGCCCGCCACGGGCCCGGGGGCCGGAAAAACCGGGGGTCGGTCCACCAAGTGAATGGGCCCGTCGGGCACGCTATCGGCCACACCGTGGCCGCGCTCCCGCTCGGGCTTGAACGCTGAATTGTGTCGCCTGCTCCGCAGGCTCCACCCGGCGCTGCGCAAGCCTCGCCCTGCGCGAGGGCCCGCCGACCCCATCCACTTGGCGTCCCGCCAGAACCCGGAGGGCCGGCAAGGGTATGCCTTTCGAGGGATGTCGCGGAAGGTCCGGCTTGCGTAAGCGCCGGACCCGAGCGATCAAGGCGCGGGCACGGTGGCCGTCTGTGGCGCATAGCGCCTGTTACGGCACGGCCATAGGCCAGTGCGCGACGCCGGTTTTTCCGGCCCCCGGGCCCGTGGCAGGCCAAACGAGCTACGGGCACACCCACTTGGTGGACCTACTTGATTTATCACGGGGAGAAAGACGGAACTAGATGCGGATCTTGGCTATGGCGAGGCCGATGAGGATGAACTCCAGGCCGAGGACGGCGACTATCAGGACGCCCCAGGCGAGCGGGACCTGCGTCATCAGCCAGGCGAAGAGGCTCAGGAGCAGCGTAGCCAGGGAGGCCAGCCGCACGACCTGGCGCCGCGTGAAGCCGATCTTCTCCAGCCGCAGCGCGAAGTGGTCCTTGCTGCCGAGGAACGGCGAGTGCCCGCGGCGCAGCCGCATCACCGAGACGAAGACCGTATCGTAGATCGGCACCGCCAGGATGAACAGCGGCGCGTAGACGCCGAGCGGGTTGACGTCGGAATAGCGGGTGCCGAGCGCCACCACGGCCAGCACGAAGCCGCACAGCAGGCTGCCCGAGTCCCCCATGAAGATCTTCAGGCCCTTCGACAGGTTGTACGGCAGGAAGCCGAGCACCGCGCCGGCCAGCGCGGCCGAGGCGAAATTGACGTAGATGGCCTCCGACGGGAACGCTATCAGCAGGAAGCCGAAGGCCGCCAGCGCGGCCTGGCCGGCGGAAAGCCCGTCCATGATGTCGATGATGTTGAAAGCGTTGGAGACGCCGACTATCCACAGCACGGTCAGCGCGAACGACACGTACTCCGGCTGGATGAAATGGATGCGGATGCCGTAGAGCGCCGTGAAGAGCGCCACGATGAACTGCACCGCGAACTTGGTCTTGAACCCGAGGCCGTGCGGCTTGTACATGTCGTCGATGAAGCCGAGCGTGAACATCACGCCGCCGCCCAGCAGCAGGATGCGCAGGTCGTGCAGCGTACCCGTGGGGAAGGAGGTATAGAGGCGCATCACCACGAGCGACACGGCGAAGGCCGCGAAGATGGCCGTCCCGCCCAGCAGCGGCGTCGGGTGCTTGTGCGTCTTGATGTCGGTAGGCGTATCGACGTGGCCGTAGCGCAGCGCCAGCGCCCTCAGCAGCGGCGTGACGCCCAGCGAGATGGCCAGCGGCAGCGCGAAGGCCATCAGGTAGTGGATAAAATTGCGGCTCAGGTCATTCATACTGTTTCAGCAGGACCGCTATTTTTCGCAGGCTCCCGTCCACTGGCGGCAGCCTCCGGCCCAGCGCGGCCTCCAGTTTATCGGTCTTCAGCCCGGCCTTCAGCGGCCGGGCGGCGGCCTGCCCCAGCTCCGAAGTCGGGACGCGGTCCAGGAAATCGGGCTCGAAGCCGAAGGCCGCGCAGGCCTTCAGCGCGAACTCCCAGCGGCTCAGCCAGTCCGGCCCGACGACGTTGTAGACTCCGGAGGCGCCTTTTTCCGCCAGGTCCAGCGCCGCGGCCGCCAGGTCCGGGGCGTAGGTAGGGTTGGAATACTGGTCGTACGGCACGCGCAGCCTGGCGCCCGAGCGCCGGCTGCTGATCAGCTGCATGACGAAGTTCTTGGAGGCCGGGTTATAGCTGTAGACGACCGTGGTGCGCAGCGCGAGGCCGCCCTTCAGCGCCAGCACCGCCCGCTCCCCCTCCAGCTTGGTCCGGCCGTAGACGCTGACCGGGGCGGGCGCGTCCTCCTCGGAATAGGGCCCGGCCGCGCCGTCGAAGACGTACTCGGTGGAGAAATAGACCAGCTTCGCGCCGCCCTTGCGGCATTCCTCCGCCGCCAGCGCCGGCCCTTCGGCGTTGATCCTGCGGGCCAGCTCCGGGTCGCGTTCGCAGTTGTCCACGTGCGTCATCGCCGAGCACAGCAGCACCAGGTCCGGGCGGGCCTTATCGAAAGCGGCGGTTATGGACGAGGGGACGCCCAGGTCGAGATTGAGAAAACCCTGGCCCTTGCGGGAGGTCCCGTAGACCTCTATCTTGCGCCGGACGCAGAGCGAGGCCAGCGCGCCGCCGACCTGCCCCGAGGCCCCTATGATCAGCGCCCTCATCCGGCGAAGTCCGCCCGGCGCAGGGAGAGCCTGAGCGCCAGGATCTTGAGCACGCCCTTCACGGCGTCCCGGTAGTTTATCTTCTTGCCCTCCGTCCGGGAACGGGAGGCGTAGACGATGGGCAGCTCCTCGTAGCGCAGCCCGAGGAAGGCGGTCTTGCAGGAGAGCTCGGCCTCTATCTCGAAGCCCGTGGACTCTATCTTCATCTTCCTGAGCAGCGGGGTACGGAAGGCCTTGTAGCAGGTATAGGAATCTGTTATCCGGGCGCCGAACAGGAGGTCCACCAGGAAGGTAAGGAACTTGTTGCCGGCCAGGTAGACGCGGCTATAGGTGTAGGTCCTGGCGGTCAGCATGCGCGTGCCGAACACGGCGTCGGCGCGGCCCTCGGCGATGGGCCGCACGAGGTCCGGGATCTGGGCCGGGTCGTATTCCAGGTCCGCGTCCTGCACGATGGTGATGTCCCCGGAAGCCGCGGCGAAGCCGGTGATCAGCGCGCCGCCCTTGCCCCTGTTCTTCTCGTGCTTTATCACTTTCAGCTCGAAAGGGAACTCGCGGTCCGCGGCGGCCCGGTCCAGCCATTCCCTGGTGCCGTCCCTGGAACCGTCGTCCACCACGATCACTTCCTTCTCCAGCGGGAGCGGGGCCAGCGCCTTCAGGACGGCCGGCAGCGTACGCATCTCGTTGTAGGAGGGGATGACTATAGTGGTCTTCACAGGGGAAATTATAACAAAAGAGGCGGGCAGGCCCAAAAGCGCGCGCATAGCGCTGGCGGACCGGGGTTTTATATAATAAATAATATCGGTTTCGGTAATACGGAGGAAATCATGAAAGTACCTATGGTAGACATGCTGGCCGGCTATCCCCCCATCAAGGACGAGGTGGAGGCCGCCGTCAAGCGCGTTTTCGACAAGGCCCATTTCATACTCGGCGAGGACGTGACCAAGTTCGAGACCGAGTTCGCCGCCCACAACGGCGCCAAGTACTGCGTCGGCGTGGCCAACGGCACCGACGCGCTGCGCATGGCCTACATCGCCAGCGGCATCAAGAAGGGCGACGAGGTCATCACCTCCCCGTTCACCTTCATCGCCACCTCCGAGACCATCTCGCAGATCGGCGCGGTCCCGGTGTTCGCCGACATAGACCCGGTCACCTACAACCTCGACCCGAAGTCGGTCGAGAAGAAGATCACCCCCAAGACCCGCGCGATCGTGCCGGTGCACCTCTACGGCATGCCTTGCGACATGGACGCGATCATGGCCATCGCCAAGAAGCATAACCTGATCGTCGTCGAGGACACCGCGCAGGCCTTCACCGGCAAGTACAAGCCGGCCGCCGGCGACTGGAAGTACCTCGGCACGATGGGCCACTGCGGCACCTTCAGTTTCTTCCCCGCCAAGAACCTCGGCGCCTTCGGCGACGGCGGCGCGGTGCTGACCAACGACGACAAGATCCACGAGACCTTGAAGCAGCTCCGCAACCACGGCAGCAAGGTGCGCTACCACCACGAGATGGAGGGCTTCAACAGCCGCCTCGACACCGTGCAGGCCGCTATCCTTTCGATCCGCCTCAAGCACGTGGAGAAGTGGACCGAGATGCGCAACAAGGTGGCCGCCAGGTACGCCGAGCAGCTCAAGGGCGTCTGCGAGACCCCGGTCGTGCCGGCCAACGCCCGCCACTCGTTCAACTACTACACGATCCGCTTCGACAGCAAGGCCAAGCGCGACAACGCGCAGAAGCACCTGACCGAGCTCGGCATCGCCAACCAGATCTACTACCCGATCGCGCTGCACCTGCAGGAGGCCTACGCGCACCTCGGCGGCAAGAAGGGCGACCTGCCCGCCTGCGACAGGGTGCAGGACACGGTCTTCTCGCTGCCGATGTTCCCCGAGCTGACGGACGAGCAGATCAAGGCCGTGACCGACGCGGTCAAGGACTCGCTGAAGGTGCACGCCTGAGGCGCGGAGGGACGATGAACTGGCGCGGGCGCAAGGTCTTTATCACGGGCGGCAGCGGCTTCATAGGGAGCCACCTGACGGAACGGCTGGTCACCAGCGGCGCGAAAGTCACCGCGCTGCTGGAGTACACGCCCTATAACGACCTGGGCTGCCTGCGCCACGTCCCCAGGAACGTCGTCTCCCAGCTCGAGCTGGTCCCCGGCGACCTGCGCGACCCGGAGACGATCAAGAAGCTGCTGCGCGGCAAGGACGTCGTGTTCCACCTCGGGGCCCTCGTGGGTATACCGTACTCCTACGTGAACCCCCGCGAGGTCTTCGAGGTGAACGCCGTCGGCACGCTGAACCTGCTGCTCGCCGCCCGCGACGGCGGCGCCAGCAAGGTGGTCACCACGTCCACCTCGGAGGTGTACGGCACCGCGCTCTACACCCCGATAGACGAGGACCACCCGCTGCAGGCCCAGTCCCCCTATTCCGCCAGCAAGATAGCCGCCGACAAGGTGGCCGAAGCCTTCCACAAGACCTACGGCGTGCCGGTGGCCACGCTGCGCCCTTTCAACACCTACGGGCCCAGGCAGTCCGACCGGGCCATCATACCGACCATCATCATCCAGGCCCTGAAGAAAAAGAAGATCACGCTGGGCTCGCTGACGCCCCGCCGGGACATGAACTACGTCCTCGACACGGTGGACGGCTTCATCAAGACCGCCGAGTCCCCCCGCGCCGTGGGCGAGGTCATAAACATCGGCACCGGCAAGGACAGTTCGGTGGGCGAGATCGCCTCCGCGATCCTGAAGGTCATGGGCAAAAAAATGCCGGTGACCTCCACCAAGGACCGCAAGCGCCCCAAGGGCAGCGAGGTCATGCAGCTGCTCTGCGACAATTCCAAGGCCAGGGAACTCATAGGCTGGGAGCCGAAGACCTCGCTCGAGGCCGGCCTAAAGCACACTGCGGACTGGATCAAGTCCCACTCCGAGGGGTATGACGCGGACAAGTACCAGATCTAAGGAACGCCGGGGAGAAGCCATGCAAGCCGTCATCATAGCAGGAGGCTGCGGCACGCGCCTGCGCCCTTTCACCTTCTCCATCCCCAAGCCCCTGCTGCCGGTGGGCGAGAAGCCGATCCTCGAGTATATGGTGAGGCGGCTGCGCGAACTGGCCATCACCGACATCACGCTGACGCTCGGCTACGGCGCGGAGCTGATAGAGGCCTACTTCGGCGACGGCCGCAAGTTCGGCGTGAAGATCAATTACACGCGCGAGAAGAAGCCGCTCGGCACGGCGGGCCCGCTCAGGCAGATCCGAGGCCTCAAGGGCCCGGTCCTCGTGGTTAACGGCGACATCCTGACCCGCCTCGATTTCAACCGCCTGCGCGACTTCCACCAGAAGAACCGCGCGGACCTGACGATAGCCGTAAAGAAATACGCCGACCGCCTGCCCTTCGGCACGGTGGAGATAGCCGGCGACGCCGTGACCGGCATCACCGAGAAGCCGGAGAAGGAATACCTGATCTCCACCGGCATCTACGTGCTGGGGCGCGGGGCGCTGGAGTCCGTGCCGCGCGGGACCTTCTTCACGATGCCCGACCTGATCAAGGCCCTGGTCCGCCGCGGCCGGCGCGTGCTGAAGTACGAGTTCGAGGACTACTGGCTGGGCATCGAGCGCATCTCGCAGCTCGAGGAGGCCACGCAGACCGCCAGGGCCTGGACGCGCGAACAATGAAACTTTCCGTCATCATCCCCGTCTACAACGAAGCCGCCACCATCCGGGAGATCATCTCCCGCGTGCGCCGGGTAGAGGTCGGCATGCCCAAGGAGATCATCGTGGTGGACGGCGCCTCCTCCGACGGCACCCGCGAGAAGCTCAAAGCCGAGGAGGCCGCCCCGGACACCCGCGTGATCTACGAGGACCGGCGCGAGGGCAAAGGGGCCGCGGTGCAGAAAGGCCTGGAGCTCGCCGCCGGCGACATCGTGCTGATACAGGACGCCGACCTGGAGGTCAGCCCCGAGGAGTACCCGGCCCTGCTCAAGCACATCGTGGCCAACGAGACCGACGTGGTCTTCGGGTCGCGCTTCCTCGGCAAGGCCCGGTTCCGCTACGCCAGCCTCTTCGCCAACAAGGTCCTGATCACGCTGGCCAACCTGCTCTACGGCACCGGACTGACCGACATCCTGACCTGCTACAAGGTCTTCCGGGCCTCCGCGCTCAAAGGGCTCTCCTTCGAGTGCAAGGGCTTCGATTTCGACTGCGAGCTGGCGGTCAAGCTTATCCGCAAAGGCGTCAAGATCCTGGAGATCCCGATCAGCTACAACCCGCGCACCTACGGCGAGGGCAAGAAGATCAACTGGAGGGACGGGTTCAAGTCGCTGCGCGTGGTGGTCAAGAACCGGTTCTAACCGGCCCATAACATGAAAGTACTGGTCCTCAACCCGTTCTACGGAGAAGATTTCTGCCGGTCTGCCCGCTGGGCCGCCAAGTCGCGCGGCCGCGTGCAGCGCCACCCCGACTGGCTGCTTACGGCCGTGGCCGTGCTGGAGCGCGGCGGCCACGAGGTGAAGTTCATCGACGCCGCTGCGCTGAACCTGGACCTGGCGGCCGTGACCGCCATGGCCGCGGAGTTCAAGCCCGCCCTCGCCGTGGTCCACACCACCACCCCTTCCATCTATTCCGACCTGGAGCACGCAAAGGCCCTCAAGAACGCCTGCGGCTGCCGCACCGTGCTGGTGGGGCCCCACGTCACCGCTCTGCCCGGGGACACCTTCGCCATAGCCGCCGGCGCGGCCGACTTCATCGCCAGGGGTGAATACGACTACCAGCTGCTCGACCTGGCCGACGGCAAGGACCCGGCCGCCGTCCCCGGCCTGAGCTACCTGTCCGGCGGCAAAGCGGTCAGCAACCCCTACGGCGCGCCGATAGACGTGAACACCCTGCCATTCCCCGCGTGGCGCCACATCGAGCCGGAATGGTACAAGGACGTGGCCAAGCGCTTCCCGTTCCTGACGCTGATCTCGGGGCGCGGCTGCCTCGGCCGCTGCACGTTCTGCCGCGACACGACCGAATCAATGCACGGCCGCCACATGCGGCTGCGCTCGCCCTCCGCCATCGTCGACGAGATGGAGTACGACCTCAAGCTTTTCCCGCAGCTGCGCGAGATCATGTTCGAGACGGATACGCTGACGGGCTCCCCGGGCCACCTGCGCTCGCTCTGCGAGGAGATCCTTAAGCGCGGGCTGAAGGTCACGTGGAGCTGCAACACCCGCGTGGACATGGACCTGTCGCTGCTGCCGCTGATGCGCAAGGCGGGCTGCCGCATGCTGATGATCGGCTTCGAGTTCGGCACGCAGGAGGCGCTGGACGCCGTCAAGAAGGGGGTCACGCTGGACCAGTCACGGAAGTTCGCCGCCGAGGCCTCCCGGCTGGGATTTACGCTGCACGGCTGCTTCATGGTGGGCGCTCCCGGCGAGACCAAGGAGTCCGCCCGGGCCACGATAGAGCTCGCCAAGAGCCTGCCGCTGGACACGGTGCAGTTCTCCGGGATCTGCGTCTACCCCGGCACCGAGCTCTACGACTGGGCGAAAAAGAACGGCTACCTGGTCCCCAAGGACTGGCGGGACTGGGTCAGCCCTGAGCGCGAGCAGGTCACGCTGCTGAACTACCCCCAGCTTTCCAAATCGGAAATAGATTATTTTATAGACCGGGGCCTTAAGGAATTCTACCTGCGCCCGGCGCAGATGCTGCGGATGCTTTTCTCTTCTCCGGCGGACCTGCTGCGCAAACTCTACGGCGCGCGCAGTTTCTTCTCCTACCTGCTCGGCCGCAAGAAGGGCTGAACCGCCTCAGCCTGCGGGCCGCTCAGGAAGACCGGCCCGCAGAAGCCTTAACCTTCATTTGCGCCCGTCCTTCAGCAGGAAACCGGCTCCCCAGGCCAGGCCCAGCACCCACGCGAAACCCCGGAAATAGAACAGCACCGCGGAGCAGAACAGGCGCGGCGAACCGGAAGCGCGCACGCCGAACAGCACCGACGGGGAATTGACCAGGAAAGCCGCCAGGTTCAGCGCCAGCGCGGGCAGGCGGAGCTCCGGCACGAAAGGCGAGGCCGCGAGGCAGGTCAGCGCCGCTGCGAACAGCGGCGGCTGGAGCGCGTCCAGGAAATTACTGTAGCCCGGGGCGCCGGTGCTGCCGTTCTTGGCTAGCAGCTTCATGATCCAGTAGCCGCGCCAGAACTGCTGGCGCACGAAATGGACTGCCCCGGTCGGGAAGTGGTGGTAGACCAGGCAATCCTTCTCGAAACGGAACCGGTGGCCGGCCTTGCGCAGCCGGAAGGACAGGTCCGAGTCCTCGCCGCAGGCGATGCGGAAGCTCTCGTCGAAACCGCCGGCCTCCTCGAGCGCGGAACGGCGGACCGCCAGGCTGAACGACCCCAGGTAGGACACTTCCGCGCCCAGCCTGGCGTGCCGATACTGGATGTCGTAATGTATGCATTGCGCCACCAGGCTCTCCGGATTCCTTATGCCGTAGCTGCCGCCCGCCGCCGAGACGGACGGGTCGGAGAAGAGCGCCAGCAGTTTCTCCACCCAGCGCGGCTCGGGCACGCAGTCGGAGTCGGTAAAGAAAACTATCTCTCCCGAGGAGGAACGCCAGCCAAGGTTGCGGGCCTTGGCCGGGCCGGCGTTCTCCTGGCGCAGGTACTTCACCGGCCTGGAGCGGACGGCCGCCGCGGTGCCGTCGGTGGAGCCGTCGTCTACCACCAGGACTTCCAGGTCCTTTACGGTCTGCGCCAGCAGGGCGTCCACCGCCAGGCCGATCGTCCTGGCCCCGTTGTATACCGGTACGACTACTGAAACTTTCGGCATATAGACTATCTCTCCAGACCCGCTTCCCTGAGCCAGGCGGCGGTCACGGCGGGCCAGGCGAAGTTCTTCAGCACCCAGTCCCTGCCCGCGGCCGCCCGGCGCGCGGCCGCGGCAGGATCGGCCGCTACCGCCTCCACCTTGCGGGCAAAATCCCCCGCGTCTTCGGCTATCTCCACGAAATCCCCGAACAGTTCTATGTCCCCCCCGCGGCTGGAAACCACCGGCAGGCCGAGGGCCAGATATTCGCGGACCTTGATCTGCGAGCGGTAGCGGTCGCGCGGCTCGTGGCTCAGCAGGAAATTCACGGCGATGCTCCCGCGGCGCATATAGGCCAGGGCCTCTTCGTGCGGCAGGTAGCCGGTGAAGCGCACCCGGTCCTTGACGCCCAGGGCCTCCGCCTTACGCTCCAGCTCCGGCTGCAGTTCCCCGCCCCCGATGACCAGGAGGCGGTAACGGACGCCCAGGCCCGCGAAGATCTCCAGCAGCGGCCCAAGGGCCGCGGCCGGGCCGAGGTGGGCCGCGTAGACCAGCGTCACGGCGCGGTCCCAGCCCGCCGGCAGTTCCGGCAGCTGACGCGGAGGGCCGTACTTTTCCGGGGTTATCCCCTGCGCCAGCGTGGTGACGCGGGCCCCGGGGATCCCGCGGGCTACGAGGTATTCCCGCAGCGCGGCGTTATGCACGCAGACCGTGTCCGCCCGCTTCAGGAAAAAAAGCTGCATGGCCTCTATGACGCGGCGGGCAAGGGGCCCGGAAGCGTAGCCGGAGTCCAGGTCGTCGAAATCCGCGGCGACCCGGCTGCCGTAAAGGGCCCGGGCCAGCAGGGCCGGCAGGGCGGTATGCGGGAAAGGCTTCATTACCATCACGGCGCCGGGCCTGACGGCGCGCAGGAGCGCAAGGTTGGCGCATAGCGCCGGCAGTACCCAGAGGGCAGGCGCGGAGAACCGGCCGCTCAGGCGGTGCAGGCGGAACCCCTCGGCGCCGGGGGAACCTTCGGGGCCGCAGGGCTCGGAATAATCCACTTCGTGGCCGAGGGCGCCGAGGGCGCCGCAGATCCCGCGGTTCCTTATGGAACTGCCGCTGCGGCTCGACAGGGAGGAGAGGACGCAGAATTTCATCAGCGGACGTATTTCCGCCCGCTCAGCAGCAGAACCGCCAGCCGGTGGACGTACATGAGGAAGCCTTTTATGTTCCAAAGCAGGTCCAAGGGCTCTATCTTGGAAAGGATGAACGACGGCCTGAGCAGGAACTTCAGGTAGCCTTTGCGCTTCAGCTCGGCCAGCCGCGCCGCGGAGAGGGCCTCGGTCCTGAAGACCGGCTCCACCTCCAGCGGGTTGTACCGGCGCCAGTCGCGCGTCAGGATCAGGCCGCGCTCGTCGTAGTAGCGGTAGACGGCCGTGTTGGGGAAGGGGACGGCTATGGCGTACTGGCAATAATAGGGGTCTATCTCCGCGATGAAGCGGAAGGTCTCGGCGACGGTCTCCTCGGTCTCGCCCGGCAGGCCGAGGATGACGGAAGCTATGGACTTCATGCCGTGCTTGCGGCAGAGCGCGAACGCCTTGCGTATCTGGTCCAGCGTGATGCCTTTCTTGGCCAGGTCCAGGACCTTCTGGGAGCCGGACTCCACGCCGAAGCCTATCTCCACGCAGCCCGCCGCCTTGGCCGCGACCACCATCTCCTCGTCCAGCAGGTCCACGCGCGTGCAGATGCCGAACTTCAGGCCGAGGCCGCTGTCGGCCATGCGGCGGAAGATCTCCATCGTCCGCTCGCGCTTGAGCGAGATCGTATCGTCGAAAAAGACGAAGTTCTTAAGCCCGATGCCCTCCTTGAGCCACTTCAGTTCCTTCACCACGTTCTCCGCGGAGCGTTCGCGGTACTTGCTGCGGCAATAGGCGCAGAAGCTGCACTGGAACGGGCAGCCGCGGCTGGAGAGGACCAGCGTATAGACCGGGCCGAACAGGCTGGTCTTGTACGGGGCCATGGTCTCGAGCAGGTCGTAGGCCGGGAAAGGAAAATCGTCCAGGGCGGCGGGCAGTTCGGCGGCGGCGCCCTCGCGCACGGCTCCGCCCTCCAGCCAGGCCGCGGCGGGCGGCCGGAGACCGGCGGCCAGAGCGGCGCAGACCCGGGCTATTACCGACTCCGGCTCCATCAGCAGGAAATAATCCAGCTCCGGATGGCGCCGCATGAACGCGTCGCGCAGTTCCGGCACGTCGGAAAGTATCTTGTTGCGCGTCACCGCCAGCGCGCCGGGGACGGCGGCCTTTACCGCTTTGAGCGCCGCGGCGTCGGCGTCCTGTACGTCGAAGGCTACGCGGGACAGGATGACCGCCGGGCCGAAGGCCGCGGCCCTGCGCACGACCTCTTCCAGGCCCAGGTCCAGCGCGTTGGCGTCTATAAGAGCGACCTCATGCCCGGCCCCGCGCAGCATGGAGGCGGAATACAGCAGCCCCAGGGGAGGCTGGACCATCTCGAAATCCTTGTGTTCGAAGCGTTCTTCCCGGATGACCGGGGCTCCGCCCACGCGGGGAAGGTTGATCAAAAGGATCTTCATAACCGGTTGTTGCGACCATACAATTATTGTATATTTGAGTGTCCCCCGCAATATGACGAGACCGGAAAAACTGAGGCTGGCCGCCGTAGTCCTGCTCTATCTGGTCCCCGTGCTGGCCGGCATCCGCTGGGGCCTGCCTAACTCCTGGCACGTAAACACCTATCACTGCGACGAGAACTCCCCCATGGCCAGTCTTCAGGCCATGCACCCTTCCAGGCTTGACTTTAACCCCGTAGGAGAGAGAACGCCTCACGCCCTGGGGGACGGCACCTTCCATATCTACACGCTGGGGGCCGCTTTCAAGGCGCTGACCGCCGCCCGGGCCCTGAAGCTGACCGCCGACAGGGAATTCTATTATTCCCACCCCTCGGAGTGGGCCCGCTTCTACCTGGCCGGGCGCGGCCTCTCCGCCGTTTACGGCGCCCTCTCGGTAATAGCCCTCTACCTGCTCGCCAGGTCCATGTTCGGCCCGTCCGCGGCTCTGCTCGCCGCCCTTTTCCTGGCCCTGGCCCCGGTCCAGTCGGTCTACGGGCGCTATATGCTTGTGAACGGACCAGGCGCGTTCTGGGCGATCCTGTCGCTTTTATTTCTTAAGCGCCTAATGGACACGGGCGAGACCCGCTTCTACCTGCTTTCGGCCGCCTCTATCGGGATAGCCGTTTCCACCCGCTACTCCGGGGCTCCGCTGCTGCTGCCTTACCTGGCCGCGCATTTCCTCGGGCCGCGGCGGCGGGAGCTCAAGCCCCTCCTGCTGGGAGCGCCGGTAATTGCGGCGGCTTTCCTGGCTGGCACCCCTTACGCCGCGCTCGACTACCCGGATTTTCTCAAAGGGGTCCGCGCGCTGTCCGGCACGATAGCCGAAGGCGCATCCCGGAACGGCCTGCCGGAAGCCGTCCTGGCGCTGCTGCGGACTTCCGCCGACAGCATAGGCGCCGCGATGACGGCCGCCGCTCTGGCGGGCCTGGGCTGGGCCGCGGTCAAGCGCACGAAGGACGACCTGCTGCTGGCCGCCTGGCTGCTGCCCATGCTGGCCATCTTCGCCAAAGCCGCCGGCGCCGTCACTCCCGGCAGGATGCTGCCCGTAGTTCCTTTCGCCGCGCTGCTGGCGGCCCGCCTGCTGGCTCAGGCCGGCGAGAAGCTGCCCTCCCTGCGCAACGCGGCTGCGGCCCTCATCCTGGCCGAACTGCTGCTCCTGCAGGCCGCTACGGTCCGCCTGGCGCTGCGCGAGGACCCGCGCGACGAGGCCTCGCGCTGGCTGGCGGAGAACGCCGGGCCCCGCGCGGCCATCGGGCTGGTGCGGGAGCCTTCCTGGTTCTACCCCGGGGTCATAGAACTGAAGTACAGGCACCCCGGGCTGCCGGCCCTCGGTGACGCGGCCATAGTACCGTTAAGCCGGGATTGGAATTACGGCTGCGGCTACGAGCTGTTGGGGCGGAAACTCCCGGACCTGGTCGTAACTACCAGCATCGACGCCCGGTATGCCGGCGACGCGGGTCTGGAACCTGAGCTCAGAAGGCTGGGCTATTCCAAGGCGGCCGAGTTCGGAGCGGACTTCTCCCTCCTGGGGATCAGGCTGAGACGCCGCCTCCCGGTGATGCTGATGACGCCCGATTGGATACGGATCTACTCCAGGCCGGGCAAGAGCTGAATATTTGCGGCGTTCCTAAGGCGCGGGCAGGCTGAAGAGCGCCCGGACGCGGCTCCGCGGCAAATGCTCCCGCCGGAGCCCCCCGGCGCGAGCGGCGGCCGGGGCTCTATTGGTATAATATCAGCCGATGCTGCGCACCGATACGCTGATAATAGGCGGCGGCCTGGCCGGCCTCGCGGCCGCCAGGGCCCTGGAAGGCAGGCGGAGCTACCTCGTCGCCGAGCGGGAGAACCGCCCCGGCGGCCTGGCCTCCACGGTCTCCAAGGGCGGTTTCCTCTTCGATTATTCCGGCCACCTGCTGCACCTCCGCTGGCCGCGCAGCACGAAGCTGATCCTGGACGCCCTCGGCCCCAACCGCCTGCGCCTGAAGCGGGACGCGCGCGTCTACGCCCACGGCCGGTGGACCCCGTTCCCTTTCCAGGCCAACCTCTCCGGCATGCCCGACAAGGTTAAGGCCGAATGCGTCAGCGGCTTCCTGAAGGCCTGGAACGCCGGCGGCGGCCGCGGCGACGGGACCGAGCCCTTCAGCCGCTGGACCCGCCGCGTCTTCGGTGAGGGCATCTCCAGCCACTTCATGCTGCCCTACAACGCCAAGCTCTGGCGCTACCCGCTGGGCCGGCTCACCACGGAATGGTGCGCGCCTTTCGTCCCCATGCCGACCCCGGAGGAAGTGGTGGAAGGCGCCTACGGCCGCCGGACCGAGGGCATGGGCTACAACACCAGTTTCTACTACCCGAAGCGCGGCGGCATCGGGGCGCTGGCCAACGCGCTGGCCCGCGGCGCCTCGGGCCTGCGCCTCGGGCTCGAGGTCGAGCGCGTGGACCTGAAGAAAGGCGTGGCGCAGGTGCGGCACTTCGGCCCGGTCCATTTCAAGCGCCTCATCAACACCTCCCCCCTGAACGACTTCGTGGCTATGGCGGCCGACGCCCCCGCCGCGGTGCGGCGCGCGGCGGCCTCGCTGCGCCACAATTCGGTCTACGTCCTGAACCTGGGCGCGCGCGGCGTGCGGCGGGACCTGCACTGGGCCTATTTCCCCGGCCCGGAATTCCCGTTCTACCGGGCAGGCATAGCCTCCAATTTCTCCGCGGCCCTCGCGCCGCGCGGCTGCGCTTCCTTCTACGTGGAGTTCGCCACGGCGGGCGAGGCGCTGGACCTGGCCTCGGCCGAGAAGGCCGCGGTAAAGGGCCTCGTCGCCTGCGGCCTGCTGGACCGCGCCTCGCAGGTGACCGAGCGCCTCTGGCTCAGGATCCCCTGCGCCTACGTCGTCTACAACCGGGAGCGCGCCGCCGCGCTGCCGGTCATCGACGCCTGGCTCAAGGCCCGCCGGGCCCGGAGCATAGGCCGCTACGGGGCCTGGAAGTACTCCTTCA
This sequence comes from bacterium, assembly GCA_021847485.1. GTDB lineage: Bacteria > Elusimicrobiota > Elusimicrobia > Elusimicrobiales > UBA9959 > UBA9959. The sequence continues at coordinate 26,691 of JAJZRA010000003.1, forward strand.
TGGAAGAGAGCGTGAAGGAAGGCCTCGAGGCCGCCGACGCCCTGCCGCGCTCCTGACCCCGTCATGTCCCCCCGCAAGAGCCGCTACCCGCTCGCAGGCAAGGAGCTGCCGCTGCTCGGCGCGCTGCTGGCGCTGCCGGTACTGGCCGCGGCCGTCTACCTGCTGTGGCTGCCCGACGTCTCCGCGCTGAAGCGGAAGAACCCGTCCGAGACGGCCTTCATGCGCATCAAGGAACTGGAGGCGCGGGAGCGCGGCCGGAAGCTGCCCCGCCTGATGGTCTGGACGCCGTGGGAGGGTATCTCCGGCAACCTCAAGCACGCCGTGCTCGTGGCCGAAGACGGCGGGTTCTACCGGCATAACGGCGTGGAATGGGAGAGCCTCCGGCGCGCCGCCGAGGAGGATTGGAAGCGGCGCCGCTTCGCCCGCGGCGGCAGCACCATCACGCAGCAGCTGGCCCGCAACCTCTACCTGTCGCCGTCCAAGAACCCGCTGCGCAAGCTGAAAGAGATCCTGATAGCCCGGCGCCTCGAGAAGGAGCTGGGCAAGCGGCGCATCTTCGAGCTGTACCTGAACGTGGCGGAATGGGGCAAGGGCATCTACGGCGCCGGAGCGGCGTCGCGCGCCTATTTCGGCAAGCCGCCCTCCGACCTGACGCCCGAGGAGGCCGCGGCGCTCGCGGCCGCGCTGCCGAGCCCCCGGCGCTACAACCCGGTGGGCGGCACGCGCTTCATGGAACGGCGCAAGAGCGCCATCGTCGCGCGCATGCGCGCCTCCGGCTACCTGCCGGAGGACGCCGACGACGGCGCCCTGGACGAATCCTTCGAAGTGATAAATTCCACCGGGATAGCGGTCAGCACCCCCGCCGTAGAGGCCAGCGCCGGAACCGCCCCCTGACGACGGACAGGGACCGACGTTCTTTCGACCCGCGGGCCGCCCGCCCGGTCAGGGCAGGACGCCGGCCTCTATCAGGGCCGCTTTCACGAGGGCCCGCCTGGCCGCGGGGAGCGGCAGCAGCGGCAGGCGCGGCTCGGGGGCGCACAGGCCCAGGAGCGAAGCCGCGTACTTCACCGGCACGGGGTTGGTCTCGCAGAAGAGCGCCTTCACCAGCGGGAAGAGGGCGCGGTGCGCCGCGGCCGCCGCGGCCACGTCGCCTTCGAGGAAAGCCTCGCACATCCGCGCGGTCTCGCGCGGGGCCACGTTGGAGACCACCGAGATCACGCCCTTGGCTCCCACCGACATCATAGGCAGCGTCAGCGAGTCGTCGCCGCTCATCACGGCGAAGCCCGCGTCGGCGCCGCAGACCAGCTCGCTCACCTGGTCCAGGTTGCCCGAGGCCTCCTTGATGCCGACGATATGGGAGAACTTCCGGCGCAGGGCCAGCGCCGTGGCCGGCAGCATGTTCACGCCGGTGCGGCCGGGGATGTTGTAGAGCACTATCGGCAGGCGGGTGGCCTTGGCCAGCTCGGAGAAGTGGGCCGTCATGCCCTCCTGCGTGGGCTTGTTGTAATACGGGACTATGGCCAGCAGGCCGTCGACGCCGAGCGCCGAGACCTTCTTGACCGTCTCCACGGACCTGGCGGTGGAGTTGGTGCCGACGCCGGGCATCACCGGGACCTTCCCGCCGGCGGCCGAGACCACTGTCTTTATCACGCCCAGGTATTCCTCCTGGTCCAGCGTGGCGGCCTCGCCGGTGGAGCCGCAGGGCACCAGCCCGGCCGCGCCGCCGTCCAGCTGCGCGCGCACGATGCGCCTGAGCGCCGCCGTGTCCACCCTGCCGTTCTTGAACGGCGTGACTATCGCGGTAAAAACGCCTTTTAGGTTCAGCATTCGGTCTCTCCCTCGAACACCAGTTTCGCGGGGCCCTGGATCCGTATGCCGGACGCCCCGCCCTTCTCCGCCGTCAGCTCGACGCGGAACTTCTCCCCGCTGCGCGCCAGCAGCGCGACCGGCGGCCGGGCCTCCCCGGCCAGCGTCATGGCCACGGCGACGGCCGTCAGGCCGGTGCCGCAGGCCAGCGTCTCGTCCTCCACGCCGCGCTCGTAGGTGCGCACGCGCAGGACGCGGCCGCGCCGCTCCACGAAATCCACGTTGGCGCCGCCGGGGCCGAAGGCCCCGTTGAAGCGCAGCGACCGGCCGAGGCCGCGCACGTCCAGGCGGTCCAGCCCCTTCACCGGCACCACGGCGTGCGGGACACCGGTGTCCAGGAAATGCACGCGCCCGACGCCGCGCGGGAACTTCCCGCGCAGGTCCAGGCGGACCTTCCTTACGTCGGGCATGCCCATCCTGACGCTCTCCGGGCCCTTTATCTCGGCCGGCAGGTCGCCGGCCAGGGTCCTCAGCGTGAAGCGTTTAGAGACCAGCCCGCTGCGGGCGGCCCACAGGGCGGCGCAGCGGGAGCCGTTGCCGCAGAAAGCCTCGGAACCGTCGGAATTGAAATAGCGCACGGAGACGGCGCCGCGGCCGGCCCCGTTGACGTAGAGCAGGCCGTCCGCCCCCACCGAGAGCTTCCTCTCGCACAGGCGGCGCGCCAGCCGGCGCAGCCCGGCCGTCTTCCTGCGGCCGCCGGTCAGCAGCACGAAGTCGTTGCCGGCGCCGGACATCTTCCAGAACTTCATTTTGAGCACGCTCCCTCCTTCGGCGCCGCCTTGGGCGCCAGGAACGCGCCGGCGATCCCGGCCGTGAAAGGCCCGCCTTTGAGCGCGGCCCTGAAGTAGGGTTCCGCCTCGGCCGGCCGGCCGAGCAGGCGCAGCGCCATGCCCTTCACCTCGGAAGCCAGCGGATCGCCGGGGGCCGCGGCGAGCTCGGCGTCGGCCGCCTCCATGGCCCGGCGCGGCAGGCCCGCCAGCAGCAGGTAGAGGGCGCGCTCCAGGCGCAGCCGCCGGGACGGCTCCAGCTTGATGGCGGCTTCGGAGGCGGCGATGGCCTTGTAGTAGTCGCCCTTGCCGGCCGCGACGCGGGCCTCGGCCAGCTTCCAGTAGGAGGAGGCCGGGGCGGCCTCGGAGCCTTTGCCCGCGATGAACAGCGCCTCCCCCCAGTCCCGCTTCTTCAGCATGCAGGCCGCGTACTCCTTCAGCACGGCGGCGTCGGAGAAATCCTGCAGCACGACCACCCGCGAGTAGTAGTTCTTGGCCCTGCCGTAGAAGCCCAGCGCCGCGTAGGCGCGGGCCAGCCCCAGGCCGGCGCCGATATCGTCGGGCTTGCCGGCCAGCACTTTCCGGAACAGCGGCACCGCGTTCTCGTGGAAACCGGAGGCGTTGTAGATGGAGGCCAGCCGGAAGGCGAAGAGGCCGTCGTCGGGGTAGAGGCCGATGGCCAGCTTGTAGAGGCTTATGGCCTTATCGGGGAGGCCCTCCCGCTCGTAGCAGCGGCCCATATAGCCGTAGGCCTCCTCGCGCAGGCCGGCGGAGGGCTTCTCGGAGAAGAAAAGGTCGGAGGCGGAAAGGACGCGGACGCAGTCGCCGGCGGCGTACGAGGCCCGCATGTCGGCCAGCGCGGCGGCGGACCTCTCCTCCGCGCCCCTGCCGAAGAGGCCCGCGGCGGCGGGGGCGGCGGCAAGCAGCAGCGCGGCCGGCAGCAGCGCCTTCATAGCTTCTCCACCAGCCTGGGCGCGGCGTAGATCAGGTAGCTCTCGCGGGCCCTGTCCATCCTGGCGGAGGCGGCCGTAAGCCCGGCCTCGCCGGCCTCGACGCAGCGGTCGAAGTCGGCCACCGCCATGTCGCCGACGCTGGTGCGCATCACGAAATCGGAGCTCTTCTCGGCCTCGCGGGCCAGCAGCGAGCCGCGGATGTCGATCACCTGCAGCAGCGTGGTCAGCACGGTCTCCGGGTTCCTGGCGGCCTGGTTCTCCATGACGCTGGCCATGACCCAGTCCGCCCCGAGGCCGCGGGCGGCGTCCACGGGGATGTTGTCCACCACGCCGCCGTCCACGAGGTAGCGCTGCCGGTAGCGCACCGGCGCGAAGATGCCCGGGATGTTGACGCTGGCCCGCACCGCGATGTCGAGCGGCCCTTCCGTAAAGAGCACCTTCTCGCCGGTGCGGATGTCCATCGCCGTGCAGGCGAAGGGCTTCCTGAGCTTCTCGAAGGTCAGCCCGCCCAGGCGGTCCTCGATGAAGCGCGTGATGTAGGTAGGCGTAATGAGCTTGTCGGCGATGATCAGCGGCAGGATCTTGATGCCTTTGAAGTCCCTGGCCACCTTCAGGCGTTCGGCGTCGCGCCCGAAGGCCCAGAGCTCCTCTATCGGCTGGCCCGAGGAATAGATCGCGCCTATCAGCGCGCCCATCGAGGTGCCGGAGACGTAGTCCACCGGGAACCCGGCGTACCCCAGCGCCTCCAGCACGCCGGTATGGGCGAAGCCGCGCGCGCCGCCGCCGGAGAGGGCCAGGCCCACCGAAGGCCGGTCTGGCGGCCGGGCGGTCGCCACCCGGGTCCACAGCGCGTCGCGCAGCACCTCGTCGTCGGTCTCCTGCGCGGCGGCGGGGACGGCCGCCAGCAGCAGGCACAGCAGGAAGGCGCGCCGTCCGGGCATGGCGGTCAGCCCCGCTCCTGCAGGTCGCGGCCGCGGGCGCGCTCGAGGCGGGTGCGAGCCAGCAACTGCCGGTAAACGGCCTCGTCGGCGCGGCGCTCCAGGTCGCAGAGGCCGCAGAGGGCCCGCAGCGAGGCCATGGACGGCCGGGAAGCGCGCAGGGCCGCCTCGTAGGCGGCCTTCAGCCGGGAAGCCTCCGCCGAGAGGCGCGCGGCCTCGGCCTGCCAGAACAGCGCTTCCTTGTGCGCGGCGACTATCTCGAAGCGCACCTTGTCCTGCAGCTCGGCGCGCTTCAGCTCGCCCTGGCGCTGCTGGGCCCGGCGCTGCTGCACCTGGGTCCAGACGTCGTAGGACAGCGGGAAGCGGATGGCGAGCGAGGCCAGCCAGTTGCTGTAGCGCCGGTCGCTGTTGCCGATGTCGGAAAGGTTGTAGGCGTTGACGTCATAGCTGGCGCCGAGGTAGATGGTGGGATAGCGGCGGACGAGGGCCATGTTCACCGCGATGTCGTCCATCTGCGCCTTGTAGACCTCGCTCTTCAGCTCGGAGCGGGCCTCCATCGCCGTGACCAGGCTGGAGGTGACGTCCTCCGAGACCGGGCGCGCCTCGAGGCGGCCTTCCGGCACGGGGCGCCAGCCCGGCTCCTTGTTGAGGGCCCGCAGGAAATCGGCCAGCGCGCTCTCCTCGGCGCTCTCGGCCTGCTTCTGCCGGTCGGCCAGGCCGGACAGCAGCAGTTCCGCCTCCAGCTCCTCGAAGGCGTCCTTGCGCACCGAGGCGCTGAGGCTCCTGGCGCGGCCCAGCCAGTCCGCCGCGGCCTCGGCGAGGCGGCGCTGGTAGAGCAGGCCGTAGAAGGCCTGCTTGGCGGCCAGCGCGGCGTCGGCCCGGGCCGTCTCGTAGTTGACCCTGGCCTGGTTGAAGGCGGTCTTGGCGAGCTTGAGGTCGTTGGTGTTCTTGCCGCCGGTGTAGAGCGGCTGCAGGGCCTGCGCGCGCAGCGTATAGAAGGAGTTGTCTATGGCCGGGGAGAGGTAGGCCCCGCCCAGCTCCGGCCCCAGCACCGCCGGGTACTCCAGGCTGGCCCGGCTGGCCGCGCCGGAGAGCGTGAACTGCGGCAGCGCCAGGTAGCGGGCCTCGCGCACCCGCTGTTTGGCTATGATGATATCCTGCTCGGCGGTCAGCGCCGCCGGGCTGTTCCTGACGGCCAGGTCGACCGCCTCGTCTATGGTTACCGCTTCCCCGGTCTGGGCCGCGGCCGCTCCCGGCAGGGCCAGGAGCAGGACGGCGGCCAGTTTCGCTAATGGCATCTTACACCTTGAACTTCGGCATGATCTCCGAGACCTTCTTCCGGAGGGCGGCCGCCCGCTCCGCCAGCGGGCCGGACTCGGCGCCGGCGCGGAAGGTCTCGTATTCGCGGAGCACCTCGTTGACGGTGCCGGCCATGTTGTTGAACTGGTCCTGCAGCTCGGTCAGCTGGTCGCCGCGGCGCAGGTAGACCCGGTGCGTCAGGTCCCCCTCGGCCAGCGTCGCGCAGCTCTTCTCGAACTTGAAGATGGGGCCGGCCATCTGGTGCGAGATGACGGCGGACACCAGCAGCACGATGCCCATGTACAGCAGCATCTTGATGCCGAAGACCGGCACCATCGCCGACAGCTCCTCGAGCAGCGGCTGCATCATCGGATGCTCGTTGACCACCTTGGAGACCGTCCAGAGGATGTCGAGGCCCACCACGATGAAGGCCACCAGCACGCTGAAGAAGATCAGCGCCATGTAGCGGTACTGCAGGTGCTTCTTTATGAGTATCGTCTTGCGCTGGAACTGCTGCGCGGGTTTGGTTTGAGCGTTGTCTGTCATATCACCCCTGTGGCCCGGGCGGGCCGGGGAACGGTCCCCGGCCGCGGCCCGGCTGTCCTCAGAACATCACGTCCATCACGTCGAACCACTCTTTGTTGACGGTCTTCAGCTGGCCGGTGGCCTTCTCGAGCGGCACGCCGACGTACTGGTTGCCGACGAGGGCGGCCATCTTGCCGAAGTCGCCGTCGCGCACGAGCTCGGCCGCCTTCATGCCGACGCGGGTCGCGAGCATCCGGTCGAACAGCGTGGGGGCCCCGCCGCGCTGCATATGGCCTATCACGGCGTGGCGCGTCTCGATGCCGGTCTCCTTCTCGATGAAGCCGGCGATGCGCTCGCCCATGCCGCGGTCCTTCAGGATAGCGTGGCCGAACTGGTCGACCTCGCGCTTGGACCGGCCTTCGCCCACTTCGGGCAGTTCGGCGGCCTCGCTGGTGACCACCAGCGCGAAGCGCTTGCGGGCGTGCGCCGCCTTGATCTTGGCGAGCATGTCGGCGGTGTCGATCTTCTTCTCGGGGATGCAGACGTAGTCGGCCGCGGCGGCGATGCCGGTGTAGAGCGCCACCCACCCGGCGTGGCGGCCCATCACCTCGAGCACCATCACGCGGTGGTGGCTGTTGCCGGTGTCCTGCAGGGCCTGCGCGGCCTCGACGGCCCGGGTCACCGAGGTGTCGAAGCCGAAGGTGTAGTCGGTCACGCTCAGGTCGTTGTCCATCGTCTTCGGCACGCCGACGACGTTGAGCTTGTGGTCGCGGTAGAGCCTGGTCGCCACGCCGAGCGTGTCGTCGCCGCCCATCGCCACCAGCGCGTGCAGGCCCAGCTTGTTGAAGGTCTCTATGCACTTCTTGACGTTGGAGCCGTCGTCCTTCTTGAAAGGGTTGGTGCGGGAGGAGCCGAGCATCGTGCCGCCCTTCATGATGATGTACTCGGTGATCTCGCGGGAGAGCGGGGTGGTAGTGCCTTCGAGCATCCCCTTCCAGCCGTCGGTGATGCCGACGCATTCGAAACCGAAGCGCTCGGCCGCGTAGACGCAGCCGCGGATGGCCGGGTTGAGGCCGGGGCAGTCGCCGCCGCCGGTAAGTATGCCTATTTTCTTTTTCATTTCCGTGGTTCTCCTTATTCTAAGGCTTCAGAAGCTTGTGTTGTAGCGCATCTGGACGATGCGCTCGGACTTGCGCGGCCAGCCGTTGTCGAACTTGCCGTCCCGGCCGATCTCGCGCAGCGCGAAATCCAGCTGGAAGTAGGGCGTGATGTAGAAGCGGGTGCCGGCGTTGAGGCGGGCCGGGTCGTCGGAGTGGAACAGGCTGTCGTACTCCACTATGAACGCCACCTTATCCTCGAGCGTGTAGTTCATGGCGAGGAAGCCGAACAGGTAGTTGTTGTCGAAATCCGGCACGTTGAAGCCGCCGTGCAGCACGAGGCCCGGCACGCCTATCTCCTTGGAGCCGACCAGGTAGAGGCCTTTGCCCTTCTCGAGGTACTTCTTCTTGTCGGGGTTGTAGTAGTAACCCTGGCCGTCGTAGCCCACCGCCATCGCCGGGATATAGTAGCCGCCGTCGTAGAAGCGGAACTTCACCTGGATCTCGGGCTTGCGCATCTTGATGCCGGAATCGGAACCGATGAACTTGTCCACCGACATCGCGGCGCCGAGGTTGAGCCGCTCGAGCACGCCGAAGTTCAGCGTACCCAGCACCCCGCCCCCGGAATAGGCCCGGGTCTTCACCATGAAGCCGTAATAGTCCAGGATGCCGGCGGTCGGGACGTCTATCATCTCCACGTCCGGCAGCACCACGCCCTCGCCCTTGTCCCCGTCCCTGGCGGCCAGCGCCGGGGCGGCGGCCAGCAGCAGCAGCGTAGCGGCGATCTTCAGTTTTTTCATTTTTACCATCCTTGTAAGCAGAGGTTCCTACCTAAATTCCCAGCGCGGCCTTGACCTTGGCGTCCAGCTCTTCCAGCGAGAACGGCTTCTGCACGGCGTCGGTCGCGCCCGACAGCATGGCTATGCCTTTCTCGCTGGCCACGTCGCGCGAGGTCATGATGATGATCTTCGGCGAATCCGTCCCGTAGCGCGAGGAGATCTCGCTGGCCACGTGGTAGCCGTCTATATAGGGCATCATCACGTCCAGCAGCACGAGGTCGAACCGCTCGTTCTCCGCCGCCTGCAGGGCGTCCTTGCCGTTGACCTTGGCCGTAACGTCGTAGCCGGCCCTCCTGAAATAGGACTCCAGCAGGTCTATTATGTCCGGATCGTCGTCGGCTATCAGAATCCGCTTTCCACTTTCCATGTCTTGTCCCCCAGCAGCTTTTCGATGTCCTTCAGCAGGGCCTCGCTCAGGCCCACCCGCTCGGTGGTCTCTATCATGTACGTCCCGCGGCCCTTGGTGTTAACCTGGAAATAGACCGGGCACGTCCCGTGGCTCCTGCCGAGCGCGGTCTTGAGCTCGTGGAGCTGCTTCTCGTCGAACAGCACGCCCTCGGGCAGGTTGACCACCAGGCCGCGCGCCCACTTGTTCATCGCGTCGAACAGGCCGTAGGCCTCCTCGGCTATCAGCTCGTAGTTCTGCTCGCCGAAATCGGATTTCTGGACCTTGCCGGTGACCACGACCACCTTGTTCGGGCCCAGCTGCGGGCCGTACATCTTGTACTTCTTCGGGAACAGGCAGACGCCGACGTTGCCCGTCAGGTCCTCCACCTCGAACTTGGCCATCGCCTCGCCGGTCTTCTTGGTCTGCAGCGTCTTGAACTGCGCCACGATGCCGGCCACGCGCACCATAGCCCCCTCCTCGAAGGAGCCGGCCAGCACCTTCTCGGCCTGGGCGTTGGCCACCATGGCCAGGTGCCGGCGGTAGCTGTTCAGCGGGTGCCCCGAGAAATAGAACCCGAGCACCTCGTGCTCGTTCTTGAGGATCGTATGCTCGCTGAGCGCCTGGGCCTCTTTCTTCTCGTCGGCGAACAGCATGGCCTGGTTGCAATCGAGGCTCTTGCCGCCGCAGAAGGCCTCCACGGCCTCCATCGCCTTGCTGCGCGAGAGCTCGGCCTTCTCGGCCGGGTAGAAGCAGTCGAAACAGCCCCCCTTGGCCATCGACTCTACGACGCGCTTGTTGAGCTGCTTGGAGTCCACGCGCAGCGTGAACTCCTCGAAAGAGCGGAACGGGCCGTTCTTGGTCCGCTCGGAGACGATGGACTCCACGACGCCCTCGCCCACGTTCTTCACCGCCGTCATCGCGAAGCGGATGGCGGGCCGGCCGGCGTGGTCCTCGATCGAGAACTTGGAGAAGGAACGGTTCACGTTGGGGCCGGCTATCTCTATCTCCATCTCCTGCGCCTCGCCGATGTAGGTGACGAGCTTGTTCTCCTTGTCCTCGGAGTTGACGGCGCTCTTGCCTATTTCGCTGGTCAGCAGCGCCGCCATGAATTCCACCGGGTAGTTGGCCTTGAGCCACGCGGTCTGGTAGGCCACCAGCGCGTAGGCCACCGAGTGGGACTTGTTGAAGCCGTAGCCGGCGAACTTCGCCATGTCGTCGAAGATCTTGCTGGAGAGCTTGTTGGCGACGTCGTTGAACTTCTTGGACTGCTCGATGAACTTCACGCGCAGCTTCTCCATGACGTCCATCTTCTTCTTGCCCATCGCCTTGCGGAAATCGTCGGCCTCGGAAGGCGTGAACTTGGCGAGGGTCTTGGAGATCTCCATGACCTGTTCCTGGTACACCATCGTACCGTAGGTGTCCTTCAGGATGGGCTCGAGCAGCGGGTGGTCGTAGACGATCTTCTTCTTGCCGTGCTTGCGGTCGACGAACATCTCGAGCATGCCCGACTCGATCGGGCCGGGGCGGTAGAGCGCCACGAGGGCGGCGATGTCGCTGAACTGGGTGGGTTTGAGGCCCTTCACCAGCTTCTTCATGCCCTCGCTTTCCAGCTGGAACACGCCGGTCGTGCGGCCCTCGCAGAGCAGGTCGAAGGTCTTCTTGTCGTCCATCGGGATGGAGTAGATATCGAAGCTCTCCTTCCCTGGCAGTTTGCGTATGAATTCGGAGGCGGTCTCGATGATCGTCAGCGTGCGCAGGCCGAGGAAGTCCACCTTCAGCATGCCGAGCGTGCCGAGCACGTTGCCGTCGTACTGGGTGGTGATGACGTCCTTGTTGTTGCGGTTCGCGAGCGGGACGTAGTTGGTCACGTCCTCCTTGGAGATCACGACGCCGGCGGCGTGCACGCCGGTCTGCCGGCGCAGGCCCTCCACCTTGAGGGCGATGTCGAACATCTTCTTGAGCTTGGGGTCCCGCTGGTACTCCTTGAGCTCGTTGACCTCGTTCATCGACTTGAAGAGGGTGGCCTTGGGGTCGCCGGGGATCAGCTTGGTGATGGCGTTAACGTCGGCGAGCGGGATGCCCATCACGCGGCCCACGTCCTTAATTGCGCTCTTGGCCTTGATCGTGCCGTAGGTGATGATGTTGGCCACGCGGCTGGAGCCGTACTTCTCGCGGACGTACTGCACCACCTTCTCGCGGCCGTCGTCGGAGAAGTCGATGTCGAGGTCGGGCATGCTCTTGCGGCCGGGGTTCAGGAACCGCTCGAACAGCAGCGAGTGCGGCAGCGGGTCCACGCGGGTGATGTCCAGCGTGTAGGCCACGAGGGCCCCGGCGCCGGAGCCGCGGCCGGGGCCGACGGGCACGCCGATGCCGCGGCTGTGCTTGATGAAATCCATCACTATCAGGAAGTAGCTCGAGAAGCCCATCTGCCTGATGGTGCCCAGCTCGAACTCGAGGCGCTTGCGGTACTCCTCGCCCGCGTTCGGCACCTTCTTCTTCAGGCCCTCCTCGCAGAGGTCCTTCAGGTAATAGAAGTCGCCCTCGTCGCCGTACTTTTCCTTGTAGTCCTTCGGGATGTCGAAGGCGGGCAGGTGCAGCTTGCTGGTGTCTATCTTGACGTTGCACATCTCCGCGATGGCCAGCGTGTTCTTGACGGCCTCGGGGGTGTGCGAGAAGAGCTTGATCATCTCCTCGGGGCTCTTGTAATAGAGCTCGTGCGTCGTCATGCGCATACGCTCGGGGTCGTCCATCAGCGAGCCGGTGGAGATGCAGATGTGCGCGTCGTGCGCCTCCCAGTCCTCTTTCTTCTGGTAGTGGCAGTCGTTCGTGGCGACGAGCGGGATGCCGGTGCGCTTGGCCACCTCGAGGAGCCCGGCCATAGCGGCGGTCTCCTCGGGGATGTCGTGGTCCATCAGCTCGAGGTAGAAATTGCCCTTGCCGAGGATGTCGTTATATTCGGAGGCGATCTTGACGGCCTCGTCTATCTTGCCCTCGGCGCAGTTGCGCGCTATATGCGACTTCAGGCAGCCGGACAGGCAGACGAGGCCCTCGGCGTGCCTGGCCAGCAGTTCCTTGTCTATGCGCGGATCGTGGTAGAAGCCCTCGATGAAGGAGGCCGAGACCAGCTTCATCAGGTTGCGGTAGCCGGCGTCGTTCCTGGCCAGCACGGTCATATGGCCGTTGTCGCGGCGGGTGGTGCTCTTGTCGCGGTCGTGCCTGGAGCCGCGGGTTATGTAGCACTCGCAGCCGAGTATCGGTTTGAGGCCCACGGCGGAAGCGTTGAAGTAGAAGTCCATCGCGCCGTACATGTTGCCGTGGTCGGTGATGGCGAGCGCGTTGCCCTTTACGGCGCCCAGGCCCTTGAGGAATTCCGAGGGGCCGCCGTGCCCGTCCGAGATGCGCAGCATCCCGTCGAGCAGCGAGTACTCGGAGTGGTTGTGCAGATGGATGAATTCTGGAGCCATGTATAGCCGGTCGCCGGCGGCGCGCCGCCCGCGGTCTTTAATTATATAAATAAATATCCCCCTATTGGAACCCCGCCCCAGTTTGCCCCTGGGGCCGGACCGCGAGAAGCGAAGCCGGACCGACTTCGCTTCTCGCGGCGGCTGAACGGATATTAGCGCCCGGGTTTTGCGGAAATTATATAATTGGAGGGATGAAGACCAGGAAAGCCCCGGCCGGGCTGGTGGAGAAAAGACACAGGAAGCGGCTGCTGTTCTCGGGCACCGTCAGTTTCCGCGCCGACACGGTCACGCTGCCCAACGGCAAGCGGGCCACGCGCGAGTTCATGGCGCATCCCGGCGCCGTCGCCGTGCTGCCGGTCCTGCCCGACGGGCGCATCATCTTCGTGCGGCAGTACCGCTACCCCGTCGGCGAGGCCACGCTGGAGATCCCGGCCGGCAAGCTGCATTCCCCCTCCGACCGGCCGCTGGCCCGCGCGAAGGCCGAGCTGAAGGAAGAGACGGGCTACACCGCGGCGGACATGAAGCCGCTGGTCTCCTTCTGGCCCACGCCCGCCTTCTCCAACGAGGTGCTCCATATCTACACCGCCACCGGGCTCAGGCCCGGAGAGTCCTCCCCCGACGAGGACGAGTTCCTGCGCGTCGAGACGCTGCCTTTCGCCCGGGCCTGGCGCCTCGTGCAGAACGGCGGCATCCGCGACTCGAAGACCGTGATAGCTTTGCAGGCCTGGCAGATCAGGCTCCTTAAGAACAAGTAACGGAGACAAAATGAAATTCGACACGACCGACACCCTGTGCGTCAACACGATCCGGACCCTTTCCATAGACATGGTGGGCAAGGCCGACAGCGGCCACCCCGGACTGCCCCTCGGCGCGTCGCCGCTGGCCTACGCGGTGTGGGCCGGCCACCTCAGGTTCTCCGCGTCCGATCCCGACTGGTTCGACAGGGACCGCTTCGTGCTGTCCGCCGGGCACGGCTCGTCGATGCTGTACTCGATGCTGCACCTCTACGGCTTCGGCCTGGAGATGGACGAGCTCAAGAAGTTCCGCCAGCTCGACAGCCTCACCCCCGGCCATCCGGAGTACGGCCACACCAAAGGCGTCGAGACGACCACCGGCCCGCTGGGCCAGGGCTTCGCCAACGCCGTCGGCATGGCGCTCGCCGAGAAGCTGCTGGCGCAGAAGCTCAACACGCCCGAGCACGCGCTCGTAGACCATTTCACCTACGTCATCTGCGGCGACGGCGACCTGATGGAAGGCGTCAGCTACGAGGCCGCCTCGCTGGCCGGCACGTGGAAGCTCGGCAAGCTGATCTGCCTCTACGATTCCAACGGCATCACGATCGAAGGTTCCACCGGGCTGGCCTTCACCGAAGACGTGAAAAAGCGCTTCCTCGCGCAGGGCTGGCAGGTCGTCGAGGTCGAGAACGGCAACGACCTGTCCGAGATCGACCTCGCGATAAAGAAAGCCAAGCGCGAGACGGAGCAGCCGTCGCTCATCATCGCCAGGACCCATATAGGCTTCGGCAGCCCCAAGCAGGACCGGAACTCCGTGCACGGCGAACCTCTCAAGCCCGAGGAGATCCTGGCCACCAAGAAGGCGCTGGGCTGGCCCTCGGAGGAGCCGTTCTTCGTGCCCGAAGAGGCGAAGGCCCGCTTCGCCGAGCAGACCGCCGCCGGCGAGCGCGACCGCAAGCGCTGGCTGAAGCTCTGGAAGAATTACGCCGAGGCCGACCCCTCCAAGGCCGACCTCGCCAAGGCCATGCTGGGCCGCGAGATCCCCGAGGGCCTCTTCGCCCAGGACGCCGCCTTCTTCGACAAGCCCGTCGCCACGCGCGAGGCCTCCGGCAAGGTCATCAACCTGATGGCCGCCGCGCTGCCCGGCCTGACCGGCGGCTCGGCCGACCTAGGCCCGTCGACCAAGACCGACTTCACCAAGGAGCCCGAGCGCACGCTGCACTTCGGCATCCGCGAGCACGCGATGGGCTCTATCCTCAACGGCCTCGCGCTGCACGGCGGGCTGATCCCGTTCGGCGCGACGTTCCTGGTCTTCTCCGACTACATGCGCCCGGCGCTGCGCCTGGCCGCGCTGATGCAGTGCCCGTCCATCTTCGTCTTCACGCACGACAGCATCGGCGTGGGCGAGGACGGCCCGACGCACCAGCCGGTGGAGCACCTGATGAGCCTGCGCCTAATCCCCGGCCTCACGGTGCTGCGACCGGCGGACGCGTGGGAGACCCTTTACGCCTGGGAGACCGCCGTGCGTTCGAAGCGCCCGGCCTGCCTGGCGCTGTCGCGGCAGAAGCTGCCGCTGCTGACGCAGTATAAGGAAAAGATAGCCGCCGGCGTGAAGCGCGGCGCCTACCTGCTGCGCGGCCCGTCCACCGTGCCGTCGATAGAACTGATAGCCTCGGGCTCCGAGGTCTCGCTGCTCTTCGAGGCCGCGGCGCTGCTGGAGAAGGACGGCATAGCCGCCCGCATCATCTCGGTGCCCTCTTTCGAGCTGTTCCGCGGGCAGGACCAGGCCTACAAGGACTCGGTGTTCCTGCCGAACATGCCCAAGCTCGCCGTGGAGGCGGGCCGCGGCGTCGGCTGGACGGAGCTGGTCGGGCCGGACGTGGAGGTCCTCGGCGTGGAGACTTTCGGCAAGTCCGCGCCCGCCGCCCGCGCCTACGAGGCGCTGGGCCTGACGGCGGAAAAGATCGCCGCCGCCGCCAAAAGATTGGTGAAGTAATTATTTTTCCGCAGCGTTCTCGCCGCGGAGGGGTGGCGAGGGCGTGCCTTTCGAGGGATGTCGCTCGGGTCCGGCTTGCGTAAGCGCCGGACCCGAGCGAACAAGGCGCGGGCACGGTGGCCGTCTGTGGCGCATAGCGCTTGAGACGGCACGGCCATAGGCCAGTGCCCGACGCCGGCCCGAGGAAGGCATGCCCTCGCCAGGCCCCCGACTCCGCATCCCGCGGTTCTTACCGGCGACAACGCTGCCCTCAGGGGGACACAAAATGACGCATTCAATCGCTATCGCCGGGATGGGCAGGATGGGGGCCAACATGGCCCGCCGCCTGCTCGCCAAAGGCGTGAAGCCGCACGTCTGGAACCGGGACCCGGAGAAGCTCAAGCCGCTCGCCGCCGCCGGCGCGGCCGCCTCGGCCTCGCTGGCGGACCTCGCCGCCGCGATGAAAGGCCCGCGCCTCGTCTGGATGATGCTGCCCGCCGGCGAGCCCACCGAGACCATCTTCCGCGAACTGCTGCGGCTGCTGCGCAAAGACGACCTCATCGTCGACGGCGCCAACGGCAACTGGCGCGACGCCGTCGCGCGCGCCGAAAAGGCCGCCGAGCGCGGCATCGGCTTCCTGGACGCGGGCGTCTCCGGCGGGATCTGGGGCCTCGAGAAGGGCTACTGCGTCATGACCGGCGGCGCGGCCGCCGCGCACGCCGCCGCCGAGCCCTTCCTGAAAGCCCTCTGCGCGGAGGGCGGCTACCTGCACTGCGGCGCCTCCGGCGCCGGGCATTTCACCAAGATGGTGCATAACGGCATCGAATACGGGATGATGGAGGCCTCCGGCGAGGGGTTCGAGCTGCTCAGGGCGTCCCCCTTCGGCGGCGCGGACATGGCCGCCGTCGCCGCGCTGTGGAACCGCGGCAGCGTGATCCGCTCCTGGCTGCTGGAACTGGCGCAGAGCGCCTTCGAGAAGGACCCCGAACTGGAGCGCGTGGCCGGCGTCGTGGCCGATTCCGGCGAAGGCCGCTGGACCGTGGAGGAGGCCGCGCGCCTGGGCGTGCCGCTGCCGGCGATCTCGGTCTCGCTGTTCAAGCGTTTCCGCTCGCAGATGAAGGACGATTTCGGAGACCGCCTCGCGGCGGCGCTGCGCAACGAGTTCGGCGGCCACGCCGTGAAAACGGCGGGGGAGAGGTAACGCCATGGCCGAGACGCTCGGTTTTTGCGAAGAACTGCGCCCGGAGGGATGCGGCTTCGTGCTGTTCGGGGCCACCGGCGACCTGGCCGCGCGCAAGGTGCTGCCGGCCCTCTTCGGCCTCTGCGAGAAGGGGATAGCCCCGCGGAACTTCTACGTCGTGCTCTCGGGCCGCACCCCGCTGGACCGGCCCGCCCTCGAGGCCAGGCTGGCCGCCGCGCTGGGCAGGTCCGGCGTGCCGCCGCGGCCCGCCGCCTTCGCCGCCTTCCTCGAGCGCGTGGAATACCTGCGCGCGGATTACGACTCCCCCGCTTTCTACGCCGGGCTGGCGGCGAAGCTGGAAGCCCTGGACGCCAAGTTCGGCGTCAGGCGCCGCCGCCTCTTCTACCTGGCCACCCCGCCGGCCGCCTTCGAGCCGGTCTCGGCCAGGCTCAGGGAAGCCGGCCTGCTCTTCGACCCCAAGGACTGCACGTGCTGGTCCCGCCTGATAATAGAGAAGCCCTACGGCTCCAGCCTCGAGACCGCCGTTTCGCTGGCCTCCAGCCTGGGCCGGGCGGTGCCGGAAGCGCAGGTCTACCGCATAGACCACTTCACCGGCAAGGAGACCGTGCAGAACGTGCTCGCGCTGCGCTCCGCCAACCCGGTCTTCGACGGCACCTGGAACCGCGCCTTCGTCGACCACGTGCAGATCACCGTGCTCGAGGAGCTCGGCCTCGAGGGGCGCGAGGCCTTCTTCGAGCACATGGGCCTGGCCCGCGACATGATGAGCCATATCCTGCAGCTGGCCGCGATAACCGCGATGGACCTGCCCGCCAGCTTCCACGACGCCGACTTCAAGACCGAGAAGAAGCGCTTCTTCGACAGCCTGCGCCTGCCGGCCCCCGCCGACGTGCCCGCGATGGCGGTGCGTGGCCAGTACGCGTCCTATTCCGGGCAGCCGGGCGTGGCGCCGGGCTCTGCCGCCGAGACCTTCCTCGCCTTCCGGTTCTTCGTAGACAACGACCGCTGGCGGGACGTGCCTTTCTACGTCAGGGCCGGCAAGAAGACCGGGGCCAAAGCCACCAGGATCGCGGTGGTGTACAAGAAGCCGGCGGCGGGCGTGTTCGGCGCCATGGACATCGGCTACCCCAACGTCTTCTCGTTCGGCATCCAGCCGGAGGAGCGGGTGGACTTCACGCTGATAGGCAAGCACCCCGGCCCGCGGCTCTGCTTCGCCCGGCGGGAGATGGGGCTGGACTACCGCCCCGTTCCCGGGGAGGCCGCCAAATACCCCACCGACTACGAGCGCCTGCTGCTCGAGGCCATGGCGGGAGACCGGACCCTCTTCCTCAGCTACGACGAGATCCGCCGCATGTGGGAATTCCTCTCGCCGCTGCTGGACTCCTGGCGGGAGAAGCCCGCGGCCTGCCCGCTGCGGACCTACCCCGACGGGACGCCCGGCCCGGCCGAGGCCGCGGAGCTGCTGCGCCGCGACGGGCGGGACTGGGTATGAGGCGCGAGGTCAGGCGTTTCCGCGGCGGCGCCGCTATGGCCCGCTACGCCGCGGGGCTGCTGGGAAAGGCGCTGCGCAGCGGGCGCGGCGTCTTCACCGCGGCCCTGCCCGGCGGCCGCACCCCGGCGCGCCTCTTCCGCGAGCTCGCCCGCCTGCCGCTGCCGTGGGAGCGCGCCGTCCTGTTCACCTCCGACGAGCGCCTCGTGCCGCTCTCCTCCCCCGCCAGCAACTTCGGCGCGGCCCGCAAGGCGCTCTTCTCCAGAATAAAGGTCCCGCCCGGCAACCTGAAGCCGGCCCGCTCCGCCGCAGCCTGGCGCCGCGACCTGCGCGCCGCGGCCGGCCCCGGCGGCCGGCTCGACGCGGTCTTCCTCGGCCTGGGGACCGACGGCCATACCGCTTCCATCTTCCCGGGCTCCCGCGCCTGGCGCAGCCGCGGGCCCGTCGCCGCGGTGCGCGCCCCCCGGGGCGTGAAACCTTCCCGGCGCCTGACGCTGACGCCGGCCGCCATCGAGAAGGCGCGGCTGGTGGTGCTGCTGGCCTCCGGCCCCGCCAAGCGCGCCGTCTTCGAGCTGGCCGCCGCCGGCGACCGCGCCGTCCCGGCGGGCCGCCTGCGGCCGCGCGGACGTTTCTATCTCCTCTTCTCGGAGAGGGACTAGCGTGAGCAGGGCTTTCGTCAGGAACGACGGGGAGGTCCCCGAGGAACCGGTGGAGCGCCGCGCCAGCGGCCGCCCCAACTACGTCACCGCGGCGGGGCTGGCCCTGCTGGAAGCGAAGGTGCGCGAACTGGCCGCCCTGCGCGCGGCCCTGGCCGCGGCCAGGAAGCCCGGCGAGCAGGCCCCTCTGCCGCTGCGCCAGGCCGAACTGGACCTGCGCTACTACGAGGAACGGGTCAAAAGCGCCCGCCTCGTGGACAACCGCGGGCAGGCCTTCCCCGACGCGCGTTTCGGCGCGACGGTGCGCGTGCGCGAGGCCGGCGGGGCGGAGAGGGAATATTCCATCGTGGGCGAGGACGAGGCGGACCCGGCGGCCGGGCGCCTGAACTGGGCCTCGCCGCTGGCCGCGGCTCTGATAGGCGCCAGGGCCGGCGACGAGGTCGGCTTCACGAGAAAGGGCGGGACCGTCTCCCTGACGGTCCTGGCGGTCTCCTACCCGGGTAAAGATTAGATAGCGCGGGCGCGGCGCAGGCCCCAGAGCGAGGCCAGCGTGAAGGCCGCCGCCGGGCCCAGGCCGGCCGCGAAGGCCGGCACCACCTCGGCGTTGCCGGCCTCCTGCGCCATGATGATGACGGCCCAGAAGAAGAAGCCGAACCCCAGCGCGAGGCCGAAGCTGAAGAACCTGTTGTTGCGGGGCAGCAGCAGCACCATCGCCGCGCCTATCAGCGCCATCGCCGGGTTGGCGAGCGGCGCCGCGAGCTTCACCCACAGCAGCGTGCGCTCGGCAGGGGCCGGCGCGCCCACGGCCCGCATGCGGCGCATGCGCCGCAGCAGGTCCAGGATCGAGACGCCCTCCGGGACCAGCTTCTCCAGCACCAGGTTCTCCGGCGGCACCGAGATGGGCGACTGGTACTCGGCGAAATGGCGCGTAAGCGGCTTGGCGTCGCCGCTGTAATTGATGATGACGCCGTCCCGGAAGACCCAGGCCCCGGTCTCGGGCCGCCAGGCGGCGGAGGCCGCGTTGACCTCCAGGAAGAGGCGGCCGCCCTTGTAGACGTTCATCACCACGTTCTCCATGGTCTTATGCCGCCCGTCGAAGAGGTGCGCGGTGACCATAGTGTCGTCGCCGGCGGAGAAGACCACGTCCCGGCGCACGACGCGCTTCCAGTCCTCGCGGCCGCGCAGGTCCACCTCGAAAAGTCTCTCGGAACGCAGGTAAAGGTCCGGCGCGGCCGTCTCCTGCAGCACGAACTGCCCCGCGCCGGCCGCGAGGGCGCAGGCGAGCAGCGGCTTGATCATGTCGAACGGGCGCCAGCCGCCGGCGAGGCCCGCCTTCCATTCCCCCCGCCCCATCATGCCGCCGAGCGCGAACAGCACGGCCAGCAGCGTGGCTATCGGCGTCATCTTGACCATGAAGTACGGCGCCTGGTAGACGACGTAGCGCAGGAACACGCCCGCGCCGGCGCCGCTCTTCATGAAGAAGTTCAGGTTGTCGAACAGGCTGCCGAACAGCAGCAGCAGGCAGAACACGGCGAGGCCGAACCCGAAAGGGGCCCAGAAGGAGCGGGCGATGTAGCGGAAGAAGGTCCTGTTCATCGGTTGTAGAGGCGGCGGCGCCAGAGCCACCCGCCGGCGAGCGCGGTCAGCAGGGCCGGCACGAAGATCGCCCACGGGAACAGCGCGTCGTAACGGCGGGCCAGCACCATGCCGGTTATCGTCAGCCCGTAATAGAAGAAGATTATCAGCAGCGTCAGCCCGAAACCCGCCGAGCGGCCGCGCTTGTCCAGCGCAACCCCGAGCGGCGCCCCGACTAGGAAGAACGCCAGCGGCGCCAGCGCCAGCGCGAAGCGCGAGGCAGCCTCGATGCGGTACTTGGCCGCTATCTGCGGGTCGGCGATGCCTTCGCGCAGGCGGCGCAGCAGCCCGGCCGTGGAGATCTCGCGCTGGTTGAGCTTGCGGCCCGGGCCGCGCTCGGAGAAGAACGGCAGCAGCGTGCGGTACGAGGAGAACCGCCCGTAAAGCAGCTTGTCGGCGCGCTTGCAGTCGGTCTGGCTGAACTGGCCGTTGAGCAGCTCTATCTCCAGCCCCTTCTCGCGCAGCACGCGGTAGCGCCCGTCGGCGGCGTTGATCTTGGTGACGTAGGCCGCCGCCTCCCCCTTGTCGATGCGGCGCAGCAGCTTCACGCCGCGCATGTCGCCGGTGAGCGGGTTCACCTCGCCGGCGTAGAGCACCCAGTCGGCCAGCTGCTGGAAGGTGCGCGGCTTCAACTCTATCTTGGTGACGCGGTTCAGCATCGAGACGGTATAGTCGGTGGAGCGCTTGACCGAGACCGGCCCCAGCCAGTTGTTGACGACCAGCAGCAGCAGCGAGGCGGCCAGGGCCGCCCAGAACACGCCGGAGAGGATCTCCGGGAAGGAGAACCCGCCCGCCCGCAGCGCCACTATCTCGCCGTCCTGCGACATCTGCCCCAGCGACAGCAGCATCGCCAGCAGGAAGGCCAGCGGCAGCGACGTGGCGATTATGTTAGGCAGCAGGTAGAGGATGCTCTTGGCGAGGAAATAGAACGAGAAGCCGCCCAGCACGCCCTGGTTGATGATCTGCACGAAGTTCAGCATCACCAGCAGCGAGGCGAAGACGAACAGCGAAAGGCCCAGGAACCTGGCGAAGACCTTGAGCAGGTAAAGTCGGGCTATAGGCACGGCCATTTATTTATTCTATTATATATCGACGGCGCGGCGGAACAGCCGCGCCGCGTTTCCGGCCGTCCGGGCATCCCGGCGGTCCGGTCGGATTTTTATTGATAGCATAAAGTGAAAGTTACCGCGCGAACACTCCTCCTGCTGTCGGCCCTGGCCTGCGCCACTGGTGCCGCGGCCGCCGATTTCGCCGCGCCGTCGGCGGAAGGAGGCCGCTTCCTGCTGCTGGACAGGCCCGACGCCTCGCGCGTCATCTCCGAGCCGGAGCCCTCCACGGCCCCGGCAGAAGGCTCCGTGGAGGACATCTCCGAGGAACTGCCCTTCAATTACACCGAGGACACCTGGAACTCCGTGCGCGAGGCCGTGGAGACCGGCCGCTTCCGCCGCGAGGAGCTGGCCCCGCCGCCGGCGGTAGAGATCTCCACCGAGGCGCCGGCCGCCCCCGAACCGCAGGTGGAGTTCAAGGACTCCGGCACCACGCTCTCGGTCACCGGCCGCAAGGTCATCTCCCTCAACTACAGCGGCAAGAAATACCTCTACGAGCAGACGTCGGTCACCCGGCCCCGGAGCCTCAGCCTCTTCGAGATCACGCAGCAGATGCAGGTCCGCATGCAGGGCAAGGTCGGCCAGAAGATCTCGGTCAACGTCGACTACGACGACACCAAGCAGGACAAGCAGGACATCTCGGTCGTCTACCAGGGCGACCCCAGCGAGGTCGTGCAGAACGTCTCCTTCGGCGACATCGACCTGTCGCTGCCGGCCACCGAGTTCGTCTCCTACAACAAACAGCTCTTCGGCATCAGGGCCGACCTGCGCACCGACAGGCTCAAGCTGACGCTCGTAGGCTCGCGCACGAAGGGCCAGACCAAGACCCGCCAGTTCACCGGCAACACGCAGTTCCAGGCCGCCGACATCCTGGACATCAACTACCTGCGCCGCAAGTACTACGACGTGACCTTCGGCAACCAGCTGCGCCTGCCGATCAAGTCCGGCTCGGAGCGCATCTATATAGACCAGCAGACGCAGGCCCCGGTGGACAACGTCACGGTCTTCGGCCTCGTCGGCAAGGACCTGGCGGTGCAGACCTCCACCTACACCGGCCGCTTCCAGCTGATGAGCCCCGGCATCGACTACGTGATGGACTACGTAAAGGGCGTCGTGACGTTCAGCCGCACGCTGAACCCGCAGGACGTGGTGGTCGTAGATTTCCAGAACGCCAACGGCACGATGCTGTCGCAGAACAGCTCCACCTCCGCGCTGGACACGGCCTCGCTCTTCCCGGGCGAGCCGGCCATCATCAAGACGCAGAACGACATCGCGCTCTCCTCTGTGCCGGCCACGGCCGCGGCGCAGGTCTCGCACCGGCGCGAGCTGAAGACCTATTATTCCATAGGGCAGACGAACATCGTCCGCGACAACGGCACCGGCAACTTCATCCTGAAGGTGCAGGACCTCAACCGCAACCAGGTCAGCGTGCGCGGCGCGAACCCCGCCCAGGGGGACCCGGTCGTCAAGTACTCCGACACGATCGAGGTCGACTTCGAGCAGGGCATAGTCCACCTGCTCAACCCGTTCGCCTCCGAAGAGAACCCCGACGTGGAGGACCCGCAGGTCTATTCCGCCGCGCCGGTCTCCAAGCGCATCCTCCGCGTGGAATATTCCTACCGCTTCAAGACGTTCACGCTCGAGCCCAACATCGTGCTGCAGTCGGAAGTCGTGCGCGTGGACGGGCGCAAGCTCGGCCGCAACGAGGAGTACTTCATAGACTACGACTCGGGCTTCATCACGTTCTACTACCCGGACCGCATCGGCCAGGACTCAAAGATAGACATCTCTTACGAGGTCTCGCCGTTCGGCGGCGCCGGCAACCAGTCGCTGGTGGGCGGCCGGGTCTCCTACGACTTCGGCGACCATTTCTCGGTGGGGTCCACGGCCCTCTACCAGGGCGGGGTCAAGTCCAACACCGTACCCAACATCACCGACCTGACCAACAGCATGCTGGTCTACGAGGGCGACGCCCAGCTGAAGGGCCTCAACCTGCTGGGCCTGCGCGCGACGCTCGGCGCCGAGGCCGCGCAGAGCCGCCTGAACCCCAACCTGAACGAGTACGCGCTGATCGACAACATGGAGGGCGCCAAGCAGGAGGACTCCCCGTCGATGGACAAGAACTACTGGTTCATCGCCTCGAACCCGACGCTGGCGCCGGCCGACCCGACCGCGCTGTCGTGGAACAGCGAGAACGTCAAGTCCCGCGACATCAACCCCAACTCCAGCTCCGACGGCAGCCAGCAGGTCCTCAGCGTCAACTACGACTTCAACGTCTCCTCCGAGGTCTCGATAGTCTATCCGTTCTCCACCACCGGCCTGGACTTCTCGCAGAAGAACGTGCTGGAGCTGGTGGTCTACGGCGAGAACTCGGCCGGCGTCCCCGGCCCGCAGCTGGACCTGCACCTGGGCCAGATCAACGAGGACGCCGACGGCACCGGCGGCCAGACCTTCACCTGCGCCTCGGGCCTCGTGCTGAACAACGCCCCCAAGAGCGAGGACCTCAACTGCGACGGCCAGGTCTCCAGCGCCGAGGACATAGGCTGGCTCTACGCCCCGGCCGGCTCGGTCCACACGGCCCGCTTCGGCGCCGGCAACGGCCGGCTGGACTCCGAGGACCTCAACCAGAACGGCCGCATAGACGCCCAGGACTTCACGGGCGGGGATTTCGGCTATGTGAACGGGTCCCTGTTCACCGACGCCTCGGACGGCACGAAGAAGGACAAGATCGACTGGGGCCCGTCTTCCTCCGGCAACGGCTGGCACCTGCTCTCCGTCCCGCTGGCGATAGCCTCCACCGACACCTATAAATGGAACGCCATCAAGCAGGTAAGGCTCTCCCTCAAGCAGGCGCCGGGCGGCGCCGCTTCCGGCGTGGTCCGCATCGCGCGCATCTCGGCGGTGGGCAACACCTGGACCGTCAACCCGGGCACCGCCACCGAGGCCGGCACGCTGCAGGCCACGGCCGTCAACAACGTGGACAACCCCGGCTACACCCCCATCTACGAAGCCGGCGGCGACGCGTCGCTGGTCTACAACGACCTCTACGGCTCGGTCTCCAAGCAGAAGGAGAAGAGCAACACCAAGGTGGTCACCGAGCAGACGCTGTCGATAAACTACACGAACGTCTACTCCACGGCCACCGCCTACGTCTACCGCAAGTTCACCCGGGCCATAGACGTCTCGCAGCACGGCAAGCTGCGCTTCCTCGTGCGCGGCCCCAACAACGACGGGACGGTCACCGACCCGAACGCGGCCTATTCCAGCTTCTATATCAAGGCCGGCGACGAGAACAGCTACTTCAAGGCCGAGGTCCCGCTGGACTTCGCCGGCTGGAAGCTGGTCACGATAAACCAGGTCGACGTGACCGGCGACGAGGTCCCGGACGTGTGGACCTCCGGCACGCCCGGAGTGATAGTGACCTCCTCCGGCTCGCCCAGCCTGCAGCAGGTGCCGCAGTTCATCGTCGGCATAGAGGCGAACGACGCCGCCCCCCATACCGGCACGCTCTACTTCGACGAGCTGCACGTCGCCAAGCCGCTGACCCGGGTGGGCAACGCGCGCAAGGTGGAGGGCTCCTTCGAGATCCCCGGCTGGCTCACCTTCGGCGGCAAGCACCGCTTCATGGACCGCAACTTCCAGACCCCGGTGACCGCCATCGCCAACCAGGACAACGAGTCCGAGACCGGCTACCTCAACTTCACCCGCCTGCCCTTCTTCCCGGTCAACGTCACGGCGGCCCGGCAGATCACGGTCACGCCGAACGCGCTGGCCACCGGTTCCAACAACCTGGTCAACTCCCTGCAGCAGGGCCGCGTCAAGAAGTTCGACGGCACGGCGGCCGGTTCGCTCAACCTCGGCGCGCTGCCCAAGATAGGCCTGAACTACACCAAGGGCATCACCGATTACACGCTGCTCAGCCGCAAGGACGACAAGGACCTCTACGCCGCCAACCTGGCCTATTCCGTGCCCGGGACGTTACCGGTGCTGCCGCGCACGCTGAACCTGAACTACTCGCTCGGCCTGAGCCGCGTGAAGTACGACGCCGCCCGCCTGACGGACCTGACCAACCTCTACGAGACCACCGAACGCACCGACATCTACGGCGCCAGGCTCGCCTTCGTGCCGTGGAACGGCTCCTCGTTCAATCCCGGCTACACCCTGCAGACCGCCCGCGAGGAGCGCTCCCCGGCCGGCGACCCGCTCTCGCTGGAGCGTTATCCCAAGTCCATGCAGCAGACGGTGGACGTCAACTCCAACTTCCTGCTGGCGCGCTGGCTCAACCCCACGGTCAACTACTCGGCGACCACGATCGAGAACAACAACCTGAACACGACCACCGTCACCGTGGCCCAGTCCTCGCAGGTCTTCACGGCCGGCCAGATCAAGAACGTCAACCGCACGGCGCAGGGCGGCGTCGGCCTGACGCTGAACCTGAACGACCTGCTGCCCTCCAGCCGCCTGCTGCGCTCGATGGTGCTGTCCTCCAACTACCAGATCCAGGACGGCGATATCTGGCAGAACGTGGAGAAGCAGTACGACACCCGCAACAAGCTCTGGATCCGCGACGGCCTGAAGCCGGGCAACCCGCTGGCGCAGCGCACCTCGCTGACGCTGCGCGACACCGTCAACTCCACGCAGCGCTGGCAGCCTTTCGAAGGCTACGGGCTCAAGGGCCGCGCCGCCGCGCTGACGACGCTGTCGCTGACGAACAACTACACCAACTCGGTGCAGCGCTCCGAGGTGACGGGCACCGTCTCCAAAAGCGTCAACCGGACCTTCCCGGACATGATAGTCTCCATCTCGCAGCTGGAGACGCTGACCGGGGCGCGGGCCTGGGCCCAGAACGCGACGCTGAACCTGAAATACTCCAAGAACACCAACGAGAACAAGCAGGTCTCGCTGGACGCCTCCGACACCTACGGCCTGGACCTGCGCTTTAAGCTGCTGAACTGGATGGACACCGCCGCCAGCTACAACCTGCGCCTGACCGACAAGCGCGACCTGCGCGTGGGCCAGCGCACCGGCAGCACCCGCCACGACGACGCCACGCTGCAGGGCACGTTCGACCGCGGCAAGTTCCGCTTCACCCCCAAGGTGGACTACGTCTCGGACAAGGCCAGGGGCGCGCTGGGCGTCATGACGCAGGACACGCGCACGCTAACTCCGAGCGTGCTGATCAAGTCCGACTTCCAGCTGCCGAAGGGCCTCAAGCTGCCCTTCATGAAGCAGGCCGTCTTCTTCACCAACCGCATCGTCTGGACGACGACGCTCAGCTACGCGATCAAGAAATCTCCGATCACGATAGCCGACAACAACAGGCTCTTCTCGCTGAACTCCAGCGCCGACTACGAGGCCGCCAAGAACCTGCGCCTGACCTTCAACGCCGGGCTGCAGAGGCTGTGGCACAAGTTCCTCAGGCAGGAGGAGTACATCTCCTACCAGGCCGGCAGCACGCTGACGTTCCAGTTCTAGTCCGCCCCCCCGCGGGGACGCGGGGGCTTTCGGACGGTATCGGGGGGCGTGGTATCTATGAAAAGGACCCTACTGAAGGCCGGCAGATGGCTGCTCGACGCGCTGCTGCCGCGCGTCTGCGCCCACTGCGGCGAGGACCTGCATTACCTGCGGACGGCGCCGCTGTGCCCCGGCTGCGAAGGCGGCCTGGAGCCGCTGGGGCCGCCGCACTGCGCGGTCTGCGGGCTGCCGTTGCCCGACGGCGGCGGGACCTGCCGGGACTGCCGCGCCGGCGGGCCGGCGGCGCTGGCGGCGGCCCGCTCGGCCTACGTGTTCAACCCCCAGCTGCGCTCGCTGGTGCACGCGCTCAAGTACCGTTCGCGCGCCGACCTGGCCGCCTGGCTGGGCGACGCCATGACGGCGGCGCTGCGCCGCTTCCCGGAGCTCTCGCCGTACAATTTCTGCGCGGCCGTGCCACTGCACCCGGCCAGGCTGCGCCGGCGCGGCTTCAACCAGGCAGGCCTGCTGGCCCGGCGGCTGGCGGCCGGCGCCAACCTGTTCCTGCTGGACGGGGCCGTCCGCCGCGTCCGGGACACCCCCAGCCAGACGGCGCTCTCAAAGGAGCAGCGGGCGGCCAACGTGGCCGGCGCCTTCGCGGTGGCCGCGCCGGAGCTGGTGAAGGGGCGCCGGGTCCTGCTGGTGGACGACGTGGCGACCACGCTGGCCACGCTCGACGAGCTGGCCCGGGAGCTGCGCCGGGCCGGCGCCAGGGACGTGGCCGCCTTCACCCTCGCCCGCGAACCCTAGCCCCCCCCCGCGCCGCGGCCGGCAAAAGAAAAAGCCGGCGGAAGCCGGCTTTCTCGGGGCCGCAAGGGCTGCGTCAGAATTCCACGTCGAAGATGTAGGCGGTGTAGGGGGCCATCTCCTGCAGGCGCAGGCCGCCCGCCAGGTCCCCCGACTTGAAGGAGAAGAAGCGGTCCGACAGTTCCTCGAAGATGGCGGTGGTCTCCCCATCGCTCTTGATGGACACGTTCACCACGCCGCAGGAAGGCACGCCGGAATAGTTCACCACGACCACCTTCAGCGTGCGCCGCTGAGCCCAGCTCCACGCCAGGATATTGGCGTTGGTGCGGTTCTCCTTGTCGCACTGGCGCACGTCCAGCAGCGCCCATTCCCCGCCGTGGAAGGCGGGGTGGTCCGTGATCTTGAGGAGCTTCGCGTAGAACTTCTTCACTTCCAGGTCGGGCGCGCGGTCGTAGAGCTGCGTCAGCTGCAGCGGCGGGCGCACCTTGACGCCGTCGAGCTGGTTGTCGTTGTAGAAGCGCAGGCCCTTGATGGTGGAGACCACCACGCCCGCGGCCAGCGCCTTCTGCCGGCCGAAGGCCGTCAGCGAAGGCTGCTCGTCGTGGTTATCGATGAAGCGCGCGGAGCGCTTCTGGTAGAGCTTCTCGGCGCGCAGGTGGCCGCGCACCTCCTGCGGGCCCTGGAAGCGCAGGCGGTCGTAGGTGCCCTTGTCGTAGGTGTAGTCGAAGCCCATCTGCTGCACGCGCCACTCCAGGCCCCAGTAGACCTCGGCGAGAAAGACGAACTCGGGGTGCTTCTCCTTGACGGTCCGGATGGCCCCCTCCCAGAACTCCTCCTGCGGACGCTTGTAGCCGCCGCGGGCGAGCAGCCAGCCCCAGGTGCCCTCGTGGATCTCGTTCAGGGTCAGCATCACCATGTCGCAGCGGACGCCGTCGGCCATGTCGGCGATGCGCAGCAGGACGTCCAGCATCCGCTCGCGCGTGGCCGGGTTGAAATAGTTCAACTGGGCGCTGTCGGTCCACGCCGGGAAATTGGGATCGCGGCCGTAAGCGATGTAGCGCTTGTGCTCGCCGCTCTGCATCTCGAAGAACCAGTCGGGGTGGGCGCGAAAATCCTCTTCGGCCCCGTTCACGAAGCAGTCGGGGCACTCTTTTATGTAGGGATTGTCCTTGGCCGTGTGGTTGGACACCAGGTCCACCATCAGCTTCATGCCCATCGAGTTCAGCTTCTCCTTGAGGGCCTTGAGCTCCCATTCAAAACCGAGCTCGGAGTTCAGACGGTACCAGTGCACGGAATACGGGGAGGAGCCGACGGCCTCAGGGCCGAAGCCGGGCGGCAGGTTCTTTATCTCTTCCAGCAGCGCGCGGTCCTCGCGGGCTATGCGCTCCGACTCCGGGCTGGGCTCCCAGACGCCGACCAGCCAGACCACGTCGATGCCGAGGTGGCGCAGTTCCAGCCACTCGTCGTCAGGGACGGAAGAAAGCGTCATCTCGGGGAGAGAATACTTGGCCCGCAGCTGTTTAAGCCACAGTCGCGTATTGATCTCTATCAAGTGAGGATTGGAGCGCAGCACGGTCCCTCTTGGAAAAAAATCGGATCTATCGTTGAGAACTACCCCGTTCACCAATTATAGCAAATCGTCAGCGCAGGTCGAGGACCTTGTACTCGCCGGGCTGCAGCGAGGCCGAGAAGCCCGCCTGCGGCAGGTCGGCCCTGGTAGGGTCCCAGGTCACGTTGCCGATCACGGCCTTCCTGAGGCCGGGGCGGGTCTTCGACTTCATCACGTAGCCGGCCCAGCCCTGGCCCTGCGGCGGCCACAGCGGCTCGATATCGTAATCGCCCAGCTCGGCCTTCACCGAGGCGGCCAGCGCGAAGATCCGGTCGTAGACGCCCTTCACGGCGGGGTCCCCGCCCTTCCAGTCTATCTGGCACGGCACGCTGAAAGGCAGCGGCTTCTGCTCGCCGCCGGGCACGGCGGCGTCGTAGCCGATCTCGGCGCCGGAATACACCATGACCGCGCCGGGGTAGAGCAGCGTCAGCGCCAGCATCGCGGGCAGCCGCCTGCCGTATATGCGCTCGGGGGCGGCCTCGTCGTGGTTGCCGGCGAACATCACCGAACCGGACCCGCCGGTCTGCCAGGCCAGGAAAGCGTTGCGGTTGATGGAGCTCTGGATCGCGCGCGGGTCGCCGGACTCGGAGGCGTTGTACCAGCCGGTCTGGCCCTCGGGGCGGGCGTCCTCGTGCTTGCTGTAGATGGTATCGAAACCGCAGGCGCCGAGGTCCTCCTGGTAGGCGTAGGCCTCGGCCATGAAGGCGGCCGAAGGCTTGGCGGCCTTGACGGTCCAGATCAGCTGGCGGTAGAACTCCTCGTAAGGCATCGTCCTGGCCCACGTGCGGGCGAAGACGTTGTTGAGGGCCAGGTAGGCCATGTCCACGCGGAAGCCGTCCACGTCGAACTTAGTGACCCAGCCCTTGACGATCTCGGTCATCCGCGAGCGCAGCGCCGGGTTGGAATAGTTGATCTGCGCGGTGTCGATCCAGCTGGAGACGCCGCCGCCGTACTCGAAGCCGCCGTTGTGCACGCAGTACCGGGCCCCGTTCCAGTTATAGTCGAAATGGTCCCGGGCGCAGGCCGCGTCGGAACGGTAGCTGACGAAATAGGCGGGGTTCTCGGAGAGCAGCCTGGAGTCGAGCGAGGTATGGTTGACGACGAAGTCCACTATCACCCTGAGGCCGGCCGAGTGAGCGCGCTGCACGAAGGCCTTGAAGTCGGCCTCGGTACCGAGGTCCGGGTTCACGGTGGAATGGTCGCTGATGGAATAGGGTGAGCCGCCGCCGGTGCCGGTCTGGCCGCGCACGCCTATCGGCAGGATGCCCATAGGCCAGACCGCGTCGAAGCCCATGCGCTTTATCTTCTCGAA
Source organism: bacterium (assembly GCA_021847485.1). Lineage (GTDB taxonomy): Bacteria > Elusimicrobiota > Elusimicrobia > Elusimicrobiales > UBA9959 > UBA9959. Next base: position 56,799 of record JAJZRA010000003.1, read on the forward strand.
GTCGGAGGCCTGGAAATCCCGGAAGAAGGAGCCGCCCGCCGCGCGCCGGCCGGCCGCGTTGTAGGCCCGCGGGAAAAGCTCGTAGATACGGGCCTTCTTGGCCCAGGCCGCGGCGTCGTAGCGCGCCATGTTGGCCTGCAGGCCGGAGACGTAGTTCTCTAGGAGGGCGTTGATCCTGGCGTTCTTCTCCGCTTCGGACGCGGACGAGGCCTTAAGATCGGTCAGCGCCTTGCGCAGCTCCGCGGTCCACGGCACCGGGGCCAGCAGGGCGTCCAGGTAGTTGAAATAGTCGCCGGTCTGGCCGGCGAAGGCGGCGGCGCCGTACTTGCCCTCCAGTTCCTTCTTGGTCCACAGGAAACCCTCGAGGCCTACGCTCTGCGCCTGGGCGGTCCAGCCCTCGGAGTTATTGCGGAAAACGAACTGGCGCATCTGCGGGGAGGAGCCGTTCCAGTGCCCGGTGGCCAGCACTTCCTTCATCTGCTTGAGGAACTCGGTGGAGGCGTCGGCCTTGGCGTCGGCGGCCGCGGCGGGCGCGGCCGGCAGCGTGCCGTCGAAAAGCGCCGAGGCGGCCAGCCTGTCGGCTTCGGGAGTGGCGTGGAGCGCCGCCGGCAGGGCCAGCAGCAGCAATAGCCTGGAGAATAGGCGCGGGAAACCCATCATATCAGGTATACCACGCGGCGGAACGCGCGGCAAGTGCGGGACGGCCCACCGGGCGGTGGGCCTAAAGTCCTAGACCGCCCCGTCGCCCCCCTTAAGCCAGCGCAGGGCCAGCAGGTAGGAGATACCGCCGAACATGACGATCAGGACGGCGCCGGAGAAGACCACCCTCAGCGCCCAGGGGGAAACCTTGCGGGCCGGCGCGGCGGCCGGGTCCACGATCTCGTAGATCCACCACTTGGTGCCGCCCACCGCGGAGACCGCCACCAGGTAGGCGCGCCCGCGGAAATAGACCTCGCTGGAGAAACTGGAGACGTCGCGCTCCATCGCCACGGCCATCATCTTGATGACCTCCGGCGGGGCCTTGAGGCCGGGCTTCAGGATCGACATGCTCAGGGAGTCGGCTATGATCTGCCCCCCGCCGTCCACCAGGCCGAAGCTGCCGTAGGAATTCCTGCCGAGCAGGCGCACCACCTCGCCGAGGTAGGCCAGGCTGAGCCGCCCCGCCAGGTAATATTCCGGTTTACCGGCGCGGCCTAAGACCGGCTCGCAGAGCACCAGCGCAGGCGGCGTATATTCGCCGTATTCCACGGCCCCGGCCGGCGCGCCGGCGGCCCTGGCCTCGGCGCAGACGGGGCCCCGGTCGTAGTCCACCCTGGCTATAGAGCTCTTCTCGGCGGCATAGCGGGCCAGTTCGCCTCCCCCCGCGCGCAGCAGCGCCAGCTCGGAGAAGACGAACGGGGCTTCCTTCACCTTGCGGCGGAGCTCCTCCTTGAGGGCGGCCGGCCCCGCCGAGGAGGCGGCCAGCCGCGAAAGGCTGTAATTGAGGTTGAGCACCTCCGAGACTATGTTGGAGCCGGTCACCGCCCGCAGCTCCAGGAAGCGCAGCATGTCCTTGCGCTGCAGCTCGCGCTCGCCGTAAAGAAAGTGCCGGCTGAGGATCAGGAAAGGCACCAGGAAAAGGCCCGTCACCGCCGCTATGAACTTATATTTGTTGGTCCCGCTCATTTACTTCTCCCTTTGTCTTTAGCCGCTCCGGCCCCGGGGCCGTATCTCGATTCCACCCACTCCAGCGCCGACTGGAACCCCAGGCCCGCCAGCGCGCAGAGGGCCCACAGCGTCCAGAGGTAATACCGCAATTCTATCCCGCCGGACGCCGGGACCTGCCTTATGCCCGCCAGCGGCAGCACCGGCAGCAGCGCGCCGGCCAGGAAGAACAGCAGGGCGTCCCGCTTCAGCGCGAACGCCGCGTATATCCCCAGGAAAGCCGGCACGAAGAGCAGGCCGTAATAGATCACCCGGGGCACCTCGTAGGCGAAGGCGCGGCCAAGCCCGCTGAACGCGTCCTGCAGCGCCCCGGCGGGACCCTTGCGGAGCAGGAAAGCGGTCACGCCCAGGGGGCCGGCCCCGTAGGGCGCCCCCGGCGTATAGCCGTAACGGTCCACGTTGTCCCAGCGCCTCAGGGCCAGCTGCTGGGCATAGAGCGGGCTGCCGTACTTGGCCCGCTGCACCGCCAGGTACGGCAGGACCAGCAGCAGCGCCAGGCCCAGCGCCGGCGCCGCGTTCTTCAAGGCGCCGGGCCGGCGCCGTACGGCCAGCGACAGCGCGGCCATTATCAGCACGGCCCAGGCCGCGTCCAGCCGGCTCAGGCAGGCCAGCCCCGCGAAAAGGCCGGCCGCCAGCGCGGCGCGCAGGCCGCCGCGGGGCGGGTCGAAGTAATACCAGAAAGGCACGAGGAAGAGCAGCGCGTAGAGGTGGGAATCCCCCTGCACGGCGTAATAGCCGGCGTAGGGGTTGGCCGCCAGGAACAGCGCGGCCATAGCGGCGGTCGTCTCGCCGAAGCGGCGCCGCAGCGCGAAGAAGGTGACGGCGACCAGCAGGCAGTAGGCGGCCAGTCCCTCGGCCCGCAGCGCGGTATCGGGGTCGGCCCCCAGCGCCGTCGGGACCTTCAGCAGGAAGACGGGCAGCGGCTCGGCCGGGCCGGAATCGTAGAAGAAGCGGGAGGAGGAGGCCAGCAGGGAGCGGGACGCGGCCTCGCGCAGCGGCTCGTGGCGGTAGACCTTCCAGCAGGCGGTCACGTTGAGGACGAGCGCCGCGGCGGCCAGCGCCAGCGAGGCCCGGCTCAAGTAGCGGCGGGAGGGCGGCACGGGAAGCTTCTGGAGAGGTTCCCCCATAAATTGTAGTATATAAAACAAAAGCGACGGGGAGACACGGATTTTATGAGAGAGATCACGCTGGAGTTCAAAAAGATAGTAGGCGAGGGCAAAGCGCTGGGCCGCAGCGAAGGCAAGGTAGTCTTCTGCTACGGCGTGCTGCCGGGGGAGACCGCCCGCGTGCGGGTCACGTTCGAGAAGAAGAACTTCGCCGAGGCGGAACTGCTGGAGATCGTTACTCCCTCGCCGAAGCGCGTCGCCCCGCGGGAGGACCATTACCTGAGCTGCTCTCCGTGGCAGGTCATGGAGTACGCCTTCCAGTGCGAGACCAAGAAGGAGCTCATCGAAGACCTGCTCTACCAGACGACGAAAGAGACCATCCGCCTGGACAAGTTCTACGGCGCGAAGGACGTCTTCGGCTACCGCACGAAAATAGAGTACAGTTTCACCGGCGAACCGGGCGCGCTGAGCTTCGCGTTCCACAAGCGCGGCAACTACCGCGAGAAATACCTGCTGCCCGAAGGCTGCGCGCTGATAAGCCCGGCGGCCAACGCCGCCGCCAAAAAGGTGCTGGAGATACTCAACGGCCTGAAGCTCTCCACCGCGGACCTGAAGACCCTGATAATCCGCGAGGCCAAGAATCCCGGCTCGCGCGTGGCCGCGCTGTTCCTGAAACGGCAGGACATAGAGCTGCCGGACATGAAGGTGGAGGGGCTGGACGGCTTCCTCGCCGTCTACTCCAACCCGGTCAGCTCCGTCAGCCAGGTGGACGGGATACTCAAGACCTGGGGGCACGAATTCGTGACCGAGGAGATCCTGGGCAGCAAGTTCTATTACGGCTTCGACTGCTTCTTCCAGAACAACATCGAACTGTTCACCGAGGCCCTGAAGGAGATCCGCGCGGCCGCCTACAAGTGCGGCAAGCTGGTGGACCTCTACTCCGGCGTCGGCGTGATAGGCCTGTCCCTGCGCGACCTGGCCGGCAAGGTACTCGCGGTGGAAGCCTCCGGCAGCTCGGCGAAGTACGCCGCGCTGAACGCCGAAAGCCTCGGCGCGAAGAACTTCGAGATGCTCTGCTCGCTGTCGGAGAAGACGAAGGACGGCATCTTCGACGGGACCGACATCCTGGTGCTGGACCCGCCGCGCGCGGGCCTGCACAACAAGGTGATAAAGCGCATCATGGAGATCCTGCCGAAGCGCATCGTCTACCTGTCCTGCAACCCCATCACGCAGGGCCGGGACGCCGCTTTCTTCCTGGAGAAATACAAGATAATCAGGTCGGCCGGCTTCGACTTCTACCCCAACACGCCGCACGCCGAAACGCTGCTGGTCTTCGAGCGGCAGCAGCCCGGGACCCGGGCCGGGGAACAAGGCGCATAAAGGGCCTCCGGCCGGACGCCGGCGGGATCAGAGGTCGGAAAGCCTGTGGCTCTCCAGCTTCTTCCTGACCAGCCCGCAGAGGTCGCGCCAGACGGCGCTTATCCTGCAGGACCGGCTCAGGGAACAGGGGCGGCCGGGCTTGCGGCAGACGGTCTTCAGCACGGACTCGCGGCCGCAGACGGCCTGCATGATCCGGTAGACGCTGACGCCGCGCGCGGGAACCGCCAGCGTGAAGCCGCCGTTCTTGCCCTTGGTCGAGCTGACCAGGCCGGCCCGGATCAGCTTCTGCAGGATCTTGGAGAGGAAGGCGCGGGGGATGAGAGTACCTTTCGAGATGTCGCCGAGCACGCGGGTCTCGCCGGCGTGGTCCTTAAGGTAGACCAGGCAGCGCACCGCGTAGTCGGTTTCCAGCGTGATTTGCATAGGTAAGGTAAATCATACCTTTTTTGCCTAATTAAATGCCGCCTCGGCCCGGCGCTTTATCTCCAGCGCGAGACCGCGGAACATGAAGGCGTGGGCCGGGTACAGCCCGTACCAGTAGACGCTGCCGGAAAGGCCGTGGGGCTCGAAATAGGCGGTGAGGCGCAGCGTGCAGGCGGCCTCCCCCCGGGGCACGGCCTCGAACTGCAGCCAGCCCTTGCCGGGCAGGCGCATCTCGGCGCGCAGCAGCATAAGGCGGTCCTCCATGACCCGCTCCACGCGCCAGGAGTCCAGCGCCTCCCCCTGCCTGATCTCGTCTGGGTGGCGGCGGCCGCGGCGCATGCCTATGCCGCCCACCAGCCTGTCCTGCAGGGCCTTCAGCCACCAGAGCCATTGCCCGTAGAACCAGCCGCGCCTGCCGCCGATGCCGGAGAAGACCCGGAAGACGGCCGCCGCCGGCGCGCCTATGTCCAGCACGTGCGCGTGGCTGATCATGCCTTCCCTGTCCTCGAAGGTATAGGCCTTGGCGTACGAAGGCGTGTAGGCCGCGGTCCAGGAAGTCTCCACGGCGTTCTCGCTCAGGCGGACCAGCGCGTACTTTACCGCCGTGGCGTAGTCCAGCGGCCTGACCTCGGGGAACAGCCGCGCGGCCTCGGAAATGTCGCAGGAGACGTCGCAGCTGAGGCTCTCCAGCAGCGGGCGCGCGAAGACGCGCGGGACCGGCGTCAGCAGCCCTATCCCCGCGCTGCAGATGTTCAGGTTCCAGCTGCGCAGCTCCAGGAAGCGCCTGCGCAGGCCGCGCACTTCGGCGTAGATGCGCAGCAGGTCGCGGTAGCGGTGCGAGCTGGAGCCGCCGATCTCGATGACCCTGCCGGCGGTCTCCGGTTTCTTCAGGCACAGGGCCAGGTAGGACAGGACGTCCCTCACCGCCAGCGGCTGGGAAAGCGTGTTAAGGCAGCTGCAGGCCGGGATCAGCGGCAGCCGCTCCACCAGGTAGCGGATCATCTCGAAGGAGACGCTGCCCGAGCCCACTATCATCCCCGCGCGCAGCTCGGTGACCGGGACCCCGGTCGAGCCGAGTATGGCCCCCACGCGGTGGCGCGAGGAAAGATGAGGCGACAGGCATGAGCCGTCCTTGCCGGGCCCGCCCAGGTAGATGATCCGCTTGCAGCCGGCCGCCGCGGCGGCCCGGGCGAAATTTTCGGCCGAAGCCGCCTCCATGGCGGCGAAGCCGGGCTCGTCGGCCATGGAATGGACCAGGTAGTAGGCGGCGTCCGTCCCGGCCAGGGCGGCCGCGAGGCCCTCGTCCTTATACACGTCGCCCTTGAATATTTCCGCGGCGGAGGCCCAAGGCAGCCCGGCCAGCCGTTCCGGGCCGCGCGCCAGGCACCTGACCCGGTACCCTGCCGCTATCAGCCGGGGCGCGAGGCGCCCGCCTATATAGCCGGTGGCGCCGGTGACGAGGATGGTCCTTGGCTCGGTGGCTGGCATACGCCTATTATACCAATGCTTGCCCGCACCCCCGCCGCTTTATTAAAATATCTTATAGTTCGGGAACGCCCCCGGGCGCCGACAGCCGTTCTTTTTCGCCTACCCTAAAATCATCCGCGGCCGCCGCGCGGCGGCCGGCATCTCCGGCGTTCAGTAAAGCACCAAGGAGGAACCATGGCTACGCATAAGATCGTTTGGACCAAGATAGACGAAGCTCCCGCTCTCGCGACCTATTCCCTGCTGCCGATCGTGCAGGCTTTCACTCACGGCACCGGCATAACCGTGGAGACCAGCGACATCTCCCTGGCCGGCCGCATCCTGGCCAATTTCCCCGAGCATCTCGAGCCCGGCCAGAAGGTGCCGGACAACCTCGCCCGCCTGGGCGAGCTGACGCTCAACCCCGAGGCCAACATCATCAAGCTCCCCAACATCAGCGCCTCCGTGCCGCAGCTCAAGGAAGCGATACGCGAGCTGCAGTTCCAGGGCTACAAGGTCCCGGCCTACCCCGAGAACCCGCAGACCCCCGAGGAGAAGGCGATAAAGGAGCGCTACGCCAAGGTGCTGGGCTCCGCCGTGAACCCCGTGCTGCGCGAGGGCAACTCCGACCGCCGCGCCCCGCTGTCGGTCAAGAATTTCGCCAGGAAACACCCGCACAAGCTGTCGCCGTGGACCAGGGAGTCCCGCGGCCACGTCGTGCACATGGAGAGCGGCGACTTCTACGGCAACGAGAAGTCGGTCTGCGTCGACAAGGACGGCGAGCTCAAGATCGAGCTGGTGGACTCCGCCGGCAAGCCCCACGTGCTCAAGAGCGGCGTCAAGGCGAAGGCCGGCGAGATAGTGGACGGCACTTTCATGAGCGCCGCGGCCCTGCGGAAATTCTACGCCGAGAAGATAGAGGAGGCCAAGCGGGAGGGCATGCTGCTCAGCGTGCACCTGAAGGCCACGATGATGAAGGTCTCCGACCCTATCCTCTTCGGCCACGCGGTAGAGGTCTTCTTCGAGGACGTCTTCAGGAAGCACGCCGACACCTTCAAAACCCTGGGCGTAAACCCCAACATGGGCCTCGGCGACCTGTACAAGAAGCTCGAGACCCTGCCCGCCGGCAAGAAGGCCGAGATCGAGGCCGACATAAAGGCCGTCTACGCGAAGCGCCCGGCGCTGGCCATGGTGGATTCCGCCAAAGGCATCACCAACCTGCACGTGCCGAGCGATATCATCATCGACGCCTCGATGCCGGTGGTCGTGCGCGACGGCGGCAAGATGTGGAACGCCGAGGGCAAGCTGGTTGAGACCAAGGCGCTGGTCCCGGACCGCTGCTACGCCACGATGTACAAGGCCATCATGGACGACTGCCGCGAGCACGGCGCTTTCGACCCGGCCACCATGGGCTCCGTGCCGAACGTCGGCCTGATGGCGCAGAAGGCCGAGGAGTACGGCTCCCACCCGACCACTTTCGAGATCCCCGCCGACGGCACCGTCAGGGTGACCGACCAGGACGGCAAGGCGCTGCTGGAGCATAAGGTGCAGAAGGGCGACGTCTGGCGCATGAGCCGCGTCAAGGACATCCCGGTGCAGGACTGGGTGAAGCTGGCCGTCAAGCGCGGCCGGGCCACCGGCGCGCACGTGGTGTTCTGGCTGGACAGGGAGCGCGCCCACGACCGGCAGGTCATCGCCAAGGTGGAGCGCTACCTCAAGGACCACGACACCTCCGGCCTGACGATAAAGATCATGGCGCCCGTAGAGGCCATCAAGTACTCCTGCGAGCGCATCCGCAAAGGCCTCGACACGATCTCGGCCACCGGCAACGTGCTGCGCGACTACCTGACCGACCTGTTCCCCATACTCGAGCTCGGCACCAGCGCCAAGATGCTCTCCGTGGTGCCGCTGCTGGCCGGCGGCGGCCTCTTCGAGACCGGCGCGGGCGGCTCCGCGCCGAAGCACGTGCAGCAGTTCCAGAAAGAGGGCTACCTGCGCTGGGATTCGCTCGGCGAGTTCTCGGCGCTGGGCGCCTCCCTCGAGCACCTGGGCAACATGTTCAACAACCAGAAGGCCCTGGTCCTCGCCGAGACGCTGGACCGCGCGATCGCCAAGTTCCTCGACAACAACAAGTCCCCCGCCCGCAAGGTCGGGGAGATCGACAACCGCGGCAGCCACTTCTACCTGGCCCTCTACTGGGCTCAGGAGCTCGCCGCGCAGGTCAAGGACATGCAGCTCAAGAACCGCTTCGCCGAGACGGCCCGCCAGTTGGAGGCCGGCGAGGAGAAGATCAACAGGGAACTGATAGCGGCCCAGGGCAGGCCGGTGGACATGGGCGGCTACTACCACCCGGACTTCGCCAAGACCTCCAGGGCGATGCGCCCCAGCCCGCTGTTCAACGGCGTGATAGACGCGCTGACGCAGGACAAGGTGGCCGTGCCGGCCTGACCACGGCCACCTGGACATAAAAAAACCCCGGCTCCGGCCGGGGTTTTTTTATCGGGCGGCTGGCGCCCTCAGGCCGCGGCCAGCACCTTCTCGGCGTGGCCGGTCTTGCCGGGCAGGCTCCTGCTGGTGCAGATCACGGTGGGGACGTGGCCGCGGCATTCCTCCTCGGTGTACTGCGCGTAGGAGACTATGATCAGCAGGTCCCCCTTCTGCACCAGGCGCGCCGCCGCGCCGTTGACCCCGATCACGCCTTTAGGGCCGGGGATCACGTAGGTCGAGAAGCGCGCGCCGTTGTTCACGTCGTAGATGTCCACCTTCTCGTTCTCCAGCAGGTCGGCCTGCCGGCAGAGCTCGCTGTCTATCGTTATCGAGCCGTTGTAGTCCACGTCGGTCTGCGTGGCGGCCACGCGGTGGATCTTCGACTTCATCAGGGTGCGTATCATTTCTTCACCTTCTCGTTCATGCGGGCCGCCATGGCCGTGCCGGCGAGCACCAGGTCCGGGACCACCTTATCGAAGAGCTCCGCGTCCTCGAAAAGCTTCGAGAAGCCGCCGGTGCCGAGCAACAGCGCGTCCCCGCCGAAATACTCCTGCCTGATCTTCTCCGAGATTCCTTTGATGGCCAGCAGGTTGGAATAGTACAGGCCGGACTGGATGGAGTCCACCGTGGTCTTGCCCACGAGCTCCGGCGGCTTCATGATCTCCACGCGCGGCAGCTTGGCCGTGCGGGTGGAGAGCGCCTCCATCGAGATGCGCAGCCCCGGCATTATCAGCCCGCCCAGGTATTCCTTCTTCGCGCTGACGGCGCAGAACGTGGTGGCCGTGCCCAGGTCCACGATGATGAGGTTCCTGTCGGGGAACATCGCCGCGGCCGCTATCGAGTTGGCTATGCGGTCGGCGCCCACCTCGAGCGGGTTCTTATACTTGATGTTCAGGCCGGTCTTCACGCCGCCCTGCAGCAGGAACGGCTCCAGGCCGAAGTACTTCACGGCCATGTGGCGCAGCGTGTAGAGCAGGTCCGGCACCACCGAGCAGATCGCGACCTCCGTTATTTCCTTCGGGTCCAGCCCGCTCTCGCGGATGGCGTTCTTGAAGAACGTGCCGAACTCGTCGGCGGTGGCGTTGCAGGAGGTCCCCCTGAACTTCGCCACCACGTCGTCGCCCTTGAAAACCCCCGCGAAGATCTGCGTATTGCCCACGTCCAATGCTAGCAGCATAATGCCTCCGTTCTTTCCGCTATGAAACCGTAAAGTTTTTCGGCCAGTTCCGCGTGACCCGCGCAGTCGGCCTCGAGGACGCCTTTCCGGTAGACATGGAACGGGTGAGCCCCGTTCATCTCGGAGAGGTCGTTGTGCACCACCAGGTCCGCCGCCGCGAGAGCCCGCACCTTCTCCAGCACCTTCCCGGAGGAAGCCCCGGCGGTCAGCTTGAAGCCGACGAGCAGCGGCTTAGGCCTGTTGGCGGCGGCCGCGTAACCCTTTATCCTGTCGAGGATCTTGAAGTTGCGGCGCAGCGTCAGGCGCAGTTCCAGCGGCGAGGAATCCAGCTTCGTGGCGCGGCCCGGCAGGAAGCCCCTGCCGTCGGCCTCGATATAGGAAGGGGAATAGTCGCTGACGGCGGCCAGGTGCACCACCGCGTCGAAGGGCTCGGCCCGCAGCGCCTTCTGAACGGCGCCGTTGAGGTCCGCGAAGGAGAAGAACTCCTCCACGCGGATGCTGCCGCCGGCGGGGCGGATGGCCCCGGCCGCGCAGAGGCACAGCACCTCGCAGCCGCGGGAGGCCAGCTCCTCGGCCAGCGCGCGGCCGGTATAGCCGGTGCTCAGGTTGGTGATGAAGCGGGCCGCGTCTATCGGTTCGCGGGTGCCGCCTGAAGTGAGCAGCACTTTCATAGGTTCTTTATTATCTCCTTATATATGGCCTCGGGCTCGAGCAGCCTCCCCTCCCCCGCGTCGCCGCAGGCCTGGTAGCCCTTGCCGGTGCCCAGCACCTTCACGCCCCAGTCCTCCAGCGTCTTCACGCCGCGGCGGGTGGCCGGGTGCGCCCACATATTGCGGTTCATCGCCGGGGCTATAAGATACGGCTTCTTCTGGTCCCAGGCGAGAAAGAGGGTCGTCACGAAGTCGTCGGCCACGCCGGCGGCCAGCTTGTTCATCACGTTGGCGGTGGCCGGGCAGACTATAGCGAGGTCCATCCACTTGGTCAGCTCGATGTGTTCCAGCGCCGAGCGGTCCTCGAAGGTGTCCACGTAGACCGCGTGGTGCGTAAGGCCCTCCAGCGTGGACTTGCCGATGAACTTCAGCGCGTTCTCCGTGACCGCGGTCTTTACGTCATAGCCTTCCTGCACCAGCCGCGAAATGACGCCGCAGGCCTTGTAGCAGGCTATCGAGCCGGTCAGCTGGAAGAGTATGTTCTTCTTAGGCCTTAACATTGTCTATCAGCCTCACTTTGCCGAGCCGGGCCGCGGCGAACCTGCGGCCCCAGCGCTCCTCGACGTAATCCGGCTTGAAGCCGAGCGCCGCCAGGCGCCGCTTTATCTCCGCGGGAGAGTTCTTCGAGCGCAGCGCCCTGTACAGCTCCGGCGCCAGTTCGCGGTGTTCCGGCTCCAGCAGCAGATTGCGGGAGCTCATCGCCAGGCCGTCGGGTTCGCGCAGCGTGGGACAGGGGATCATCTCCGTGTCCAGGAAGAAGGCTTCCGCCATGCCCTTGATCAGGCGGTACTGCTGGTAATCCTTCTCGCCGAAGTAGGCGCGCGCCGGCCGCACCAGGTTGAGGAGCTTCAGGACCACGGTCAGCACGCCGTCGAAATGCCCCGGCCTGAACGCGCCGCAGAGCCCAGCGCTGTCGGCCGTCTCGGTGACGCGGTAGCGGTAGCCGTCGGGGTAGATGTCCTCCGCCGAGGGCAGCAGCAGGTAGTCGGCGCCGGCCGCTTCCAGCTTGCGCACGTCCTCCGCCACCGGGCGCGGGTAACGCCTGAGGTCCTGCGGGTCGTTGAACTGCGCAGGGTTCACGAAAACGCTGGCCACCACCAGGTCGTTCTCGCGGCGGGCCCGCTCCAGCAGCGACAGGTGCCCGTCGTGCAGGGCGCCCATCGTCGGGACGAAGCCTATCTCATCTATCGCGAACCGGGGCTCCGTACGGAGCGCCCGCCAGCGTTTCGTTCCTTTCACTATTTGCATGGTCCTTCCTCTTGTTCTCCGGGAATACGGAAGCCTTCACTTCCGCGTCGAAAGAATTTATGGCCCCCTCCAGCAGCGCGCGGCCGTCCAGGTAACGCTTCACGAAGGACGGCGGCTCGCCGTAGAGACCGAGCAGGTCCTGCAGCACCAGCACCTGCCCGTCCGTGTGCGGGCCGGCGCCTATACCGATGACGGGGATCTTCAGCAGGTTCGTTATGCGCCCGGCCAGCGCCGCCGGCACGCATTCCAGCACCAGCGCGAAACAGCCGAGGCGCTCGAGCTCCTGCGCCTGGGCCACGAGCTTCTCCGCGGAGGCCCGGTCTTTCCCCTGCGTGCGGTAGCCGCCGAGGCGGTTCAAGGACTGCGGCGTTAGGCCGAGATGGCCCATGACCGGCATGTCCGACTGGACTATGTGGGAAACGATGTCGCCGTGGCCGTCCAGGCCCTCTATCTTTACGGCCTGGGAGCCGGCGCGGGCCAGCAGCTCCACCGCCTCCATCGCCGGGCCGCGGCCTTTGCGGACGGAAAGAAAAGGCATGTCGGAGACTATGAGTTTTTCCTTTACGGCGCGCGCGACGGCGGCGGTATGCAGCGCCATCATCTCCGTGGTGGCGGCTATGGTGCTGGGGTGGCCGTGCATCACCATCGCGGCGCTGTCGCCCACGAGCACGCAGTCGGCGGCGGAACGGGCGGCTATCGCGGCCAGCGTGTAGTCGTAGGCCGTGACCATCGAGATCTTCGGCCCCGGCTTGCGGTAATTATAAAAGTCCGTTATCTTCATTTTTTCCTCTTATAGGCTCCGGCGAAAGCTTTGTAGACCCCGGCGTACGGGTCGCGGCCCAGGGCCTTGATGTTGGCCGCGACGGTGGCCCTGTCCCCCCTGGCTATGGGGCCGGTGAGGGCGCGCTCCGGATCGGCGGCGAAATTATCGAGCGAGGAGCGGAAGTAATCCCCGGCGGCGGCGCGGCTCACGCCGAAAGCGGAGAGGCCCGCCGCGGCGCGGCTCCAGAGCAGCACCGGCAGGTTAGCCCCGAGCACGCAGAGGGCGTGGTAGAGCGGCTTGTCTTCCGGGCGTACGGCGAAGGACGGGTTGCCGAACTCCGGCACCAGGCGCTTCAGCGGGAAGCCGGGCTCCACCGCGAAGGGGATGGCCCTGTAGGCGGCCAGGTCCAGCAGGCGGCCTGAGAGCGGCCTGAACGGGTGCATGGCGCGGACGCCCGGCAGCGTGAGGCTGCCGGAGAAGTGCACCAGGGTCTTCTTCCGCAGGAAAGGATTGGAGTTTATGAATGGCAGTATGGCCGCGTCCGGCAGCAGCACGAAGACCGTGGAGCAGGGCGCGAGGACGGCCCCGGGGGTCTTTCCCAGGCGCCTGTGCCAGAGTTTATAAGGAAGGCCGAGCAGCCTGAAGTAGCGCCGCAGATGCCGCGAAGCGCGGCCGTCGCCGGCTATGCCGTAGAGTCTTTTCATACCGTGGGTACCTGTCCGTCGCCGGATCAAGTCCGCTGATAAGATTATAGCAAGTCCGCGCGCCCCGCGGCGCGCTGCGGATTCACTTTTTAAGGAGCGCCCGTCAGACGGGCAGGATGGCGCGCTCTTTGGCCCAGGCGCGGACGAACTCGACCGCCTCGGCCTTGATCACCGACAGCGGCCTGGTCAGCTTAAGCTGCTCCAGGACGTGCCGGCCGGAGGTGTTCTCCCCCGCCCCCGAGGCGCTGTAGAGGGCGGAAATGACCGCCTGCTCTATCTCGGCGCCGCTGAAGCCCTCGCTGGCGGCGGCCAGGGCGGGCAGGTCGAACTGCGCCGGGTCCAGGCCGCGCTTGGCCAGGTGGATGCGCAGGATGCCTGCCCGCGCGGCGGCGTCCGGCAGGTCGGCGAAGAAGATCTCGTCGAAGCGGCCCTTGCGCAGCAGCTCGGGCGGCAGGTTATTGATGTCGTTGGAGGTGGCGGCGATGAAGGAGCGGTCCTTGCGCTCCTGCATCCAGGTCAGCATCGTGCCGAGCACGCGCTTGGAGACGCCGCCGTCCACGTCGCTCGAGGAGGCGGCGAAGATCTTCTCGATCTCGTCTATCCACAGGCAGACCGGCGCCAGGCGCTCCACGGTGGCCAGCGCCTTGCGCAGGTTCTCCTCCGTCTCGCCGATGTACTTGGAGTAGAGGCGCGTCAGGTCCAGCCGGTAGAGCGGTATGCCCAGCTCTCCGGCGGTCACCTTGGCCGCCAGCGATTTGCCGCAGCCCTGCACGCCCAGCAGCAGCACGCCCTTGGGCGGCGGCAGCGGGCCGTCGGAGAAGAACGAGCGTTTGCGGTCGTTGATCCAGCGCTTGAGATTGTCGAAGCCCGCGATGCCCGCCGGCTTCTCGGAACCGAAATATTCCAGGATCCCCTCGCGGTCGAAGGCCTGCTTCTTGAACTTCTCCATCTCCTCGATATCGGAGGCGTCGAAGCGCGAGTCCTTGAGCATGCAGACGTTTAGGACGTTGCGGATCTGCTGGATGGACAGCCCGTTGAGGGTCTTCACCGCGCGGCGCAGCGCCTCGGGCGGCATGTCCACCTCCAGGCGGGCGGCGCTCCGGCGGAACTCGGCCACGGCCCGGTTGATCTCGGCCAGGATCTCCCGTTCGTCCGGGTAGCCGCCCTGGATGCGCGCGGCCAGCGGCGCTATGTCCGGGGGCAGCTTTACCTCGCCGCCGATCAGCACGGCGGTGGCGGGAGTGCCGTTCATGCGGTCGAGCAGGTCCTTGAACAGGCGGGCGACGGCCGCGTCGGAGAGGAAGCGGTCGAAGTCCGCCAGCGCGAACAGGCAGTTGCGGGATTCCTTGACCAGGTCGCCGGCGATCCGCAGCATCGCTGCCGGGTCGCCGGTCTTGTAGAAGGAGTTGGCGTTGCCGCCCACGCGCAGGCCCTCGGTGAGGGACCACGGATAGAGCGTGAAGCCCAGGCCCGCGGCCGCGCTCCTGAGCTGGCCCATGACGTAATTCTCGTCGATGGTGTCCACGGCCACCAGCGGGTACCGGGATTTTACCAGGAGGGATATCTCTTCTTCGAAATTCATCTGGGAGGCTGGCCGGCCCCGACCGGCCCGGATCTGGTGCGCCCGGAAGGAATCGGTCACAGGTCCTCGGTCCGCCGTCGCGGACCTCGGCCCGCGACCCCGGCTCGCCGCTGCGGGCTGCTGCCCTCGCGGCTGCGCCTTTCGATTCCTGCCGCGGGACATAATTATGTCCCGCTCCGGGTTCCTTACAACGGATCTGGTGCGCCCGGCAGGAATCGAACCTGCACTTAGAGCTTCGGAGGCTCCCGTGATATCCATTTCACTACGGGCGCGTACCGATCCGTCGCGACGACTATATTATAGCCAATCTGCGGCTATATGTGCTTCTTCGCCAGTTCCACCAGCTGCCGCTCGAACCCCTGCATGTCGGAGGGCACTTCCCC
>JAJZRA010000116.1 GCA_021847485.1 bacterium
GCGCCCCGGGTCTTCCGGCCCGGGGCGCGGCTTTTACGCTCTTTTATTTTTTCAGCGCAGGAAAGGCAGGAAATACAGCAGGCCGCGCAGCACCAGGTTGGCGGCCACGCCGGCGAGCACGTCGTCGAGCACGACCCCGAGGCCGCCGCCGACGGCGTCGTCGACCTGCCTGATAGGCCAGGGCTTGAGGCCGTCGAAGGCCCGGAACAGGGCAAAGGCCACCGCCAGCGCGGGCAGGCTGTGGGGCAGCCAGGCCGCGGCCGTCCAGTAGCCGACGGTCTCGTCTATGATGACGCGCTGGTCGTCCTCTATGCCGGTGTCGGCGCAGTAGCGGTGGGCCACTATCACCGCGAAGACGCAGGCCGCGGCCAGGAAGACGGCGTAAGCCGCGCGGTCATGCGGCAGCAGCGGCGTCAGCGCCAGCCCGAGCAGCGTGCCGAGCGTGCCGCCGCCGGTGGCCCGGGGCTTGCCGGTGAGCTTGGACGGGACGCAGCCGAGGTAGAAGTCGGTGGCGAAGAAAGCGGAGAATTTCGAGAAGAGGTTCATCGGGGTCTTTAATTGTAACAGATATCCGGCAGCCGGGACAAAAGATAATGAAGAAGTTCATCTCCATCGCCGCGACGGCGGCGCTCAGCGCGGCGCTGCTCTGGTTCGCCTTCCGGAAGGCGGACCTGCGCGCGGTCGCCGCCGTGCTGGCCGGGGTAAGGCCCGGCCCCGCGGCGCTGGTGCTGCTGACCGTCTCGGCGGAGCTCGCCATCCGCGGCCTCAAGTGGGCGCTGCTGCTGAAGCCCGCGCGCCGGGTGCGGGTCTGGGACGCCGCCAGGCTGGAGACGGCGGCGCTGGCGCTCAACAACCTGCTGCCGCTGCGGCTGGGGGAACTGGCGCGCGGGGCCTACGGCGCGGAGTTCTTCGGGATAAATTTTCTTACCGTGGCCGCCACCATCCTGGCGGAGAAGGTCCTGGACATGGCGGCCCTGCTTACGCTCTTCGCGGGCGCGGCCGGCGCCGCGGGACTCGCCGCGCGCCTGCCGGGCGGCTGGCAGGCCTGGACCCTCGGCCTGGCCGCCGCGGCCGCGCTGGCAGTGCCGGCCGCGCGCGCGCTGACGCGCCGCAGCCCCAGGCTGGAACGCGCGGCGCGCAACCTCGGCTTGGGGCTTAAGGCACTGCGCTCGCCCGGCACCGCGGCCGCGGTCTTCCTGCTGGCGGCGCTGCAGTGGACCATGAACGCGCTCAACTACTACTGGCTGGCCCACGCTTTCGGCCTGGGACCGGCCGCCACCATAGGCCGCAGCGTCCTGCTGTCCTTCACCGGCGCGGCCGCCTCGTCCGCCCCTGGCATGCCCGGCTACTTCGGAGCTTTCGAGTTGGCCGTCAGCTCGGTACTGGGCGGCTGGGGCATAGGCCGCGACGCCGCGCTGGCTTTCGCCGCGGCCTCGCACCTGCTGCCCTACCTGATCATAACCGCGGCCGGGGTCTTCTTCCTCTACGGCCTCGGCACCTCTCTCACCGGCATATGGCGCCGCTTCTCCGACGCCGAGCCAGCCCGGGATTCTTGACATATATCAAGCTCTTTTGTCGCGTTTTGACATATAGGAGCTTATAATTAAATATATAGTTGACATAGATGTAACGCTTTTGTAATAATGGTATTGCTCTGTAGAGGAGGCTCCCGGATCCGGGAGTCCGCCAGCCCCGGGGTTGTAAGGGGGGAAGCGGAGCGCCAATTTAAAGGCGCTTCTCCTTAAGGCCCCCGAAAGGGGACCAGCAAGGCCGTAGGCCCCGGTAGGGGCGCAAGGCCCTGACTGCCAGGGCAGCCGGAGCCGCACGTGGAGCTTGCTCCAGGTATAGCTAAGGCAACCCGGCAGTGAGTGCAGTGTAGTACCGGCCCCGCGAGGGACCGGAACTAAGCCCCGGAAACGGGCTTACGACAAAGCAAGGAGGAGTTACTTAATGAAAAAAGCAATGAGCGTGCTTGCGCTGCTCGCGCTCGTTGGCAACGTTGCCAACGCCGAGCTGCTCAAGAACTTCAAGTACGACGGCAAGATAGAGGTCAACGCCTACAACATCGACAACGCGGACTTCAACAAGAAGCTCACCGACAAGAAGGGCTTCGTTGATACGCGCGTGATGGTGAACGCGGGCTTCGACCTGAACGAGGACGTGAACGCGGTCGTGACCGCGGTGAAAGAGAACCGGCAGTACGGCCAGAACTCCGAGAACGTCAGCGACGGTATCGGCGGCAACGGCCTACTGGACAACGTCTACTTCGAGCAGGCCTACCTGAACCTGAAGGGCGTTATCGGCATCGACCACAAGCTCGGCCGCCAGTTCTACGGCGAGGCCGGCGACATGGTCATCTACTACGGCCCCCGCATGTGGCCCTATACCTCCCCGATGAGCCTCACCGCCATCGACGGCTGGACCGGCTGGTACAAGACCAACGGCCTGGGCCTGGACTGGGACTTCAACGCGATCATCGCCAAGCAGAAGCAGGCGACCGCGCCCAACGCCGGCAAGGACGACATCAACGTGTCCGGTCTGAACGTCAAGACCTCGGTCAAGAACGTCAACCTGAACGCCTATGTCTACCAGAAGAACGACAATAACACCAACCTCGGCCAGAACGACTACCTGACCCTGCTCGGCATCCGCGCCAACTACGCGATCCCGCAGGTGAAGAACCTGCTCGTGGCCGCCGAGTACGACATGAACATGGGCCAGGAGACCAAGACCGACATGAAGCACCAGGGCTACGCCTACAAGGCCAACGTGGATTATTCCATGGACCTGTACGGCAAGCTGGGTGTCAACGCCGAGTACGTCTTCCAGTCCGGCGACGACAAGGCCAACACCAAGGACGAGTCCTTCCACGCCATCAACAGCGACTACCGCCCCGGCATCATCATGGGCGGCGGCTACGAGACCACCCTGGTCTACGCCGCGGCTGACGGCCTGGTCACCTACAACGTCGGCGCCAACTGGACCCCGTCCAAGCTGGAGAAGCTGAACGTCGCCGCGAAGTACTACGACTTCTCGGCCGATAACAACAAGAACACCTTCGCGAAGAAGCACGTCGGCAGCGAGCTCGACGTGGTCGCCACCTGGATGCACTCCGCCAACGTGGACGTGAAGGGCTACTACGCGATGTTCATGCCC
>JAJZRA010000117.1 GCA_021847485.1 bacterium
CTAGATGGCGTGACGGCGTAATAGAGCGGCTTCTTGCCCAGGCGGTCGCGCGCCAGCGTCAGCCGCCGGCGGCGCTTGTCCCAGACCGCCACCGCGAACATCCCGCGCAGGACCTTCGGGAAATCGGGGCCCATCTCCTCGTAGAGGTGCAGGATGACCTCGGTGTCGCTCTTCGTGCGGAACTTGTGGCCTCGGGCCAGCAGGCCCTCGCGCAGCTCCTGGAAATTGTAGATCTCGCCGTTAAAGACTATCCAGCAGGACTCGTCCTCGTTGGCTATCGGCTGGTGGCCGGTCGAGAGGTCGATGATCGACAGGCGGCGCATGGCCAGGCCGGCGTTCTCGTGGAGAAAATAGCCCTCGTCGTCCGGCCCGCGGTGGACGATCAGGTCGTTCATGGCCTTCAGGGCCTCCCGCGTGACCGGCAGGCCCGAGCCGTGGTTATAGATGCCGCAGATGCCGCACATCAGCTCTCCCCGTAGATCGCCAGCAGCTCGTCGGCGACCCGCGCCATCGAATATTTCTCTACCGCGGTCTTGCGGGCCTGCTCGCCCATCCGGAGCGCCAGGCCGGGATCGGCCACGAAGGCCCTTATGCAGTCCTTCAGCTCGGCCCGGTTGAGCGGGTCGAAAAGGCAGCCGCTCACCCCGGGGGCCACCGCCTCTTTGGCGCCGCCCACGCGGCTGGCCATGACGGCGACGCCGCAGGCCATCGCCTCCAGCATGGAATTGGAAAGCCCCTCGGAAATGGACGGCAGGATGAACACGTCCGCCGCGCGGTAATAGGGCAGCAGGTCGTCCTTCGGGCCGGTCAGCAGCACGTTCTGCGAGAGCCCGAAATCCGCCACGGCGCGGCGCAGCGCGGCCTCCTCGGGGCCGCCGCCGACGATGACCAGCCTGATCCGCGGGGGCGCGGCTCCCTCCTGCATGATCTCGGCCCAGGCCTCGACGAATTCCTTCACGCGCTTCTCGGGGGACAGGCGCCCCACGAACAGGAAGACCGGCGTATTGTCCAGGCCGACGGCGGTCTTGGCGTTGATCTTCTCGTTGTAGAGCGGCGGCGTGTAGCGGCCGGTATCCACGCCGTTGCGGAAGCGCCGCAGGTCGAAGCCCGCGTAGGCCGGCTCGCCCCTGAGCCACTCGTAGACCTCGTCGTTCATCACCAGCAGCTCGGGGCGCGCCGCGCGGAAGAAGGCCAGCTTCAGCCGGCCCAGGAAGGTCCGCTGCGAGAGCGAGATCTCGTCGACGCCCTTGCCGCCGCCGAGCTTCACCACGACGCGCTTGCCGGTAAGGCGGCCGGCCACCGCGGCGCCCACGGCCGGCGAAGAGGCCAGGTGCACGTGCACCGCGTCGTACGAGGCCCGGTTGGCCAGCATCCAGAAGAAGCTCTTGAGCAGGAACACCGCGGAATTGAGGGCCCCGGAGCCGGGGCAGGCGAGGCGCCTTATGGCGACCCCGTCGACGGTCTCCTCGGCGGGCAGGCCGGGGCGCAGGCGGGTCAGCGCGGTCACCTTCACGCCGCGCTTCACGAGGGCGCGGGAGATCTCGAGCGCCTGCTTCTCCGACCCGCCTATCACCGGGTGGAAGGTCTGGCTGAGCATCAGCACGGAGGAGATCTTCACTTGCCGCCCCCGGCTTCGCCGGAGAACTGGCTCCAGAGCTTGCCCACCGAATGCCCCATCTGGTAGATGAAGACCACGCCGAGCACGGTGATCAGGACGTAGACGGCCACGTGAGTGTAGGAGGCGAAGGCGAAGCCGACGTGCTCGGGCACGCCCCAGGCCTTCATCACGCGGCTCAGCGTGAACTCGAAATTGCCGAAATAGCCCGGCATCCCGGGCACCGAGGCGGCGGCCGCGCCGGAGAAGACCAGCGCCACGCAGCGCGCGGCGCTCAGCGTGCCCTCCAGCCCGAAGGCCAGCGCCATCCAGTAGTAGTTCAGCGCGTCGAGCAGCCACTGCCCCGCGGCGCACAGCATGATCAGCGCGCCGCTCCGGAAGGAGTGGAAGCCCTTCACGCCCATCGCCAGGCGCTCGAAGACGGTGCGGACCCGCGGGAACCGCGCGAAGAAGCCGGCCAGCCAGTGGTGGGCTATCAGCTCGTCGGCGAAGACCAGCGCGCCCAGGCCCGCGAACAGGCCGGCGAACATCACCCACATCAGCCCGCCGTAATTGAGGAAGCCGCCCGTCAGGCCGCCGGTCCAGGCCGCCGCCGCGAACAGCAGGAACAGCACCAGCACGTCGAGGGCGCGCTCGACCAGGATGGTGGAGAGGACGGTCAACACGGGGATGCCGAAGATGCCGGCGCCGAAAGTGGCGCGGGCGATCTCGCCCAGCCGCAGCGGCAGGATGTTGCTGAGCGCGAGGCCGATGGCCTGCAGCCTGAAAGTATCCGCCAGGCGCACCGGGCGGGAAGGGTTCAGCAGCAGCCGCCAGCGCAGGGCGCGCAGCAGCAGCTCGACCAGCGCGGTAACGACGAACGGCAGGAGGTAGACGGCCTTGACCCCGGCGTAGACCGCCATGAGGGAGCGGAAGTCTATGTTGCGGAAAGCGAAATAGAGCAGGACAGCGCCTACCAGGAAACCGGTGATTATGGATATTTTTGCTTTCACGCGCCCTCTCTAATGATATCTAAATTATAGCATTGTCCCCCCCGGGGGCTCGCCGCTCTTCCAAAGGGCCCAGGGCGGACTAGGCCCTAAAACGGCCCTCCTTTGGGACCAAGGCCTCTACGCCGGGAACGCCGTAACGGCTAGACTATATGCATGATGAACAAGAACCTGAAGTTCCTTTCCGTGCTCTCCCTGGCCCTGTTCGGCGCCTCCGCCGTGAAAGCCCAGGGCTTCGACCTCAACGGCCTCTCCGCCGACGACGTGCGCGCGATGCAGGCCGACAAAGGCATCCTCGATATCATAAAGCCCGGCAAGCCCGAGGCCTCCAAGGTCACCAAAGAGTGGACCGTGATGGTCTTCATGAACGCCAAGAACGACCTGGCGCAGAGCGCGCTGTTCGGCCTCTCCGGCAAGTGGGCGGAGAAGGACATCGCCGAGATGAAGAAGGTCGGCACGACCGACAAGGTCAACGTGGTCGTGGACTACGGCACCGCCGGCACCGGCGCCTAGGCGACCAATT
>JAJZRA010000045.1 GCA_021847485.1 bacterium
GCGTGCTGCTCTACGGCCCCCCCGGCACCGGCAAGACGCTGCTGGCCCGCGCCGTGGCGGGCGAGGCCGGCGTGCCTTTCTTCACCTCCTCCGGTTCCGAGTTCGTCGAGATGTTCGTCGGCGTGGGCGCCAGCCGCGTGCGCGACCTGTTCGAGCGCGCCAAGAAATCGGCCCCGGCCATCATCTTCCTCGACGAGCTGGACGCCGTCGGGCGTTCCCGCTTCGCCGGCATCGGCGGCGGCCACGACGAGCGCGAGCAGACGCTCAACCAGATGCTCGTCGAGCTGGACGGCTTCGAGTCCAAGGAAGGCATCATCCTCATCGGCGCGACCAACCGCCCCGACGTGCTGGACACCGCGCTGCTGCGCCCCGGCCGCTTCGACCGGCGCATCAACGTGCCGGTGCCGGACATCAAGGGCCGCCTCGAGATCCTGAACGTGCACGCCCGCAAGGTCAAGCTGACCGAGGGCACCGACCTGTCCGTTATAGCGCGCAACACCCCCGGCTTCACCGGCGCGGACCTGGCCAATATCGTCAACGAGGCCGCGATCATCGCGGCGAAGAAGGAGCAGAAGTCGGTGGACCTGAAGGACCTGGAGGAGGCCATCGAGAAGAGCATCGCCGGCCCGCAGCGCAAGTCCCGCATCATCTCCGACGCGGAGAAGCGCGTGGTGGCCTACCACGAGGCCGGCCACACGCTGGTGGCCAAGATCCTGCCCGGCTGCGACCCGGTGCACAAGGTCACCATCGTCCCGCGCGGCCCGGCGCTGGGCTACACGCTGCAGATGCCGATCGAGGACAAGTACCTGACCTCCAAGACCGAGATCCTGAACCGCCTGTGCGTGCTGCTGGGCGGCCGCGCCGCCGAGGAGATCGCCATCGGCGAGATCACGACCGGCGCGCACGACGACCTCTCTAAGGTGACGAGCTACGTGCACAAGATGGTGCTCGAGTTCGGCATGAGCGACAAGATCGGGCCGCTGTCGCTGAAGAAAGAGGAGTCGGAGGTCTTCCTGGGCCGCGACCTGACGCGCAACGTGGGCTATTCCAACGAGACCGCGCGCAGCGTGGACGAGGAGATCAAGCGCATCGTCAGCGACTGCTATATGAAGGCCAAGGCCGTGCTGACCGGCAACCGCAAGGCGCTCGACGCGATAGCGGGCAAGCTCATCGAGAGCGAGGTCGTGGACGCGGCGGAGATAGACGCCCTGATAGCGGGCGCCAAGGCTTAAGGGGAAACTGGTGACGGCATACCTCGGATACGTAAGGGACCTGGCCGACATACTGGCCGTCTATTACATCGTCTACAGGCTGATCCTGCTGCTCAAGGGCACGCGGGCGATGCAGGTCATCTGGGGCGTCTTCATCCTGGCCGTCGTCACCGCCGTGGCGCAGTTCCTGCACCTGTCGGCCACCGTCTGGCTGATGCAGCAGTTCTGGCTGGCCGGCATCCTGCTGCTGATCGTCGTCTTCCAGCCCGAGATCCGCTTCGCGCTCGCCAACATCGGCTCCAACCCGCTGGGCCGGGTGCTGGTGTCGCAGGAATACCGCTTCATCGGGGAGATGATGGAGGCGGTCCGCTCGGCGATGGGCGAGAAGATGGGCATGCTGATCGTCCTCGAGCAGGACATGGCCTTGCGCGACATCGTCGAGAGCGGCGTGCGCGTCAACGGCGAGGTGTCCAAGGAGCTGCTGCTCACCGTCTTCCACGAGAACACGCTGCTGCACGACGGCGCCGCCGTGATAGCCAACAACCGCCTGGTCGCCGCCGGCTGCATCCTGCCGCTGACCGAGCAGCACGAGCTTTCCAAGATCCTCGGGATGCGCCACCGCGCCGCGCTGGGCCTCAGCGAGGTCGCCGACGCCATCATCGTGATAGTCTCGGAGGAGACCGGCATGCTCTCCGTGGCGCGCAACGGCAAACTGCAGCAGCACGCCGACCCCAAGGACCTCGAAGCCATGCTCTACCAGCTGTACCGCTCCAAGGCGGAGCGCACGCTGCTGCGCAGGGCTTCCCGCCAGGAGCCGCCGCCGCCCGGCGCCCAGCCCCAGCCCGGCGCCCAGCCCCAGCCCGGCGCCCAGCCCCCTCACGCCTGATATGAACATACCGGAGCTCTTCTCCAGGAACTGGCAGATCAAGCTGCTCTCCCTGATCATCGCCCTGCTGATCTGGTACTTCATCACCAGCGGCGTCTAGCCCGCCCGGGACCTCCGGCCCCCCCGGGCCTGGGCCCAAAAAACGCCGTCCGTTACCCTTTCGGCTCTCCCGCGCCGGCGCCTTATGCGCCATAATATAAGCGTATAAGGAGACCCGAATGCGCAACAGAACCGCCTTTATCGCCGCCGTCCTCGCCGCGCTGCCCTTGGCTTCCGCCGGGGCCGCCGGCTTCGGCCTGACCGCCGAACCCTCCTCGGTGGAGGTGCCCGCGGCCTCCGCCCCGGCCGCCGACGCCGCCTCGCTCAGGGCACAGTACGACGAACTCCTTTCCGCGCTCAAGGTCTATTCCGACGCCGCCTATACCTCGCCGCAGGACAGCCCGCAGTTCATGGAGGCCGCCGCGGCCGGCCAGTACCTGCGCATGCGTCTCGAGGCCGTGGGCGCCGCCCTCCGCTCCTCCGGAGAGAAGTCGTACTCCGGCTCCGCCTCCCGCGGCCCCGCCCGGGTCTCCTACCGCGTCAGCAGCGAGCTCAACGACGTTTTCGGCTTCTACGGCGCCGACAAGGCCGCCGGCGAAGCGGTCCGCGGCGTGCCCGTCCGCCAGGGCTACTGCCAGATCAACTACGTCAAGAACGGCGTCCCTTTCCTGGTGCAGTACGACGGCTTCCTGAAGAAGGGCGAGGTCATCATAACTTTCGACGACGGCCCCGGCCCGCTGACCGAGGAGGTCTCCGAGGCGATGAAGGAGGGCAACGCCCCGTCGGTGTTCTTCGTGCTGGGGGCCAAGCTGGGCGCGCCCGGCAGGGAGCGCATAAAGAAGGAGGCCGCCGACGGCCACTTCGTCTCGGTGCACGGCTACAACCACGCCACCGAGTCCGGCAAGCCTTTTACCGCGCTCTCCACCGAGGAGACGCTCAGGCAGCTCGGCGGCGTCAAGGATTCCATCGAGGGCGCCACCGGCAAGGCCCCCCGCTTCTTCAGGCCGCCCTACGGCATCATTTCCGTGGAGGCCCTGAAGGCCATAGATTCCGACCTCGGCCTGGTCCCGGTGGGCTGGACGATAGACACGCTGGATTGGTCCACGAAGGACCCCGAGGCGCTGTTCCAGAAGACCGTCTCGGCGATCCAGCGGCGCGGCAAGGGTATAGTGCTGATGCACGACATCCACCCGCAGAGCCGCACCGCCGCCAAGCGGCTGGTGAAGTGGCTGGCCGAGAACGGCTACAAGGTGGTCTCGCCGGAGAGGATGGCGGAGGCCTACAGGGGGGAGTGATTATTTACCGGCTTCCAGTTCCCTGACCCAGGCTTCGGCCTCGGCCATGGCGGCGTCCATAGGGGGCGCCGCTTTTCTTTTCAGGGCGTAGAGCCGGCGCAGCAGGGCCAGGGCCGGGCGGGGCAGGAGGCTGGCCGCCAGCAGCTTTACGAAGGCCGGGCCGCGCCCCGGCGCCAGGAACAGGTATTCCCTGGCCTTGCCGGGCTGCAGGTTCTTCAGGTAGACCTCGGCCTGCTTCAGGTAGACGTAGTCCTTCAGGTCGCGCTCGGCCTCCGGCGGCGGCGCGGCGGTCTTGAGCGCCTCGCGGAAGTCGGCGATGCCGTCGTCCCATTTCAGCGTCAGGCTGGCGGGGTTGGCGCTGAGGGAGTGGATGCGGTAGACCGAGAGCGGCTCGGGGATGTAGTCCGCCTCCCAATCCCGCAGTATCTTCACGTAAAGCTCCATGTCCTCGAGGTGGCTCAGGTCGGTCCTGAACGGGCCGGTCTTCGCCAGCGCCTCGCGGCGGAACGCCACGTTGGTGGTGACGTAGGGCAGCCATTTGTCGGAGATGGCCATGTAGGGGGGGAGCTTGCCGCGCGGCACGGCGCGGTCCTCGGCGAAGAACTTGCCGGTCAGCCGGCCGTCGCGCAGGATGTAGCCGTTGGAGAAGACGAAGCCGGCCGCCGGGTTGCGGCGGACGAGCTGCGCGAACTTCTCGAGCCGCCGCGGCAGCCACAGGTCGTCCGCGTCTAGGAAGGTGACGTAGTCGCCGGAGGCGCGCTCCATCGCGTAGTTGCGGCAGCCGCCCTGGCGGCGGTTGGTCTCGAACCTGACGAAGTTCCAGCCCGCCCGGCCGGCGAACTCCCTGAAGACCTCCGGTGTGGAGTCTTTGGAACCGTCGTCTATGATGAAGGCCTCGTAATCCCCGAAGGTCTGGCGGGCCAGGCTCTTAAGGGTCAGCCTCAGCAGGTCCGCCCGGTTGTAGGAAGGGATTATGACGGTGAAGAGCGGCATTATTTCCTCGCTGCGTAAGCTTTCCGGTAGATGGCTATGGTCTCGCGGGCGACCTTGCTCCACGAGAAAAAGGGGAGGCGGGCCCTGCCGGCGGCTATCAGGGCTTCCCTGGCCGCCGGGTCGCCGGCCAGCTTGAGCATGGCCCCCGCCATCTCTGCCGGGTTCTCCGGGTCGAAGAGCAGGCCGGCGCCGCCCACCACTTCCGGGATGGA
The DNA here is from genome assembly GCA_021847485.1 of bacterium. Taxonomy (GTDB): domain Bacteria; phylum Elusimicrobiota; class Elusimicrobia; order Elusimicrobiales; family UBA9959; genus UBA9959. The sequence goes on from JAJZRA010000045.1 coordinate 4,637, forward strand.
GGCCGCGCGCGAGGCCAGCACCGGGCAGCCGGCCGCCATAGCCTCCAGCGGCGGGTAGCCGAAGCCCTCGAAAAGGGACGGGTAGCAAAGCGCCAGCGCTCCGGCGTAGAGCGCGGCGGCCTGTTCCGGGCCGGTGCGGCCCGTGAACGCGACCGCGGCGCCCAGGCCCAGCTCCGCCGCGTTGCGCTTTACGCGGGCCATATACGCCGGATCCCCGTCCCCGGCCACCGCCAGCTTCAGGCCAGGCCGCTCTTTGAGCGCCAGAGCGAAGGCTTCCAGCAGGCGCGGCAGGTTCTTGCGTTCGTTGATCGGCCCCACGAAGAGGAAATAGCCGCGGCCGAGGCCGTAGGAGGACAGGATCTCGTCCATCCGCGCCGGGGCCGGCGCGGGCGCCGGCTCTGCGGGCCCCGGACAGATGGTGGTCAGGCGGTCAGGGGGGAGGCCAAAGCGGTTCAGCACTTCGCCGCGCGTATAGTCCGAGTCCGTGATCACATGGGCGGCCTCCTCCAGCGAGGCGTCCGTCTGCCGGAAATAGAAGCGTTCCGCCAGGCCGAGGTGCTTCGAGAATAAAGGGTGGGCCGGGCTCATATAATGGTGGAGCGTCAGCACCGACGGGATGCGGGACAGGCGGGGGAGCACGTTGGAGGGACCGTGAAAGACGTCCACGCCTCGCCGGAGCAGGAAAGGTTCTGCCAACCTCAGGCCCAGCACGCGCTCTCCCAGCAGCTCGGCTTTCTGAGGCAGGCGCTGCGCGGCCAGCGAGAAGTTGGGGGCGTCCTTCAGCAGACCGGGCGGCAGTTCCGGCGGGGTCCAGGAATGAAGGTAGAGCAGATAGTCGTTCTCCCGGTCTTCGGCCGCCAGGGCGGGGACCAGCAGGCGCAGGTAGTTGGCCAGGCCGCTGCGGGCCGTGATGCCGTTTATGTCGATGGCTATTTTCATGAACGCGATCGTGCGTAGAAGGCGTAGAGGCGGGCGTAGAGGGCCGGGCTTACGACCCCGATCGAGAGCGTGGCCGCTATGAACCAGCGGCGCCTGGAGGCCTTGGCCGGCAGCACTTCGTCCCTGATGACGTCCAGCGCCCTGCGCTTCTCCCCTATCCGGGAATAATAGAGCGCCTTGGTGCGGGCCAGCTCGAGGCGGAGCGGCAGCACGCCGGCGGAAGCGTCGCGGCCCGCCGCGACCAGCCGCTTCTCGATCTCCCCGATGATGACCGTCTTGACCTTGATGTAGTTGCCGAGGCGGCGGGTGTCGTTGATGGTGCCGGCGAACCAGTTGGCGCCGTGGATCTTCTTGTAGCCCAGCACCTCGTTGATCGAGCGGACGCGGGCGTGGAAGAGCACCGTGGTGTAGAGGTATTCGTCGGCGCAGTAGAACAGCTCCGGCGGCACCGGCAGGACCCTGTCCAGGGCGGAGCGGCGGAAGGCCAGGCCGCTGGTGCCGGTGAAGGAGGCCTCCCCGGAGAGCAGGTCGTCGAGGACGTAGTAGTCCTTGCGCTTGTCCAGGCGCTGGCGCATGGCCGAGCCGTCCGGCGCCACGTCCATCATGAAATGCTGGACCATGCCGACGTCGGCGGCCTCCGCGAAGGCCCCGGCGGTCAGGCGCAGTTTGGAGGGTTTCCAGGCGTCGTCGGCGTCCAGCAGGCAGACTATCTCGCCGGTGGCCGCGCCGAAGCCGGCGTTGAAGGCGGCCGCCTGGCCGGAATTCTCCTGGTGGATATATTTGAGCGCCCTGCCGTAGCGGGTCAGGCGTTCGCGGGTATCGTCGGTGGAACCGTCGTCCACGACGATGAGCTCGAGGTCGCCTGCCGGCCAGTCCTGCGCCAGCACGCTGTCCACGGCCTCTTCTATGAAACGGCCGTAATTGTAAGTGGCGATTACCACCGATATCTTCATCTTGCCCCCGGCTCCCTTTTCCTGGCCAGGACGGAGAGGTGTATCCCCGCCCCCTTCCTCGTAAATTTGAAATAGAGGGCAAGGGGCAGGAAAAAGGGGAAGGCCGCGATGTAGAGCGCCTCCTGGAAGGTCCTGACCAGCCGTCTCCTCGTGTTTATGACCGCGGCCTTCGCCCCGCCGGGCCCGGCGGCCGGTACCTGGCCCGGTCTCCTCACGAGGCGGAGCGCTCTGGCCGCGGCGAGGGCCAGGCCCGTGACTAAGTTCACCAGCCTTCGGGAGAATTCCCTTACCGGCAGGTAACCGGACTCGACCTTCTCCACGCTGAAGCCATTGGCTTCCAGGCAGGCCGAAAGCGAGGCCGCCGTCCATCGCGTCAGATGGTGGGGCGGCTGGTCGAAATCGTCGCGACCGAAAGGCATCGGCCTGTCCTCGTTGGGCGTATTGACGAAGAGCAGCCCGCCGGATCTAAGCGCTTTCGCGGCCAGCCGCAGGCTCTCCAGCGGAGCGTCGAGATGTTCGAAATAATCGAACATGGTGACGGCGTCGTAGCGGCGGCCGGGCTCGGACTCCATTAATTCCGCGAAAGTCCCTTCGAAGACCTGGCTCAAACCGGCCGCCTTGGCCGCGGCTATCGCGTTCGGGTTTATGTCCAGGCCGTGCGCGTCCAGCCCCCTCGCGGCGGCCAGGCGCATGAAAGCCCCGTTGCCGCAGCCCAGGTCCAGCACGCTGCTTCCGGGTTCCAGGCGGGCCATGCGCAGAAACGACAGGAACCGGTCCGGGTTCGCGGAAGTGTAGCTGTCCGCGGTAGAGAACTTCTCGTACCAGGCCGCCCCGGGCGCCCGGAAAGGGTCCGCGAAGACGGTCCCGCAGCCGCGGCAGCGCAAAAGCGTATAGTGCTCCCCGCCTACGGGGTCCTTCCAGGTATGCAGTTCGCTTTTCGGCGCCGCTGAGCCGCAGATAGGACAGTTCATATCGCGCCCTCCGGACCCGGGGGAACGGGGCCGGAGGGCCCCTTCCTGGCGTAGCTGAAGAGCTTGCGCAGTTCCGCAACGCTTATCCCGCCCACCGCGAATATCAGCAGGGCGTATACGGCCGCCCCGGCTGGGACCTTAAGCGGCGCCATTCCCGCAGGTATCCAGGAGATCGCCAGGTACATAAGGGCGGCCGCTATGGCCGGGCGGAGCAGGGCCGCGGAGAGCCTGGCGGCGGGACCGGCGGCCGTGCGCAGCGAGCCGAGGTAAACGAGGAACGTCAGCAGTTCGGCCGCGGAATAGGCTCCGGCGGCGCCGACGGCTCCCCAGCGGATGATGGCCGGTACCCCTAGGGCGGCGAGCAGCAGCGCCCGCAGCAGGGCTACTTTCATGTTCCGGACCTGCTTGCCTTCCGCGATCAGGTATACGCCGTAGAGATTGTTCGCCACGTAAAGCACCGCGCCGGGCACCACCAGCTGCATGGGGGAAACGGCGGGCCCGTATTTATCTCCGAAGAGCAGCGTGATGACCGGCGCCGCCGTGGCCGCGGTACCGAAGATAATCGGCATGCCCGCCAGGAATATCGCCTTTTCCGAGAGGCCGAGCGCGCGCTCGGCGCCGCCGCCTCCCCCGGAGTGGAGTTTTGAGAAAATGGGCAGCATAATGATGCCGAAAGCTACCCCTCCCCCTATGATGATGAGCGCCAGCTTCATGGCGACGCTGAAGAAGCCGGTCTGGGCGTCGGTGGACAGCAGCCCCAGCAGGGTAGTGGAGAGGTTCCAGTCTATCCCCGCGCTGAGGAAGGTGCTTACGCCTATAGGCAGGCTGTGCTTCATGGCTTCCAGCGCCTGGCTCAGCCGCACCCTGCGGAAGCGGAAGCTGTAGCGCCGCAGCAGCGGCGCCAGGAAGATCCCGGTGGCCGCCGCGTAGGCCGCCGTGAGCGCCAGCGGGACCACGGTCAGGCGGCTGCCGTCCCCTATGAAGGCGAAGAGCAGCCCGGCGTAGACCAGCGAATGGACGATATTGTACGCGCCCATGAGGGCTATCCGCTGCAGGCCCTGGTTGATCCAGTTGGGGCTAAGCGCCTGGGGCAGCATGCTGAGCGAGTAGGCGAAGACCACCAGCCTGACCTTGCCCGGCTCGCCCGTCGCCAGCGCCAGGAGCGATACGCCGGCCATCGCCGCCGCGGTCAGCCAGAGCCTCACCGTGAAGACGTCGTTCATGTGGAGCGGCATGGCTTCCGGCTCCATGGCGGCCCGGCGCGCCCCGTAGATGGTCAGGCCGGGATCGGTTATATAGGTGAAATAGTTCACCAGGGAAAGGGAGAAGGTGAGGACGCCGAAATCCGCGGGGTCCAGCTTGCGCGCCAGGAAGACCACCACCGCGAAGCCAATGGCCTTCACCAGGATGTCGGCGGTGACCAGGGCGGCCATGTTCTTCAATACCGTACGGCCGGTGCTCACGGAGTTAAGTATATCAAAAATGCTCCGTCGGCGGGCCGGACGGCCCTAAATAATATAGAATCTTCAGGGATGGCGGGAATTCTGATCTACGCGCACAGGGGCGGGCCGGCCGGGGGGCCCGAGAACACCGCGGCCGCGGTCAAGGCGGCTTTCGCGGCGGGCGCCGCCGCGGCCGAATGCGATATCCGCCGCACTGCGGACGGCCAGTTCGTGGCCTTCCACGACGCGGGGACCGCGCGCCTCTGCGGCGCCGGCTGGAAGATAGCCGCCACCGAGTGGGGCCACCTCAAGACCCTTAGGGTGCTCGGCAGCGAGCCGATAGCCCACCTGGACGACCTCCTGAACATCCTTATCCTGAGGCCCGGCCGGGAACTTTTCCTGGAGCTGGCCTTGCCGGGGGAGGCGGACGCCGCCGACCTGGCGCTGCAGGTGGCCAGGGCTGGGGTGCAGCGGAGGGTCTTCCTGCTGACCTATTCGCACCGGCGGAGGCTGCTGGCCGCGGCCCGCGCCGCGGTGCCGGACATCGGCCTGGCCGTCATGCCGCCGCTGCCCGTGGACGTTGTCGGCGCCGCGTGGAAGGCCGGCGCGTCGCGCGTCTGCGCCGGCTGGGTGGACTGGCCGCTGGCCAGGGAGACCTTCTATTGCGCCGCCTCGCTGTTCGGCCTGCGCGGGCAGGCGGAGGAGGCCGAGGCCGCCGGCATAGAGCTGTCGGCAGGCATAGCCAACCACCCGCGCGACTTCCGCCTGCTGGCCGGCCTGGGCGCGAAGGCCGTCTGGACGGACGACGTGGAGCTGGCCGCCAAATATATTTGAGAGGCTGTATGTTCAAGAAGATACTTCTGGTGGACGACGACAAACTTGTGCTGAACTCGACCCGCAGGTACCTGGAGGGACAGGGGTTCAACGTGGCCGCCGCCGGGAACGGCGCCGAGGCGGTGGCCCTGGCCCGGGAGTCGCGGCCGGACCTCGTCATAACCGACGCCGAGATGAAGGGGCTCGACGGCTTCGCGCTGTGCAAGGCGCTCAAGGAGACGGAAGGCTTCTCCGGCATCCCGGTCATCATCATGTCCGGCCGCAAGGTCAGCGAGGAGGACATCCTCGCCGGCTACAACCGCGGCGCCGACGACTACCTGATAAAACCGGTCTCCTTCCCGGTGCTGCTGGCCAAGATGAAGGCCGTCCTGCGGCGCTACGAGGGCGTGGCCGAGAAGACCGAGAAGATCCGCAAGCTGGGCATGGTGATAGACCCGGGCGGGCGCAGCGTCACGCTCAAGGGCGAGGTCGTGAACCTGACCCGCAAGGAGTTCGACCTGCTGATGGCCCTGATCACCGAGGAGGGCCGCCTGCTCTCCGTGCCTTACCTGCTGGAGACCGTCTGGGGCTACGACCCGGCCAGCTACAACGACCCGCACACCGTGGGCGTGCACGTCTCCTCGCTGCGCAAGAAGCTGGGCGCCGAGATAGGCGCGCATATCACCAGCGTGACGGGCCACGGCTACAAATTTGACTGAGATTTGACGTTTTTTTGCCTTTCCGATAACCCTCCGCCGGCTAGACTATAGCAGGACGAGCGGGAGGGGTTATGAAAAGGATATCCCGGACCTTAATTCTGACCTTGGCGGCGCTGCTGATACCGGCGGCCGCCCGTTCCGCCGACGACGTCTACCGGAAGATGGCGAACGACTTCGCCAAGTATTCCGCCAACAAGAAAGTAAAGAACCTGGCCGTGATAGGCTTCTCCCGCAAGGCGCGGACCTCCCGCGAGGAGAGCGACTACGTCTCCGAAAAGCTGCTCTCCTGCCTGGTCGCCTCCGGCAAGGTCAACCTGCTGGAGCGCTCCCAGCTGGACAAGGTGCTGGAGGAGCGCCGCCTGGCGGCCGCCGGGGTCACGGAAGAGGCCGCTGACGGCTCGCCCGCGAAGATAAACCCCTCGGACGCCATCATCGTGGGCACGATCTTCGGTACCAGGGACCAGCTCAAGATAATAGCCAAGATGATAGACCCGCTGACCGGCGCGGTGCTGCACACCGTGGAGGCGCAGACCGAGCGGCAGTGGGAGATCCTGCCGGAGCGGCCGGAGTTCGCCTTCGAGGTGCCGGACCTGCGCGATATCGCGGCCATGTTCGGCGACGAGGACCTGAAGCCGGCTTTCGTGGATTTCCGGGACGCGCCCGCCGGGCTCGACGGCGAGTCCTGCCGCGCCCGCCGCGCCCGCCTGGCCTCGCTGGAGCGCGAGACGCTGGAGGCCAAGGCCAAGTACTGGGCGCTGCAGATGCGCGACCCTTCCTTCAGCGCCAGGGGCCTGCAGCGCAACCCCGGCGGCGAGATCAAGGACGAGCAGGACCGCAAGCGCTTCTACAAGCTGCTCGGCGACCTGCACGCCTATCCCGGAGATATCAGGATCAGCACCGAAGAGATCAACAGCGTGATGAAAGTGATGGCCGAAGAGAAGAGCATCTCCGACGACTGCGGGCTTCATTGAGGAGGGCGCAATGCCCGGCAAAGGCGACCTGCTGATAGTGGACGACGACGAGGACCTGCTGGAGATGGTCTCGTTCGCGCTTTCGCGCGCCGGCTATTCCGTTTCCAAGGCCGGCGACGGCCGCGCCGCGCTGGAGCTCGCGCGCGCGCGCCGCTTCGACGCCGTGGTGCTGGACATGATGATGCCCGGCATGGACGGGGTGACCGCGCTGGCCGAGCTGCGCAAGCTGGACCCCGGCCTGCAGGTGATCATGCTGACCGCCCACGGGTCGGTGGATACCGCGGTGGAGAGCATGCGGCTGGGCGCTTTCGATTATATAAGGAAGCCGTTCGGGCTGGAGGCCCTGGAGGCCGTGGTGGCCCGGGCCGTGGAGAAGCGCCGCCTGGACGAGCTGCTGGGGACCGCCTTCCGGGCCGGCGGACAGGAAGGCCTGCTGGAGGCGGTCGCGGCCTCGGCGGCCGGGCTGCTGGGGGCCGACGAGGTCGTGCTGTCGCCCGCGGGGGAGGCCCAGTGGGGAGGGCCGGCCGTCCACGGGGCCGCCGGCCGGAAGCCGGGCCCGGAACGGCTGGAGTTCTGCGTGCTGGGCACGCGGCTGCTGGCGGAGAGCGGGGGCGAGCCTTTCGCGTCCGTGCCCGCCGCCGACCGCAGGTTCGCCGGGACGCCGGGGGCCGCCGGGCTGGCGGCGGCGCTGTTCCTGCCGCTGGTGCATGAGGGGAAGGTCTTCGGCGCGCTCTGCGCCGGCCGGCTGGCGGGAGGGGCGCCTTTCGGCGAGGAGGACCTGCGCCGGGCCAGGAACTTCGCCCCGATGATCTCGCTGGCCGTGAAGAACTGCGAGCTGAACGGGCAGCTGCGTTCCGTGCGGCAGCAGCTGGCGCAGGCCCAGAAGATGGAGTCGCTGGGGCTGGTGGCGGGGCAGGTCTCCCACGACTTCAACAATCTCCTCTCGGTGATCATAGGCTCGGTGCAGCTGCTGATGGAGACCATGGGCCCCGGCGACGGCATGAAGATCTCGGGCGAGGTGCTGCGCATGGCCAGGGAAGCGGAGGCGCTGGTGAAACAGCTGCTGTCCTTCGCCCGGCGCGGAGAGGAGCGCTGCGTCCCGCTGGACCTGAACGCGCTGGTGGACGATATCAGGATGATCCTGGTGAAGCTGCCGGGCGGCAAGATCGCCTCCGAGTTCTCCCTGGCCCCCGGCCTCCCGAAGGTGAGCGGGAGAGTGGACCATCTGAAGCAGGCGGTGATCAACCTCACCGCCAACGCCAGGCACGCGTCCCCGGCCGGCGGCAAAGTGACGCTGCGCACCCGCGCCGCGGAGCCCGGCGAGCCTCTGCCGCCGGGGCTGCGGCAGGGCTGCGTGGTGCTGGAGGTGACGGACGAGGGCCCCGGCATCGGGGCGGAGGACATGCCCCGGCTCTTCGAGCCTTTCTTCACGTCGCGGCCCGGCGGCAAGGGGACCGGGCTGGGGCTGCATATCGCCAGGAGCGCGGCGCGGGAATGCGGGGGAGAGATAACAGCGGCCAACCGCCCGGAAGGCGGGGCCGTTTTCCGGCTCTACCTGCCGGCCGCCTAGACCAGTTTGTCGGCGAGCGCGCGGATCTCGTCTATGCCGAACGGCTTTATCAGGAAGCCGTCCACGTCCACGCCGGGGACTATCGGGCTGCTGATGTTGGAGACCGAGCCGGTGATCACGATGATCTTGACCGCGGGCGAAGCCTCGCGGATGCGGCGCGCCACTTCCTCGCCGCGCATGTCCGGCATCTTCAGGTCGCAGACTACCAGGTCGAACCGCTCCGCCGCGAACAGCGCCAGCGCGGAGGCCCCGTCGGAAGCCTCCGTGACGGTCCAGCCGCGGGTGGCCAGCGCGCGCCGCACGTAGTTGCGCACCAGCGCCTCGTCGTCCACTATCAGCGCTCTCTTCTCGCTCATACAGGCAGGCTTATCGTGAAGGTCGTCCCCTTGCCGGGGGCGCTGTGGGCCTTTATCGTGCCGTTGTGCCTGTCGATGATGCCGATGCAGACCGACAGGCCGAGGCCGGTGCCCTTGCCGACCGGCTTGGTGGTGAAGAACGGGTCGAAGATCCTGTCGATGATCCCGGGCGGGATGCCGGCGCCGGTGTCGGTGATCGCCGTCATCAGCATGCCGGAGCCGGCCGGGGTCTTCAGCAGGCTGGTCGCTATGGTCAGCTCGCCGCCGTCGGCCATGGCGTCGCGGGCGTTGGTGAAGATGTTGAGGAACACCTGCATCAGCTGCTGGAAGTCCGCGTTCACCAGCGGCAGGCCGGGGGCCAGCTGGCGGACTATCTTTATGTGCTTGAGCTCCATCTGCCGCGCGCAGAGCGTCAGCGTCTCCTCGATGGCCTCGTTGAGGTTGACCGGCTCCATGTGCGTCTTCTCCTGGCGGGAGAAGGAGAGCAGCGACACTATGATCTTCTTGCAGCGGAACACGGCCTTCTCTATCTCCTTGAGGTCGGCGTAGTTCTGGCTGTCCTTCGGCGTGTTCTCCAGCACCAGCTGGGTCAGGCCGAGGATGCCGGAGAGCGGGTTGTTGATCTCGTGCGCGAGGCCGCCGGCCAGCTGGCCCAGGGCGGACATCTTCTCGGCCTGGATCAGCTGCCCCTGCGTCTCCTGCAGCTGCCGGTACAGGCTGGAGTTGCGCAGCGCCAGGTTGACGAGCGAGCCGAAGATGCGCGCGCGCTGCAGGTCGTCCTCGGTGAAATAGGCTTCGGCGTCGGTGCGGTTTATGCAGATCAGGCCGGCGGGCTTGTCGTTCTCGACCAGCGGCAGGAAAAGGGAGAAGGCCACCCCGTCGAGGCCGGGGACGCCGGCGAACCGCCTGTCGAGGGCGGGGCGCTCCACCGGCAGGACGTTGCGGGGCGCGCCGTCGGCCCCGGCCAGCAGGCGCTCGCACAGCCCCAGCCGGGAGGCCCGGACCGCCTCGTCGTCCAGGCCCTGCGCGACGGCTATGTGCGGCTTCCGGTCCTTGTCCGGCAGCACCAGCAGGGATTCGTCGCCCTTGAGGATGCGCGTGACCGAGTCTATGATGACGCGCAGCTGCTCCTCCGGCTGGACGGTGGAGAAGATGGCGCGGGCGATGTCGTTGAACTTGCGCTTCTCGAGCGCCCGCTCCACCACCTTCAGCAGCTCCTTCAGCTCGAAGGGCTTGTGCAGGTAGTCGAAGGCGCCCTTGCGCAGGCTCTGGATCGCGGTGCCCATCGTGCCGTGGCCGGTGGCGATGATGACCTCGATCTCGGGGTCCAGCTTCTTGATCTCGCCGAGGGCCGTGATGCCGTCCATGCCGGGCATCTGGATGTCCATGATGGCCAGGTCGAACTTTTCGCGGCCGGCCAGCTCTATGCCCTGGCCGCCGTCGTAGGCGACGGCCGTGGCATAGCCGTTGGCCTGCAGCGACGCGGAGATCATCTCCCCGATCTGGGCTTCGTCGTCGACGATGAGGATATTGGCTTTTGAGGTCATAAGCGCGTCCAGTGAATTGTATAAAAAAAGCGGCGCCTATAAATAAGAAAGCCCCGTGAGGGGCTTTCTATAAAGTGGCGGAGTCTCAGGGCTAAAGTTCGACACTACTTTGCCTCGCATCCCGCGGATTCTTTATAAGTACCGCTCCCCCGTCGTCTTTTTGAAGCGGTAGACCGATCTTATCCTCGAGATGTCGTCGCAGGCGTGGCCACGCGAAGCGCGGCCCCGCACTGCTCCTTGCCGCTAAGTAGCGGGTTCGCAGGGCGGCGGCACTTGCGCGCCTTGCACCTGCTCCCAAGGAGGTCTGCATCTTACAACAACCTCCTTTTGCGCGGCCGGCCGGCCCAATAAACGTGGGCCTTGGCACGGCCGCTCCCGTCCGCCTTCGGCGTCCGTACTCCGCTGAATTTATTCCCCGCGCGCGTCAACTCTTTGCCGTTATAAGATGCAGAATACCTTCGCTATCAACAAGACGGTTCAGCGTCTGGCGCCTTCCCACACGACAATGTCCCGTCATTCGATAGCAGTTCCTCAACAATGACCGGCAACTTCATCACAATCGGCGATCCCTTGAGAACAAAGTATGCGGCCCGACATTCCGCATACGCCGTAACTTCGGCGCAGGGGTCGGAACTCACTACCACGACGGGGGCGGGTAACTCCTGCCCTCCATTTCGCAGTTCCGAGCAGACCTCTACAGCATCGCCATCATCAAGGTGAAAATCCAGCAGGATGCAATCCGGCTTTTGCTCTCGCGCAACGCGGACTCCCTCGGTACAGCTCGCGGCAGTCTGCATATCGTAATTCTCGCCAAACAAGCGTTTTAGCAGCTTAGGCAAAAACAGATCGTCGTCGATGATTAATATTTTCCGCCGGGCCATAAAGCCTCCTGATCTGCATGACAACCGTGGGAGGATCAGCAGGGGTGCAAATCTTGAGGCCGGGCCGCTTCGGCACGCTGGGTGCCTGGGGTTGGGTTAGGGGGCACAAGCGGCCCGGCCAACTAATGCCAGCTGTCTTAATATCATTGCAGAAAAAAACCTATTTGTCAACGCTTATAGCAAATATACAATAGACGCTTATGGTCCATAGCGGGCCAATAGCGCCTTTGATAGGATAACTACACATGTCAGACATCTATACGTTTATCGGACACCGGGTGCGTGAGGAGCGGCTGTCTCGCGGACTTTCCATCGAGCGCCTCGCCGAATTGGCGGAGCTGACCCCTTCGTTTTTAGGCTCGATAGAGCGCGGCGAGAGGAAATTGAGCGTTTTGTCGCTGGATAAGCTTTCCAAGGCCCTCAAGACCCAGCCTACCGTCCTAATGAACGCGCAAGACAAGAAAACCACACCTGCCTGGGAGCGGAAGATACTGTTCCTCATCCAGTCACAGCCGGACAAAATCAAGGAATCAATGTTTAAAGCGCTCGATTGTCTGGCAAAAAGCCTTCAAGCGTCCAAATAATTAGTTGCGCTAAGACCTATTTTCAATATAGGTCCAAAGACCCTCCCACAGCAGGCAACTGTCAGGTATGCTGTATTTGTAGTTTCCTTGTAATCGGGAGAATCGGCTCCTGAGCATCCACGGCCCGGCCGTAACCGGGCGAAACCCAGGGAAAACGCCATATGCGTTTTTCCTTTTTTTATTCGGGGTTATCAGGCAGGGAGGAATAGAGTTATGAGAAAACTTTTATGCGCTGTTCTGGCTTGTCTCTTCATGTCGATGGGTTTCGT
>JAJZRA010000118.1 GCA_021847485.1 bacterium
CTCAGGCGTCGGGCACACCGTGCCCGCGCCTTGATCGCTCGGGTCCGGCGCTTACGCAAGCCGGACCCTCCGCGACATCCCTCGAAAGGCATACCCTTGCCGGCCCTCCGGGTTCTACAGGCCTGACGCGGGCCCGGGGGTTGGAAAAAGCCTCCGGAGGACCGAGCTTACGTAAGCGCGAGGTCCGAGGTAGGCAGGCGCGCGCACGGCGTGCGCGACGCCGGTTTTTCCGGCCCCCGGGCCCACGGCAGGCCTAGCCGCCATCACCCGTTTAAACTATAGACCGCGGACTGTACCCCGAATTCTGTCCGGCGCCTTGCGGCGCTTGGAGGACCATTTATCTTGTGCGGCCCACTCTGCGCTGCCCCGAAGGGCGGACGGGCAGTCCATGGCGCAACTTTGGCCTTGCTTCAGGAGGGGCTTGCCCTGCCGCGCCGGTCGCCCGGCGCGCGGTGCGCTCTTACCGCACCTTTTCACCCTTACCCTTGCGGGCGGTATGTTCTCTGTGGCGCTGTCCGGCGACGGGGGATATGGCCCCCGCCTCCCGGCCTATGGCAGCTGAGCTGCTTTGGACCGGCACCCTGCCCTGTGAAGTTCGGAAGTTCCTCCCCTCCCTCGCGGGAAGAGCGGCCCTCCGTCCGCGGTCTAAAAAGATCAAAAAATCGTCAGCCGAAGATCGTGCGCTCCAGGTACATCAGGCGGCGGCACTCGGAACATATAGCGAAAGTGTCCGCCTTCCGGACGTCCAGCGCCTTCTGCGGCGTCAGCGCCATGTGGCAGCCGCCGCACGAGAGCTTGCCGGCGGCGTCCTCCTTGACCGGCGCCACGGCCAGGCCGCGGCTGGCGCGGACGGTCTCGTAGCGTTCCAGCAGGTCGGGCGCCAGCGCGGCCGCGGCGGCGGCGCGCTCCTTGCGGGCGGCCTCCAGCTCGGCGGCGGTCCTGGCGGCTTCGGCCTCGTGCGCGGCCAGCTCGGCGGCGTGCGCCTCGGAGACGCGCTTCAGCTCCGCCTGGGCCGTCTTGTCGGCGGCGGCGGCCTTGTCGATCTCGTCGAGCAGCGTCAGCTCCTCGGTCTCGAGGTCGTCCTTGGCCTTCTTGTCGCTCTCGATCTCGGTCAGCAGCGCCTTGAAGGCGGCGTTGTCCCTGACCATGTTCAGCTCGCGCTGGTGCTTGCGGATGTTCTCCTCCGCCTCGGCCAGCTTCAGCTCGGCGTCCTTCTTGCGCCGCTGCATGGCGGAGAGCGTCTCGCGAGGCCCGTTCAGCAGCCGGCGCCGCTCCTCGAAGGCGGCCTTCAGCGCCGCTGCCTTGTCCGGCAGGGCGGCCGCCCTGGCCGCCAGCGCGTCGATGGCGGCGTCCCTGCGCTGCAGTTCCACGAGTGCCCTGGCCTCGGCGGTATGTATGGTCTCCATGTTCCCCCCCGTCACCTCGCGGCCGCGCCCCTGACGTTGCGCAGGATCTCCATCGCGGCCCGGCTGCGGTTGAGCGTGTACAGGTGCAGGCCGGGCGCCCCGCGCTCCAGCAGCTCGCGCGCCTGGCGCGAGGCGTAGTCCACGCTGAACTTGAACATCCCGTCCTTGTCGCCGTCCCAGCGCTCTATCCCGCCGCGCAGGGCCGCCGGCACCTCCACCCGCATCATCTTGGTGAAGTTCTGCATCTGCCGGTAGCCGGTGAGCGGCATCAGGCCGGGCAGCACCGGCACCGAGATCCCGGCGGCGGCGGCCTTGTCGAGGAAGTTGAAATAGTGGGAGTTGTCGAAGAAGAGCTGCGTGATCAGGTACTCGGCCCCGGCGTCCACCTTCTCCTTCAGGCGGGCTATGTCCGCCTCCAGGCTGGGCGCCTCGGGGTGCTTCTCCGGGTAGCAGGCGCCGCCCAGCGCGAAGCCGCCGAGCCGCTTGAGGTCCGCCGTCAGCTGCGAGGCGTAGCTGTAGTCGCGGCGCAGGCCGCCGGGGGCCACGTTATGCGGGTCGCCGCGCAGCGCGAGGATATTGTCTATGCCCATCTTGCGCAGCCCGTCGCAGATCTCCGCGATCTCGGCCCTGGTGTGGGCCAGGCAGGTCAGGTGCGCCACGACCTCCAGCCCGAGCTGCGCCTTCAGCACGCCGCACAGCGCCACCGTGCGGTAGGGCGCCACGCCGCTGGAGGAATTGGTGACCGAGACGAAATCCGGCCCGAGCTTCTTCAGCTCGACGGCGGCGGTGAAGAGGCGCGCCGTGTCCTCGTCCGTCTTGGGCGGATAGAACTCGAAGGAGTAGACCTTGGCGCCGGTCCTGAGCCGCTCGGTGAATCTCACTCGGGGAACCCTATGCGCGACGGGGGCCAGTAGGTGAACCAGGCCTCGCCCTTGATGTTGGCGCCCGGCACCGGGCCCCAGTAGCGGGAGTCGCAGGAGCGGTCGCGGTTGTCGCCCATGGCGAAGTAGTCGCCGGGCGGCACCTTGACCGGCCCGAAATTGTCGCGGATATACTCGGAATACATCTTGCCCAGCATCCGGTTCTCCCAGAAGGACTGGTAGTCGGCCCGGGGCACGTTGGAGGCCCCGGCCGGGTAGCGCATCTGGTCCAGGTACTGGGCGTACGGCTCGTCCTTGAGCGGCTGGCCGTTGATGAAGACGCGCCCCTGGCGCACCTCGACCGTGTCGCCGGGCAGGCCGATGACGCGCTTGATGAAGTCCTTGCCGTACTGGCTGCCGCCGCACTGGAACTCGCGCGGGTCCTCGGACGGGAAGCGGAAGACGATGATGTCGCCGCGCTTTACCTTGCCCAGCGCCAGCACCTTCTTATGCGTGTACGGGACGCGGAAGCCGTAGATGAACTTGTTGACGAACAGGTGGTCGCCGATCAGGAACGTGTTCTCCATCGAGCCGGACGGGATCTTGAAGGCCTGCACGAACAGGTACATGACCACCGA
>JAJZRA010000046.1 GCA_021847485.1 bacterium
GGCCCGCCGGGCGCGCTGCGCCTCTCCGGGCGCCGGCTGATGGGCGTGCGGCTGGCGGAGGCGGCGTTCGCGCCCGCTGCGCAGGCGCCCGCCTTCGGGCCCGGGGCTCCGGCCGCGGCGGCGCGGGCCCGCGCGCTTTTCCTGGCGCTGCTGCCGCGGCTGGCGGAGCTCGCGGCCCTCGAGACCTCAGCCGCGCGGCTGGCCAGGGAGCTCGGGAAGACGCAGCGCCGCTGCAACGCGCTCTCCAAGAAGCTGATCCCGGACTGCCGCGAGACTATCCGCTTCCTCGGCGGCGCGCTCGAGGAGCGCGAGCGCGAGGCCTGCGTCGTGCTGAAGATGATAAGGGACCGGCTGCGGCCGGAAGGCTAGCTATTTCACCGCGGTGTGGACCGCGACGGCGCCGGGGCAGAGGACCCTGTGCGAGGCGCGGGAGAAGCCGGCCTCCAGCAGCAGCTCGTCGAACTCCGCCGCCCGATACCAGGTCAGGATGGTGTTCCGCAGGAACAGGTAGGAGCTCCGGCTCTTCGGCGAGAGCCGGTTCAGCAGGGCGATCAGCGCCTTCACGTAGAGGTCCATCCCCGCCCTGACGAGCCCGTTGGCCGGGCGAGTGGTCTCCAGGTTGACGAACGTGCCGCCGGGCTTCAGCACGCGGCGGAACTCGCGCAGCGAGGCCAGCAGGGCGGCCCGGTCGATGTTGAGGTTGCGGGTGGCGAAGGAGATCGTGACCAGGTCGAAGCCGCCGTCGGGGAACGGGAGGGCCTTGGATTCGGCCCGCGTGAAGTCGATGGAGCGGTCCTTCGGGCGCGCCAGCGACAGCATGGGCTCGCTGAGGTCCGCCCCGGAGAGCTTCAGGGCCGGCCCGTAGGCGCGCCGCAGCGCCAGCGTGAAGTCGCCGGTGCCGCAGCAGGCGTCGAGGGCGGAGGCGGCGCCGGGGGCCGCGGCGCGGGCCAGGCCGGCGGCCCGGCGGCGCCAGTACAGGTCCAGGCCGAAGGTCAGGAACGAGTTGGCTTTCTCGTAAAAAAGATAAATGCCGTCGTAGAACCCGGCTATCGCTAGCTCGGAGGTCTTGGACGGCATTATCTGGGAACGGCTACCGAAGAAAAGTTACTTCTTCTCTTCTTTGTTGTCGTTCTCGGCCACGAATTTTTTTATCTCTT
Source organism: bacterium (assembly GCA_021847485.1). Classification (GTDB taxonomy): domain Bacteria; phylum Elusimicrobiota; class Elusimicrobia; order Elusimicrobiales; family UBA9959; genus UBA9959. The sequence goes on from JAJZRA010000046.1 coordinate 1,158, forward strand.
CGAAGCCCTCTATGATGAGGCGGGCCTTGGAGAGGCCGAAGGAGAACGGGTACTTGTCGTTCTCGTTCCTCTTGAGGATGAGGACCGGCTGGCCTTTGTATTCGGTTCTTTCGACGATCATGATTAGCTCCCTCAGCGCTTCAGCGCTTAAGCCCTTATGGTAGCACAACGCCAATAATAAAGTCAATAATATTTATTTTATACATATTAAAGTAAATGGCCGCGGGTTGCGGCCGGCCGGCCGAGTTTGGTAGATTCCGTATTATGGAGAAAAAAGAGCTGCTGCGCTCGCTGCTGGTCAAGGCCGTCAAGACGCTGGTGGTGCTGTTCTCGCTGTTCGCCGCCGGCTGGTTCGTGGACCAGCTGCCTTTCGCCCGGGCGCTGCCTTTCATCAGCCCGAAGCTGCCGGTCAGCGTCTTCCTGGACGCGGTGGTCTCGGCCCTGGCCGTGGCCGCCTTCGTCGGCTTCGGCGCCGAGGCCGCGGTCCCGGTGGCCGGCCTGCTGGACTTCGTGCCGAAGGCGGGCGAGCTGTTCGGCAATCTGGTCAGGATCGCCGCGCTGCTCTTCGCCTACTACGCCTTCCAGGCGGCGGTGTTCCCGTTCATCGAGGGCTTCGAGTGGGTCTACCAGTCCTGTTTCCTGGGGCTGACGCTGTTCTTCCTGGCGCGGGCCGGGCTGCAGGTGTACGGCGCCAGCGAGGAGATAGGGCGCTTCCTGCTGGCCGCGCTGCAGCCTTACGGGAAGTAGCGGGCTAGAGGGGAACGGCCGCGGACCTGACCGCGGCCGAGTAGTAGGAGTTCTTAAGCAGCTTCACGCAGTACCTGGCGTTGCGCAGGCAGGTCCCGGCCGGGACTTCGCCGCGCGCTTCCTTCGCGAAATCCGAAAGCTCGCCGGCCAGCCTGGCCGCGTCGTCGGGGCCGGCCAGCCCGTCCTTGAATTCGTGCGTCCGCGTCCCCAGCCCTTCCACGTCGAGCGTCAGCGAGTTGCCGTCGAGCAGCGCGCGGCCCTTGCCGCCTACGGCCTCCACGCGGAAACGCCGGGAGTGGGCGCCGCAGGCGAGGTGGGCGGAACCGTCCGCCCCGTCGAAATGGACCTGCACGGAGGCCGTCCCGTCGGCCGGGGGCGCGCCTTTCCCCGGGACGGGTGAGAGCCGCGCCGAGAGCGCGCGCGGGGGCAGCCGCACCGCGGCGAGCAGCGCGGCGAAAGCGCGCCAGCCTTCCGAGGCGGTCACGCCGCCGGCCGGGGCCGGGCCCGCGGCCAGCACCTGGGCCTGTCCCCAGATCACGCGGCCCAGCAGCCCGCCGTCGAGGGCCTGCTGCAGGGCCTGCCACGCGGCGGTGCGCTCCCAGGGCTGCAGCACGCCCAGCGTCAGGCCGCGGCCGGCCGCGGCCTCGCGCAGGGTCTCGAATTCGGTGGAGGAGGAGCAGAAGGGCGGCTCGCAGACGACGTGCAGGCGGTTCTCGAGCGCGGCGAGGGCCGCGCGGTACCTGCCCTCCGGGCGGCCGCGCACGACGGCGAAGTCCAGCAGCTCCTCGCGGGAGAGCAGTTCCCCCGCGTCCGGCCAGAGGCGCAGGCCCCGCGCCCCGGCCGCGAGGCCGCAGGCGCAGACCGGCTCCAGACCGGCGGCCTTCAGCGCGGGCAGCAGCTCCTCCAGCCCGCCCTCGCCTTCGCCTATGATCGCTCCGCGCATGGCGATATTTAAGCAAATGTCGCGGGGGCGGCAAAGGCCGGCCGCCGGCCGGCGGATCCTTCGCGGCCGTATTTTGTTGACATGTAATAATTATTTAATATAATTGTTCTATAACTTGAGCGTAAGTCCGCGCAGGGGTTCTGGCCGTTTTCCGGAGGCTTTTAGACTGGATGCTATCTAATCTGGTAAAGATGCTGTTCCCGCCTAAAGAGGTGCTGGGCGTCGACATCGGCAACTACGCCGTGAAGATCGCCTGTTTCGCCGAGGAGAAAAAGACCCTGAAACTCAAGGACTGGGGCTATATCCCGCTGGCCATCAAGCCGGACACCCCGCCCGAAGAGAAGAAGGCGATAATCTCCCAGGAGATCAAGACCTACCTGAAGAAGAAGGGCCTCCAGGTCCGCTACGCCGCCACCTCGATCTCCGGCAACTCCGTCATCGTCCGCTACGTCAAGCTGCCCAAGTTGTCCAAGAAGGAGCTCGCGCTGACCATCAGCGTCGAGGCCGAGCCTTTCATCCCGTTCGACATCAAGGACGTCAACCTGACCTACTACATCCTCAACGACTCCGCCGAGGAGGGCGAGCCGAAGATGGACACCGTGCTCGTCGCGGCCAAGCGCGAGGCGGTGCAGGACAAGATCGACATCATCTCCGACGCCGGGCTGGAGCCGCTGATCATCGACGTGGACTCCTTCGCGCTGGAGACCCTCTACGAGCGGATCGCCCCGAAGGGGGAGAACACGGCGGTGCTGCTGCTCAACATCGGCCAGAAGGTCACGAACCTCTCGATAGTCTCGCAGGGCGTGACCCGCGTGGTGCGCGATATCTTCATCGCCGGCGCCACTTTCGACAAGGCCATCGCGAAGGCGCTCAAGACCGAACAGACCGCCGCCGACGCCGCCAAGAAGAACCGCTCGTTGCTGGTCAGCGACGAGGACAAGGCCGCCGCGATCGAGGGCTTCGACCGCGAAGGCATAGCGGTCTCCAAGGCCGCCTCCGGCGTGCTGAAGGACCTCTACACCGAGGTCTCCCGCTCGATAGACTTCTACCTGTCGCAGGGCGTGGACCACTCCATCTCCAAGATCATCCTGTCCGGCGGCATGTCCAACCTGGGCAACATCACCAGGTTCCTCGCCGCGGAGTTCAAGGTGCCCGTAGAGGTCATCAACCCGCTGGCCTTCCTGCCCGAAGCGCCCAAGAACATGCCCAAGGACGTGCTGCCGGCGCTGGCCGTGGCGGCGGGGCTGGCGCTGCGCCGGCTCAAGGACTGGGAAGAATGATCAGAATAAACCTCATTCCCCCCGAGTACATCGAGCGGATCAACCGCCGGGCCGTCATCGCCAAGGCGGCGCTCGCGGGCGTCGTGCTGGTCGCGAGCGTGGTGCTGCTGTCCGCGTGGCACCTGACCCGCTCGAAGACCCTGGAGTCCACGCTCGCCAAGCGCGACGCGGAGCTCAAGCTGCTGCAGAAGGACGTGGACCAGGTGAAGGCCATCGAGGCCCAGATCGCCGAGGTGCAGCGTTATCTCGATTCCATCAGCAGCATCAACAAGAACCGCTTCATCTACACGCATTTCCTGCAGGACATCACCAGCGACCTGCCGGCCACGATCTGGTTCACCAACATGAATACGAAGCTCGACGGCGGGGCGATCCGCGTCAGCGCCGTGATCAACTCCAACTCGGCCTACGACCTGGCCTACTGGATCAACTCGCTGGAAACTTCGGGCCCCTATTCGGAAGTGGGGATAGGCGGCATCTCGGTCTCCGAGACCGACGAGGGCAAGCGCTTCACCACGCCCCTTACGCTGCGGTACGCCGTCAGGTGAGACCATGGACAAGATACAACTGACCAAGGAACAGATAGGCCAGATCGTCGCGGGCGTGCTCTTCGGCGGCCTCTTCATCTACGGGTACCTGTTCTATTTCTGGCTGCCCACCTCCAAGAAGATCGAGGACAACACCAAGAAGATCGCCTCGATGGAGTCCGACATCAACAAGGCCAGGATGCAGAAGGCCAAGTACAAGGACCTCACCGCCAAGCTGGAGAGCCTCAAGGAAGAGAAGGAAGCCGCGCAGAAAAAGCTGCCGCGCGAGCGCAAGCTGCCGGACCTGCTGCGCACGATCACCGCGCTCAGCAGGAAGTACCGGGTCAACGTGCAGGCCATCACGCCCGCCGGCAGCGCGCCGGTGGAGTATTTCACCAGGGTCTCCTATCTTATCAGTCTTAAGGGCAATTACAACGATATCGGCCGCTTCCTCACGGCCCTGGGCCTCGAGGAGCGCATCATGACCTCGGAGAATCTCGGCATGACCGCCACGGTCGGCGCCGACACCTCCGTCAACGCCCAGTTCACGCTGGTGGCATACCAGTACAACGGCTGACTATGAGACCTATCCTCACTTTCCTGTTCCTGCTCTGCGCCGGCGGCGCCTCCGCCCAGGTGGCCGTCTCCACTCCGCCCGCGACGGTGGAGCAGGCCTACGCCCCGGTCAACCAGCGCGATCCTTTCCTGCCGGCCACGGTCTTCGGGGACCAGAAAGGCCGCGGCAAGCCGGACGCGTCCTCTCAGCAGGTGGTCAAAGGCACCTTCACCATCTACAACCTGGCGCTCACCGGCATCATGGAGGACGCCTACGCCCGCCAGGCCCTGCTGCGCGACCAGACCACCGGCCTGCTCTACACTCTTAAGTCCGGCCGGCTCCTGGATTCCAAAAAGAAGCGGGTGCCCGGCGTGTCCGGCGTGGTCAAAGGCAAGCAGGTCGTCCTGATGACCGAGGATAAGAAAGTCTACCAGTTGAATCTCCGCGAGAAGGAATGATCGAGGTGAAAATGAAAAAGTTCATAGCCCTGGCGGCGGCCGCCGCGTTCTTCTCCCAGAACGTGCCGTTGGCCTACGCCGTCGAGAACGCCACCGTCAAGTCGGTGAGGGTCTCGGCCGACAGCGTTTACATAGCCACCGACAGGCCCGTCCAGTACAAGGCTTTCACTATGGACAAGCCGCCGAAGCTCGTGGTCGAGCTGCTGGACTCCAGGCTGCAGACCCTCCAGGAGATCCCCGTCAGCCGCGGCGCGCTCCGCAAAGTGCGCACCGGGCAGTACCGGACCAGCCCCTCCAGCGTCTCGCGCGTGGTCATGGACCTGGCCTCCCGCACCGCCTACGAGATCACCCGCAAGGGCAGCGAACTGATAGTCACGCTGGGCGCCAGGCCGGCCCCGCGTCCGGCGCAGGCCGTCAAGGACGCGCCCGCCGCCGCGGCCGTTTCCGCCGGCGTCACCGTGATCCCGCCGGACGCCAAGGCCCAGGACAAGCCCGTCACGATGACCCTCGAGCCCGCGCCGGTCAAGCCGGCCGACGCCGTCGTGGCCGCCGTGCCGGCGCCGGCGCCCGCGCCCGCCGCGCGCAAGGCTCCGCGCTACTCGGCCGGCAGGAGCATCCTCGATAACCTGCCCAGCGAGCCTATCACCCTCGACTACAGCGACGCCGACGTGCGCGACGTGCTCGACATGCTGGCCGCCAAGGCCGGCGTCAACATGATCTACGGCGACGACGTCAGCGGCACGCTGACGATCAGCCTCTCCAAAGTTCCCTTCGACGAGGCCTTCCAGACCATCCTCAACGTCAAGGGCCTGGCCGCGCAGCAGGTCGGCGACAATATCCTCCGCATCGCCGCGCCGGCCACGTTCATGGCCGAGCAGAAGAAGGCCATGCCGCAGACGCGCGTGTTCTTCCTGAGCTACGCCAAGGCCTCCGAGGTCAAGGCCCAGGTCGACTCCGTCGCCACCGCCGAGGGCCGCACCAAGGCCAGCTGCAACGCCGACGAGGCCAATAACGCGCTGATCGTCACCGACAACCCGATCAGCCTCGACGCCACGGCCCGCCTGATCCGCAGCCTCGACCGCGTGCCCAAGCAGGTGCTCATCGAGGCCAAGCTCGTGGAAGTCTCGCTGGACAACTCGCTCGACTACGGCATCAGCTGGTCCGCCTACGGCGAGAAGAACGGCAACTATTTCGGTTCCGGCAACGCGGCCGACCAGAGCATGATAGGCGGCGGCAACCCCGGTATGCAGACCCCCGGCGCCTCCGGCGTGACCGACGGCACCGGCAGGCTGGTCAGCAACCCCCTCAGCGGGACCAACGGCGGCTCCGGAGTTAACCTGCCGGCCAACGTCGTCTACGGCGCCTTCCGCCTGGGCAAGGTGGCTTCCAACTATATGTTCGACGCGGTCATCACCGCGGCGGCCAAGAAGGGCAAGGCCAAGGTGCTCTCCGATCCCAAGGTGGCCACGCTCAATAATAAGGAAGCCAACATCAATATAACCACGCAGATACCTTACACCACCACCGAGGTGTCCGCGAGCAACCCGCCGGTCTCCACGACCAAGGTGACCTACCTGACCACCGGCATCATCCTCAAGGTGACGCCCACGATTAACCCCGACGGGCGCATCTCGATGAAGATCAACCCGTCCATCAGCCAGCCGTCCGCCACGATCACGCCGGTGGCCGGCGGCGCCCCGGGCATAGACACGCGTTCGGCCGACACGAGCGTGATAGTCAGGGACGGAGAGACCATAGTGATCGGCGGCCTGATCTCCGACACGCAGAGCGAGGCCGTCTTCAAGGTGCCGATACTCGGCGATATCCCGATACTCGGCTACCTCTTCAAGAAGAAGTCGATGTCCCGCCAGCGCATGGAGCTGCTGATCTTCGTGACCCCGAAGGTTATCGAGGGCTGAGCCGGCCTTACGGCCGCCGCACAGGGACCTGGGAAGCAAAGCCCCGGTCCCTGTTTTTTTGAGATAAGATGACAGGATACATCTTCGCCGCCGTCCTTCTGCTGTCGCCGCCGCTGCAGGCCGTCTTCGACCTGCCGCTGCAGCTGGCTTTCCAGCAGGCAGTGCTGCTGGCCTGCCTGGCTTCGCTGCTGCTCGGCCTGAGGCGCGGCGAGCTGCCGCCCGGTTTCGGCGCGAGGCGCCTCTACCCGCTCTGGGCGGCGGCCGCCCTGAGTTTCGCGGCGCTCCTCGCGAGCCCGCTGCGCGGCCTGATCTTCAACGAATGGGGCAATTACGCGGCGGGCCTGCTTATCTTCCTGTTCTCCTCCGCCTTTAATAAGGAAGAGCGCGCGCGGGCCGACGCCGCTTTCCTGGCCTCGGCCTGGGCGATTTTCGGGTTGGCGCTGCTGCAGGCCTTCGCGCTGCGGAACTTCGCCGCCAGGCCGCCGCTGACCAACCTGAACGCGCTGGCCCTCTACGCCGTGATGCTGGTGCCGCCGGCGCTGGAGCGGCGGCGCTGGTTCCTCGCCGGGGCGATGGTGGTGCTGGTGATCTGGACCCAGTCGGTGGGTGCGGCCCTCGCGGGCCTGACCGCCGCCGGCGCATACGCGGCCTCCCGGTTCAGGAAGGCGGAGCTGAGGGAGAACGCCCTGCCGCTGGCCGCGCTGGCCCTGGTGGCGGCCGGCGCGCTTTACCTGCTCCAGGCCGACTCGATGGCGGGGCGCCTGGCGTGGTGGCGCGGCGCGTGGTCCATGTTCCTCGCCAGGCCGCTCGCCGGCTTCGGTCACGCCGGCTATACCTGGGCCCAGGCCGCTTTCCAGCCCGCCGGGGCCTTCCGCGAGCACTCCGTCTACGCGCACGACTACTACCTGGAATTCCTCGCCGAGAACGGCCTGCCCGCCGCGCTGGCCTGGTTCTGGCTGCTGTTCTCGGCCGTCCGCCGGCGTTCCGGCCTGGCGAAGTTCTCGCTGATAGCCGCCCTCGCCCATTCGCTGGTGGATTTCGGGCTGTCGGTGCCGGCCAACTTCTGGCTGTTCTGCTATCTGCTCGCCGAGCCGGCGGGGGGGGAGCCGCCCGCGCGCGCGCCGGCCGCCCTGTTCCGCCCGGCGCTGCTGCTGGCCGCCCTGCTCGAGGCCGCGCTGCTCTCGCTCTCCTGGCGCAGCCTCGCTTTCGAGCGGGCTCAACGCCGTGCCCTTGCCGCGTTCGCGGCAGGCGACCCGGCGCTGGCGGAGGAAGTCCTGCGGCCGGCCCTGGCTTCGCCCCTGCTGCGCGGCCCGGCCCTCGAGTTCCTCGGGCGCCTCAACCTGACCGGGCGCGACGCCGGCTTCAGGGCCGCCGTCTATTTCGAAGAGGCCCTGCTCAGGGACCGCTACAGCGCGGCGGCCTGGAGCGCGCTGCGGCGCGTCTACTCCGTGCCCGGCAGGCAGGAGCAGGCCGCCGGCCTGGAGCGCCGCCGGCGGGAGGTGTTCCGGTGAACTGGCGCGGCACCCTGGAAGCGCTCAAGGAGCGCCCTTACGGACTTTTCCTCGTTCTCGCCGCGGCGGCGGGCGGCCTGCGCACGCAGGCGGCCTGGTTCGCTTTCGCCGTAGTCTTCCTGATCTGGGCCTCGCGCCCCGGCCGGCGGTATTCGCCCGGGGGCTCGGCCTGGCCGGCCCTCTTCTTCTGCTGGCTGGCCGCCGCCGCCGTCTTCTCCCCCGACCCGGCGGCGTCGCTTAGCTCCTTCGGCCGGTACGCCGTGCTCGGCCTGGCCTTCTTCTCCGCCGCGGCCTCGCCCGGGGGCGGGCGCGGCTGGCTGGCGGCCCTCTACGCCGTAGGCGGCGCCGCCGCCGCCGCGCTGCTGTTCCAGCGCGCCGCGGGCCTGGGCGGCGGGGGCATCATCGGCGCCAACCCCAATTATTCGGCCGCGTTCTGCGCGGCGGCCTTTCCGGCCGCCCTGCTCGCCGCTTCCGGAGACGGCGGCCGGCGTTCGCGCGCGCTGTACGCCGGGCTGGCGCTGCTGCTGGCTGGCGGCGTGGCGGCCTCCGGCTCGCGCGGCGCGGCGCTGGCCGCTTTCCTCGCCGCGGCGGCGGGGCTGGCGTACTGCCGCAGGTGGCGCGCTCTCGCGGCGCTGACGGCCGCGGCGCTGGCCGCGGCCGCCTTCCTGCCGGCGGTCTCCATGGAGAACTTGCTCAAGCTGCGCGATCCCCGCGCCTTCCAGCGGCCGGCCCTCTGGGGCGCGGCCCTCAAGGCCGCCTCCGCCTCGCCGCTGCTGGGCTGGGGCCCCGGTCTCTACGGGCGCGCCTTCGAGCTCTTCAAGTTCCCGTTCTTCGACGGGATCTCCTATTACGGCCACGGGACGCTGCACGCGCACAGCGAGCCGCTGAACCTGGCCGCCGAGGCCGGCTTCCCGGCGGCGGCCTTCTTCCTGCTGGCGGCCTTCTCCTCGCTGGCCCGCGGCGGGCGTGAAGAACTGCCTTACCGGCTGGCGGCGCTGGCCGTCCTGCTGCAGGGCTCGGTCGACATGATCTTCTACTCCGGCGCGGTCGGCCTGCTGTTCTGGGGTTCGCTGGGCTTCTCCCTGCCGCGCGGCGGCGGGGCCTGGGCGGCGGGCCGCGGGGCCTGGGCGGCGGGGCTGGCCCTGCTGGCCTGCCTGGCCCTCTCGCCCGCGGCGGGTCTGCTCGGCGGAGCCGGCCGCTTCAGGGAACTTTCCTACGCAGAGGCGGCGCGCGGCCGCAACCCGGCCCTGGCCCTGGCGCTGCTGCGGGACTACGCGCGGGATAACCCGCGCGACCCCTTTCCGGCGGAGGCGGAGGGGCGGGCCCGGCTGGCGGCCGGCGACCTGCGCGGCGCAGAGGAGGCCTTCCTGCGGGCGCTTTCGCTCGAGCCTGATTTCGCCGCCGCGCGCCTGGGGCTGGCCGGCGTTTACGCCGCCGCCGGCAGGAAGGCCGACGCCTGCCGCGCCGCCGGCGCGGTGGCCGCGCGCCCGGCCGGGCCCGGGCTTTCGGATTACGACAGGGGGCTGCTGGGCTACGACGAGGCCCTGGCCAAAAGGCTGAAGACCGAGACATGCGGGAAGAACACGACTGGCGGCGCTACTGCGCCAAGCCGGAAAATTCGCTAGCCGGCAACGAGGCCGCGCTGCTGCCGGACGGCGAGAGCGCCTTCCCGGCGATGCTGGCCGCCATAGGCGGCGCGCGCGACTACGTCCTGCTGGAGTTCTACGCCTTCGCCGACGATTCGATAGGCCGCGCCGTCGCCGACCTGCTGAAAGAGAAGGCGCGCGAGGGCGTGGACGTGCGCCTCGTCTACGATTCCATCGGTTCCATCCTGACGGACAGGGATTTCTTCCTGGACCTCGCCGCCTCCGGCGTGAAGGTGGCGGAGTTCCGCCCCGTCATCTTCTGGAAGCCCTATTGGAACTGGATCAAGCGCGACCACCGCAAGACCGTCTGCGTCGACGGGAGGGCCGCCTTCGTGGGCGGCTTCAACGTGACCGAGTACGACGCCCCGAAGTCCCTCGGCGGGCGCGGCTGGAAGGACGCGCAGGTCCTGGTCCGCGGCCCGGCCGTGGCGGAGGTGGAAAGGCTTTTCTGGGACGCCTGGACGGCCAGTACCCCGGTGTCCGGCGCCGCCGCGCCGCCGCTGCCGCCGTCGGCCCCGGCCCCGGCGGGGGGCACGCAAGTCTCCGTGCTCTACGCCGGCGGCATCCGCAACGTGCGCTCCGTCAGGCGCGCCTACCGCTACGCCATCGACAAGGCCGAGGACTACATTTACATCACCAACGCCTACTTCCTGCCGGACAGGCTGGTCTACCGGCGCCTGGTGCAGGCGGCCCGGCGCGGCGTGGACGTGCGGGTGATAGGCCCGATGGAGACCGACCATCCCTACGTCCGGTGGGCCTCGTGGGCCATGTACGCGCACCTGATCCGCAACGGCGTGAAGGTCTACGAATGGCAGGGGCCCATCCTGCATTCCAAGACGGCCGTCATCGACGGGGTCTGGTCCTCGGTGGGCAGCCATAACCTGGACCACCGCAGCCTGCAGTATAACCTCGAGCTCAACCTCAACGTGCACGACAGGGCCTTCGGCGCGGCGCTGACGCGGGCCTTCCGCGAGGACCTCAAGGGCTCCCGCCCGGTGCAGCTCTCCGAAGTGAAGGGCAGGCCGCTTACCGCCCGGGCAGCCTCCAAGCTGCTCTACTTCTTCCGTTCATGGCTATGACACCGAGGCTCCCGACGCTCCTGCTGCTGCTCCTTCTGTGCCCGCCGGCCGCCCCCGCCGCCGTCCCGTCCGGTCCGGTGGACGCGCCCGAGCCGCAGGCGCGGCCGCAGAACGCCAGGCAGGAGGAGCTGGACAAGGTCAGGGACAGGCTGATCACCAGCCTGTTCTTCCGCGGCGAGCTGGCCGACCTGATGGCGGACGCCGGCCTCGCGGCCAAGTTCACCGGCGCGGCCCGTTTCGAGACCCACGCCGGGCTGCGCGCGGCGCTGATAGAATGGATAGCCGACAACCCCGCCAGGGCGGCCGAGGTCTACCTGCAGCTCAAGGGCGGCGGCGCCCCGGGAGACTACCTGCCGCTGGAAGCCTACGAGATCACCTGGCGCACCAACCCGGCGTTCCTGGGGATGATCAAGAACCTGAACGAGGCCGCTGGCGACGGGGCCGTTCCGGACGAGCGGCTGGAGCTGGCCGCCCGCCGCCTCTACGAGGGGCCGCAGGCGGCGGCCGCCCCCGCGGTGCGGCTAGGCGGCGGGGCCGCCGCCGGAGGGAACGGTTTCTTCGACGGGGACTACGCCGACTATAAGCTCAACCGGGCGGGCCTGGAAAAAGAGGTCGCGGCCGCCGGCGCCTGGCTGGCCGCGGTCCGCGGCCCCTCGGGAAAGGGGCCGGCCGGGCTGGAGAGCGAATACGGCGCCGCGCTGGCACGCTACGCCTCTTTCGTGGTCGCCGCCTCCTCCGTGAAGAACCGCTCCGTGGTTACGGCGGCCGAGTCGGAAGCGCTGGAGCGCGGCCGGGCCGGGCTCAGGTCCGCCCTGACGGCGCTGGCGCTCAGGGCCCGCGCGGCCGACCTCGCCGCCCTGGCGGGCGCGCTGGCCGGGGCCGGGGCGCAGCCAGGCGCCGCGCGCCTGCTGGCCGACATAGCGGCGCTCAGGGCCTCGCTGGAGTCATCCTCCCTGGCCGCCGCTTCCGGGGCCCTGCCGCTGCCCGGCCTGGCCCGCCTGGCCCGCGCGGCGGAAGAGGCCTTCGCCGCGCTTTATCTCAGGTATTCGGCTTATAACGGCCTGCTCGCGCTCAAGCGCATGGCGGCGCCGGCGGGCTTCTCCTGTTTTTACGACTACGCCATGTTCCGTTACCTGACCGCGTTCTTCCCGGCGGCGGCTTACCCCCGCGCCTCGGCCGAGCTGGCCGCGGCGGCGGGCCCGCTGGACGCCGCGCTCGCGGCGGCCGGCGCCGGCGACATGGAGGGCGCGGTGACGGCGCTGGGGGGCAGGCTCGGCGCGCTAAAGGGCGCCGCCGGGCTGCGCGCCCGCGCCTCGGCCTTCAACCGCGCCGCGCAGTTCTTCGGCTGGGGACTTGTCTTCCGGCCGGCCGAGGTGCGGGCCGGGGCCGCCGGCGGCCGGCCGTCGTTAAGGCCGGTAATGACCTTCTACGAGGTGATCAGGCGATGAAGAAACTTTATATCTTTTCCTACGGGCTCTATCCCGAACAGATAACGCTGGAAACGCTGGCCGCCATGCGGGAGTGCGGCGAGGTGTATTCCCACTGCCTGGACGCCGGTTCCGCGCGCCTGTTCCGCCGCTACGCCCCGCGCCTGAGGCTGACGGGGCGCCTCGGCCTGGAGAGTACCGCCGCGGCGGCCGCCGCGGCGCTGGACCGCTGCGACACGGTGGGTTTCCTGACCTACGGCAACCCGCTGTTCATCAATCAGACCGTCCCGCTGCTGGCGGCCGCCGCGGCCGGGAAGAAGGCGGAGGTCCGGATCTTCTCGGCGGTCTCCTCGTTCGACGCGCTGGTGGCTCTTTTCGGCCTGAACGTCTTCCCCACGGCCGGCCTGCGGCTGTTGGACGCCGGGACCTGGAACGCCGCGCAGGAGTTCCGGCCCGAGATGAGCACCCTCGTATTCGTGGTCGACAGGCTGCTGCGGCCCGGGGACGAGGCGCGCCTGGAGGCCTTCGCGGCGGCCGCGAGGGCGGCCTACCCGGCAGGCGCTCCGGCTTACCTGGCCGACTGCGCCTCCATAGTTTCCCGGGACGCGAAGGTGATAGACGGCACCGTGGGCCGGCTCGCCTCGCTGCTGCGCAAGGCGAACGAGCGCCACACACTCTTCATCCCCGCCACCGCAGAGCCGGCCCGCCCCGCGACCGGGCGCGGCGCGCGCCGGAAAAGAAAAAGCCGCCGTTAAGGCGGCTCCTGCCGGGGTCTTGGGCGGACTAAAGTTTCTTCGCGAGCGAAAGGACCTCCAGGTCGCTGGGGTAGACCAGCGTTCTCTCCGCCTCCTCGAGGGCAACCCACTTCATGCCGAAGATCTCGTCGGGGGTCTTCGGCACGCCGTCGCCGCCGGTGCGGCGCGCGAGGAACCAGCGCACGTCCTTCTGCACCGGCTCGCCGTTCCTGACGAAGGAATAATGGGCGGTGTAGAGCGGCGCGCCTATCTCGCAGACCCAGCCGGTCTCTTCCAGCACTTCGCGCGCGGCGGCCTGCTCGGCGGTCTCGCCCGGGTCGATATGGCCCTTGGGGAAGGTCCAGACCTCCTCGCCGCGCAGGTTGCGCATCCGGATCAGCAGCACGCGGCCGTCCTCGAGAACGATGCCGCCGGCGGAGTGTTCCTGTCGGGTCATATCAGATCGGCTGCAGCGGGGCGTACTTGAGCATGAAAGTCTGGCGCACGCCGCTGTCGAAGACCACGGTCACCTTGGCGAGCTCGCCGGAGCCTATCTGGTCCACGACGCGGCCCGGCCCGTGGATCGGGTGCATCACCTTGCGGCCCTTGCCGACGCGCGGCATCGCCGGCGGCGGCGTATAGGAGGCGAGCACCTGCACGTCCTCCTCGCCGCGGCGCGGCGCGGTCTCACGCGCCACCTTGCTCTCGAAGATGAAGCGGCTGGCCAGGTTCGGGTAGGTGGTGCCGTAGACGCGGCGGGTATTGGCCCAGCTGAGGTAGAGGCGCTGGCGCGCCCGCGTCATGCCGACGTAGGCCAGGCGGCGCTCCTCCTCGAGGTCCTCCTCTGAGGAGTTCGCCGCGTTGATCGGGAACAGGTTCTCCTCCAGGCCGGTCAGGAACACGGCGGGGAACTCCAGGCCCTTGGCCAGGTGCACCGTCATCAGCGTGACGGCGTGCGCGTCGGTGTTCATCGCGTCCACCTGGCTGGCCAGCATCACGTCCTCCAGGTACTTGTGCAGCGTCGGGGCCTGGCCGTCCTTGGCGCTGCGCTCCTCGAAATCCTTCACGGCGTTGACGAGTTCCTGCAGGTTGCCCAGGCGCGCGAGCGATTCCTGCGGGTCCTTTTCGGCCTCGTCCTCGCACATCTTCCAGTAGCCGGAATTGGTCAGTATCTTCTCCAGCATCAGCGACGGCGTGGCGGAGAACAGGTCCGACTTGACGCCCTCGAGCAGGTCGAAGAACTCCTTGATGCCGCGGCGGGCGGTGGAGCTTATGTCGGGCACCTGCTCGGCCGAGAGGAAAGCGTCGTAGAGCGGCATCTCCTTCTGCCGGGAGTAGGACAGCACGCGCTCCACGGCCGCCTTGCCGATGCCGCGCGCCGGCAGGTTGATGACGCGCAGCAGGCTGACCGTGTCGCCGGGGTTCACCAGCAGCTTCAGGTAGGCCAGCGTGTCCTTGACCTCCTTGCGCTCGTAGAAGCGCATCGAGCCGATCAGGCGGTACGGGATGCGGCGGTTGCGGCAGGCCTCTTCGAAGGCCCGGCTCTGGTTGTTGGTGCGGTAGAAGACCGCGATATCGTTGTAGCCGAGGCCCGCGCGGTTGGTCAGCTCGCGGATCTCCTCGACGACGCCCCTGGCCTCCTCGTTCTCGTTGTTGTACTCGAGCAGCCGCGGCGGTTCGCCGTGCTCGGCCTTGGTCCAGAGGTTCTTGGGGCGGCGGTTGCGGTTGTGCTTGATGACCTCGTTGGCCGCGTGCAGGATGCGGGCGGTGGAGCGGTAGTTCTCCTCCAGCACCACGGTGGCCGCGTCGGGGAAGTCCTTCTCGAACTCCATGATGTTGCGGATGTCGGCGCCGCGCCAGCCGTAGACG
>JAJZRA010000047.1 GCA_021847485.1 bacterium
GATCTCTGTACTGCAAATCTAATATAACAGACGCCGCTTGACTTGTCAAGGGGTATTTAAAAAAGGGCCCCCACCGTTTAGCGGGGGCTGGTTTGCGAGCGCTGGCGCACCCGGCTTGCCGAAACGGGCCGTCACGGACCGAGCCGCTTGCATAGCGCGGCGAAGGGAGTGGCGAGCGGCGCGCACGGTGGCCGCCTGATGAGCATAGCTCCTGATGCGGCACGGCCATTGGCCAGTGCGCGACCGCGTGCCCGGAGCGGTAAGCCGGGTGTGCCTGCGTGGCTGCGGTGCGGCCGTCAGGCCCTGGCTTCCTGCGCGAGCAGCGCGTCTATCACGCCGTTGAACAGCGGGCTGGGCCGCATGGCCGCCGAGGTCTTCGCCTCGTCGGGATGATAGTACCCGCCCATGTCCACCGGCCTGCCCTGCGCGGCTATCAGCTCGGCGTTTATCTTCTCCTCGTTCGAGCCCAGCCGCTCCGCGACTTTCGCGAAGCGCTCCTTGAGCTCGGCGTCCTTGTCCTGCGCCGCCAGCGCGCGCGCCCAGTACAGCGCCAGGTAGAAGTGGCTGCCGCGGTTGTCTATCTGTCCGACCTTGCGGGCCGGGGACTTGTTGTTGTCGAGGAACTGGGCTATGGCCTGGTCCAGCGCCTCGGCCAGCACCAGCGCCTTCGGGTTATTGAACATGTTCCCCAGGTGCTCCAGCGAGGCCCCGAGCGCCGAGAACTCTCCCAGCGAATCCCAGCGCAGGTAGCCCTCCTGCTGGAACTGCTGCACGTGCTTGGGCGCGGAGCCGCCGGCGCCGGTCTCGAACAGCCCGCCGCCGGCCAGCAGCGGCACTATGGAGAGCATCTTCGCGCTGGTGCCGAGCTCCAGTATCGGGAAGAGGTCCGTCAGGTAGTCGCGCAGGACGTTGCCGGTCACCGAGATGGTGTCCAGCCCTTTGCGTATGCGCCCCAGCGAGTAGCTCATCGCCTCCACCGGCGGCAGTATCTTTATCTCGAGCCCGGCGGTGTCGTGCTCCTTCAGGTATTTCTCCACCTTGGCTATGACCTGCGCGTCGTGCGCGCGGGCCTTGTCCAGCCAGAAAACGGCGGGAGCTCCGGTGGCGCGGGCGCGGCGCACCGCGAGCTTAACCCAGTCCCGTATCGGCACGTCCTTCACGCGCGACATGCGCCAGATGTCGCCGGCCTCCACCTTCTGCTCCATCAGCACCCTGCCGCCGGGGCCGACGACGCGCACCGTGCCGCCGGACTGCAGCTCGAACGTGGTCGGGTGGGAGCCGTATTCCTCCGCCTTCTGCGCCATCAGGCCTACGTTAGGCACCGATCCCATCGTGGCGGGATCGAACGCGCCGTTCCGGCGGCAGTCGTCCATGATCTCCCTGTAGATGGTGGCGTAACATCGGTCGGGTATCAGGGCCTTGGTGTCCTGCAACTTGCCGCCGGCGTTCCACATCTTTCCGCCGTCGCGCACCACCACCGGCATCGAGGCGTCCACTATGACGTCGCTCGGCACGTGCAGGTTGGTGATGCCCTTGGCGGAGTCCACCATGGCCAGCGCGGGGCGCGCGGCATAGACGGCCCTGATGTCGGCCTCGATCGCGGCGCGCTCGGCCTCCGGCAGGGCCTGCAGCTTCTTGTAGAGGTCGCCGAGACCCATGTTGGGGTTCACGCCCAGCGCCTTGAACTTCGCGGCGTGCTTCTCGAAGACGTCCCTGAAGAAGACGGAGACCCCGTGGCCGAACAGCACCGGGTCGGAGATCTTCATCATCGTGGCCTTCAGGTGCAGGGACAGCAGCAGGCCTTCCCTTTTCGCGGCCTGCATCTGCTCTTCGTAGAACGCGCGCAGTGCCTTGCGGCTCATGAACGTGCCGTCGAGTATCTCGCCTTTGGCGGCCTTGAGCCCCCCCTTCAGCACGGCGGTCTTCCCGTCGTCGCCGGCGAGCTCTATCGAGAATTCCCCGCCTTCGGGCAGGCAGACCGACTTCTCGTTGCCGTAGAAGTCCCCGGCGGTCATGTGCGCCACGTGGCCGCGCGACTGCGGGGTCCACGGGGCCAGCTTGTGCGGGTTCTTCCTTGAGAAATTCTTCACGGAGGCCGGCGCGCGCCGGTCGGAGTTGCCCTCGCGCAGCACCGGGTTCACGGCGGAGCCCAGCACCCTGGCGTAGCGCTCCTTTATCTCCTTCTCCGCCGGGCTCTTCGGTTCCTCCGGGTAGTCCGGGACGTCGTAGCCCTGCCCCTGCAGCTCCTTGATCGCGGCCTTGAGCTGCGGCACGGAGGCGCTGATGTTGGGCAGCTTTATGATGTTGGCCTCCGGCTTCAGCGCCAGATCTCCCAGCAGGGCCAGGTTGTCCGGGATACGCTGCCCCGGCGAGAGCTTCTCCGGGAAATTGGCTATTATGCGGCCCGCCAGCGAGATATCCCGGGTCTCTATCTCTATGCCGGTGCCGGCGGTGAACGCCTTCACTATCGGCAGCAGCGAGTAGGTCGCCAGCGCCGGGGCCTCGTCTATCCTGGTCCAGATTATCTTCTGTGTCGCCATTTTTTTCTCCTTGGATTTACCGTGTTAAAGGCTCTTGAGTATCTCCCTGGCCACTATGAACCGCTGCACCTCGTTGGTCCCCTCGTAGATGGACGTGACGCGCGCGTCGCGGGCGTAGCGCTCCACCGGGAACTGGTCGGTGTAGCCGTAGCCGCCGAGCAGCTGCACCGCGTTGTAGCAGGCGCGGTTGGCCGCCTCGGTGGCGTACATCTTGCACATCGCGGCCTCCTTGGTGTGCGGCTTGCCGGCCTCGCGCCTGGCGGCGGCGTTCATCAGCAGCATGCGCCCGGCCTCCAGCTCGGTATAGGACTCGGCTATCATCCACTGCACCGCCTGGAACTCCGAGATGCTCCTGCCGAATTGCTTCCTGTCGGCGGCGTAAGCCGTGGCGTAGTCTATGGCCGCCAGCCCTATGCCGAGCCCCAGCGAGCCGATATTGATGCGGCCGCCCGCCAGGCCTTCGGCCGCGGAGGAAAAGCCCTTGTTCAGGGCGCCCAGCAGGGCGTCTCCGGGCACGCGGCAGTTCTCGAAAGAGACCTCGTTCGTGGCGGAGGCGCGCTGGCCCATCTTGTGCTCCTCGCGGCCTATCACCAGGCCCGGAGTGCCGGCCTCCACCAGGAAGCAGCTTATCCCACTGCCCTTCGGAGCGGCCTTGTCGGTTACCGCGAACACCGCGAACACTCCCGCGTACGGCGCGCTGGTTATGAAGATCTTGGAGCCATTAAGGACCCAGCCGTCCCCGTCGCGCTCGGCCAGCGTGGAGACGGCGGCCGAGTCGGAGCCGGCGCCGGGCTCTGTGAGGGCCAGGCTGGCCGCCGGGTAGGCTCCGGAGCAGATGTCGCGCAGGTGCTTCTTCTTCTGTTCCTCGGTGCCGGTGGTCTGTATTATCTCCGCCACCAGGTTGTTGACCGCCAGCGTCACCGCGGTGGAGGCGCAGGCGCGCGCGATCTCGGTTATGGCCAGGCTGAGCGCCACGGAGCCGGCCTCGGCCCCGCCGTAAGCGCTCTTTATGTTGAGCCCCATGAAGCCCAGATCGGCCAGCTTGGCGATGTTGGCCAGGAACTTCTCCCGGCTCTCCTCGCCGCGGTCCAGCGCGGCCGCTACCGGCGCCAGCTCCTTCTCGGCGAAGTCCCTGGCCGTGGACTGGATCAGCTTCTGTTCTTCGGTGAGTTCCAGGTTCATTTCTTGAGCTTGTCGGTCAGCGCGGCCACGAAGGGCATCACGTCGGCTATGACCATCACGTCGGCCACCTCGGAGATCGGGGCGTCCTTGTCCGTGTTGACGGCGACGATGAACTCGGAGTTCCGCATGCCGGTGAGGTGCTGTATGGCGCCGGAGATCGCGCAGGCCACGTAGAGCTTCGGCGAGACTATCTGGCCGGTGGCGCCCACCTGACGGTTATGGTCCACCCAGCCGGCGTCCACCACCGGGCGGCTGGCCCCCATCTCCCCGTTGAGGGCACTGGCCAGCGCGGCGATGGCCGGCACGTTGTCCTTCTTGCCTATGCCGCGGCCGGCGCTGACTATGACCTCGGCCTTGGCCAGGTCCACTTCCTTCTTCTCGGGCTCCTCGTAGCCGGCGAACTCGAGCCCGGCGGAGGAGCCGGACGGCGCCAGCTTCTCCACGGCCGGCGTCCCGGACGGGGTCCCGCTCAGCGGGAAAGAACCTTCCTGGAGCGTCAGCACAGCTACTTTCGTGGCCGGCTTCACCAGGCGGCGCATCTTGCCGTTGCAGCAGGCGGTCTCGAACCCGCCTTCTGCCAGGCCGGTGACGGCGGACACCTGGGCCGCCTTCAGCCTGCCGGCCACCCGCGGCGCGAGGTCCCAGCCGTAGGAGGACTGCAGGAAAACTATCAGGTCCGGAGACTCCTTCTGAGCGGCCTGCAGGACGAGCTCCGCGTGCCGGCCGGGATCGTACTCCCCCAGCGAGGCTATGTCGCCGAGATAGAGCTTTCCGCCGAAGGCCGGCAGGCCGGATTCGGCGCCGACGAGCACGCCGGCGCACTCGCCGCCGGCGGCGGCCGCGAAGCCGAGCAGCTCCTGGTTCGCCTCGGCCGGCTTGCCGCGGCGGTATTCGAATACGAGAAGGGTCTTCATGGTCTTTCTCCTGTTCCTTAGGTCCGGCCCGGGTCAGCCCCTGAGCACCGTGGTCTTCTCTTTGAGCACGTCGATCAGCTTGCCCGCCAGCGCCGCGGCGTCGCCGCCCTCGAGCACCAGGCCGGTGCCTTTCTTGACCGGCGCGTAGAACTTCTCCGTCCCCGCCAGGGCCGCTTCGGAAGAGAGCTCGGCGGCGTTGAGGACGGCTATCTCCTTCTTCTTGGCCTTCATGATGTTGGGCAGCGTGGGATAGCGGGGCGTGTTGAGGCCCAGCTGGCAGGTGATGACCGCCGGCAGGGCCGCCTTCACGACGCCCTTGGCGCCGCCTTCCAGTTCCCGCTTGGCCGTGGCCGTCCTCCCCTCCAGCGAGAAGCCGATGGCCGTTGTGACGCAGGAAAACCCCAGCATGCCGGCGAGAAGCGGACCTATCTGGGCCGAACCGCGGTCCTGGGACTGCATGCCGGTGAAGATAATGTCGAAATTCCCCTTCTTCGCGTAGCCCGCTATTATGGAGGCTATCTGCCACGGGTCCTTCCTGTAGGCCTCTTCGTCCGGCACGTGCACGGCGCGGTCGCAGCCCATGGCCAGCGCCTTCTTGAGGGCCTCCACCACGCGGGCCGGGCCCACGGAGAGGACCGCCAGCTCGGAAGCCGGGTCCTTCTCGCGCAGCTTAACGGCCTCCTCCACGGCGTATTCGTCGTATTCGTTCATCCTGAACGCGAGGTCGGCCTCGCTGAACCAGCTGCCCGCGGCGTTCGGCTTGAACTTGGACGCCATATCCGGTATCTGTTTGATGCACACGAGTATCTTCATAGCCTCTCCTAATTGTCGCTGCGGCTTCTCTACGCCAGCCTCTCCGCCACCACCTCGGCCAGGTCCCGCGCCTTCAGGGCTGCCTCGCAATCGGCGGCCTTGATCCCGTCCTCCAGCATGGTCAGGCAGAAAGGGCAGTTGGATACGACCACCGGCCTGCCGGTGGCGCGGGCCATCTTCACGCGTTCCACGCTGATCTTCGTTCCTTCCTTCTCCTCGAGCAGCGCGCGGCCGCCGCCCCCGCCGCAGCAGAAGCTATTGTCGCCGCAGCGCTCCATCTCGGCCAGGCTGCCCCCGGCGGCCGCGAGCACCGCGCGGGGCTCCTCCGTCACTCCGGAGTAGCGGGACAGGTAGCAGGAATCGTGGTAGGTGAACTCGAACGGCAGGGCCTTCAGTTTCAGCCGGCCGGAGTCGATCAGTTCCTTGATGAAGACCGTATGATGGACCACCTCTCCCCCGAAGCCGAGGTCGCGGTAGTGCACGCCCAGCGTGTGGCGGCAGTGCGGGCAGGCGGTCACTATCTTCTTCACGCCGTACTTGCCGAAGGTCTTTATGTTCTCGCCGGCCAGCTCCTGATAGAGGTACTCGTTGCCCAGCTTGCGGGCGGGCTCGCCGCAGCACTGCTCTTCCTTGCCCAGCATGCCGACCTTGACGCCGGCCTTCGAGCAGATCTCCATGAACCTCGCGGCCACGGCCTTGTTGCGCCTGTCGAAGGAGGCGTAGCAGCCGGCGAAATAGAGCACGTCGGCCGACGGGTCCTCCGCGAGCGTCCTCACGCTTAGCCCCGCGGCCCAGTCGGCGCGCCCGGCGTTAGGCAGGCCGAACGGGTTCTTGTTCACCTCGAAGCTGCCGATCGCCGCGCGGCCTTCCTCGCCGGCGAACTCGCCCTTCATCAGCGTCATGCTGCGGCGCATCTCGACTATCTTCGGCACGTGCTCGATGGCGGCCGGGCAGGTGGTCTGGCAGGCACGGCAGGTGGTGCAGGCCCAGAGGGCCTTGTCAGTGACGGCCGCGACGATATCGGTCCCGGGGCCGGCTAAAGCGCTGCGGCGCAGGTCCTGTATGACCTTCATCGGGGACAGGGTCTTGCCGGTGGCGTAGGCGGGGCATTCGTCCTGGCAGCGCTTGCAGGAGACGCAGGCGTCGGAGTCGTAGATGTCCTTCCAGGACAGCTCGTTAACCTTCTCCGCGCCGAAGGTCTGCGCGTTCTCGTCGGCCAGGTCCAGGGTCTTAAGCCCGCCGAGCGGGCCGGTATCGGAGAAGAAATAGTTCACCGGTATCAGGAACAGGTGGCGCAGCTTGCCGAAGGGGACGAAGGCTATGAAGCCGAAAGCCGCGAACATGTGCACCCACCACAGGGACTTGTGCAGTCCTTCGAGGGCCGCCGGGCTCCCCGGCAGCAGGCCCGCGACCAGCAGGCCCACGGGAGAGAAGCGCGCCAGCTCCGGGTTGGCGTGCAGCTCGGTGACCGCCATGCGGGCTCCCTCTATCAGGAAGCCGGTGACCAGGATGAAGAAGAGCAGCGCGTGGGCGAGGCAGTCGTCGGCGGTGGTCTCCAGACCCTTTGGCCTGTACAGGAAGCGCCTCACGAAGAAGACCAGCAGCGTGAGAATGGCGGCGAGGCCCGCCAGGTCCAGGACCAGCGAATAGCCGCGGTAGAAGTCGCCCTGCAGGAAGCGGAGGCCGAAGAGCCGGACGGTGAAGTCCTCCTGCACCATTATCAGCGCAGTGCCGGCCGTCAGCAGCAGGAAGCCCCAGAAGAAGCCGGCGTGGAACAGGCCCGGGAACGGGTTGCGCAGCACCTTCAGTTGCGCCAGCGCCCAGTAAACGGCCCGGGCCAGCCGGTCCGCCGGCCCGGAAACCCTGTCCAGCGCCTTGCCGGACCTGTAGACGGCCAGCTTTTTGTAGAACCCGTAGGCCATGGCCCCCGCCGCCGCGGCGAAAAAGCCGTACATCGGCGGTATCGCGCCGCGCCCCACGTTCCAGTATATCTCCCTGGTGGCTTCCATTCTTCCTCCGTGCGGAACGCGCTAGGAGACCAGCGCCTTCGAGATCACGATGCGCTGCATCTCGTTGGTGCCCTCGTAGATCTCGGTGATCTTCGCGTCGCGGAACATCCGCTCCACCTCGTAGTCGGCTATGTAGCCGTAGCCGCCGTGTATCTGCACGGCCTCTTTCGTGACGTACGTGGCCGCCTCGGAGGCGCACATCTTGCACATCGCGGACTCGGTGGAATAGTTGACGTGGGCGTCCTTCATCCAGGCCGCCTTGTACACCAGCAGTTTCGCCTGCTCGATGCGGGCGTACATCTCGGCCAGCTTGAACTGCACCGACTGGAAGGCGCACAGCGGCTTGCCGAACTGCTTGCGCTGCTTTGAATATTCGAGCGCGCGGCCGAAGGCCCCGCCGGCTATGCCCAGCGCCTGCGCGGCTATGCCGATGCGGCCGCCGTTCAGCGTCTCCATGGCTATCTTGAAGCCCTTACCCTCCTCGCCGAGCAGGTTTTCGGCGGGCACCTTGAGGTTGTCGAAGGCGAAGGCCGCGGTGGAGGTGCCGCGTATGCCCATCTTGTTCTCTTCCTTCATGACGGTGACTCCGGGGGAGGAGAGGTCCACGATGAAGGCCGACAGCCCCTTGTGGCCGAGAGCCTTGTCCTTCGTGGCGAACAGGATGCCGGTGCCGCGGCAGCCGCCGTTGGTGATGAACATCTTGGTGCCGTTGATGACGAAATGGTCCCCGTCGCGCTTATAGCTGGTGGCTATCGAGGCCACGTCGCTGCCGGCGTCCGACTCGGTCAGCAGTATGCAGCCGATCTTCTTACCGGAGGTCAGGTCCGGCAGCCATTTGAGCTTCTGCTCCTCGGTGCCGAAGTTCAGCAGCGGGTCGCAGCAGAGCGAGGTGTGGGCCGAGATGTAGACGCCGTTGGAGGCGCAGGCCTTGGAGACCTCCTCCACCAGCAGCGCGTAGGACATCGCGTCCAGGCCGGCTCCGCCGTACTTCTCCGGGATGTAGCTGCCGAAGAAGCCCATCTCCGCCATCTTCGCGGTGAGCTCCTGCGGTATCCTGTGCTCCTCGTCTATCTTGGCCGCTATCGGCTTTATCTCCTTCTCCACGAAGTCGCGCACGCTGTCCCTGAGTATCTTCTGGTCCTGCGTCAGTTCGAAATTCATCTCATTCTCCCTTGAAATCCGCTTTCCTCTTCTCCGTGAAGGCCTTCATGCCCTCGCGCTGGTCCGCGGTGGCGAACAAGAGCGAGAACAGCGCCGGCTCGTATTCCGGGTTCCCGGCGCCGTTGTCCACCGCGTCCTTGGCGGCGGCCACGGCCAGCGGGCCGTTGGCGGCTATCTTCCCCGCGGCTGCGGAAGCGGCCTTCAGCAGCTCCGCCTGCGGGAACACCTCGTTTACGAGGCCGCAGGCCGCGGCCTTGGCCGCGTCTAGCGGGCGTCCGGTGAAGATCATCTCCCTCGCGCGGGCCGCGCCGCAGCGGGCGGCCAGCCGGCGCGTGCCGCCGAAGCCGGGGATAACGCCCAGCGTGGTCTCCGGCAGGCCGAGCTTCGCGTTGTCGGAGGCGTAGATGAAGTCGCACGCGAGCGCGAGCTCCAGGCCGCCGCCCAGCGCGTAGCCGTTCACGGCGGCTATCACGGGCTTCTTCAGCTCCTCTATGCGGCGGAAGACGCCGCTGCCCAGCCGCGAGAACCCGCGGGCGGCCGCCGGGGACATTTCCGCCATCTCGGAGATGTCGGCGCCGGCCACGAAGGCCTTCTCGCCGGAACCGGTCAGCACGACGGCCTTTACGGCAGCGTCCGCATTAAGTTCATCAAGGGCCTGGCCCAGTTCTTTCAGCACGGCCGTGTTCAGCGCGTTGAGGCTCTTCGGGCGGTTCACGGTCAGCACCGCTACGCCGGCTTCGGTCTTTTCCAGCAGCAGGTTCTCGTAGGCCATGTTATTTCGCCGCCGTGTAGTCGTAGAAACCGCGGCCCGACTTGCGGCCCAGGTGCCCGGCGTTGACCATCTTCACCAGCAGCGGGCAGGGGCGGTACTTCGGGTCCTTGAAACCCTCGTACAGCACGTTGGCGATCGCGAGCACGGTGTCGAGGCCGATGAAGTCCGCCAGCGTCAGCGGGCCCATGGGTTGGTTGGTGCCCAGCTTCATGCCCTTGTCGATGTCCTCGGCTGAGGCTATCCCTTCGTACAGCGCGAAGACGGCCTCGTTGAGCATCGGGATGAGTACGCGGTTGATGATGAAGCCGGGGTAGTCCTGCGACACCGCCGTCTCCTTGCCGAGCGCCTTGGCCAGCTCCGAGACCTCCTTGAAGGTCTCGTCGCTGGTGGCGTGGCCCTTGATCAGCTCTACGAGCGTCATCACCGGCACCGGGTTCATGAAGTGCATGCCCATCACGCATTCGGGGCGGGAGGTGGCGGAGGCTATCTTCGTTATCGGTATGGAGGAGGTGTTGGAGGCGAGTATCGCGCCCTTCTTCACCGCGGCGTCCAGCTGCCTGAACAGATCGAGCTTGAGCGCCTCCCTCTCTGTCACGGCCTCTATCACGATATCGCAGTCTGCCAGAGCGGGGATCTCCTTCGCCGTCTTTATGCGGGCGGCTATCTCCTTGATGTCCCCGGTGACCAGGCCCTTCTTCGCCTGGCGCTCCAGGTTCTTATTGATGGTCGCCACGGCTTTTTCCAGCTGCGCGTCCGAATTGTCGCAGAGCACCACCTCATACTTGGCCAGCGCCAGCACGTGGGCTATGCCGTTGCCCATCTGGCCCGCTCCCAGAACTCCGGCTTTCTTTATCATATCGTCTCCCGTCCCTTTGTGTAAGTTAAACCTTTTCGAAAATGACGGCTACCGCTTCGCCGCCGCCGATGCACAGCGTGGCCAACCCGTATTTGGCGCCGCGCTTATGCAGCTCCCTTATCACCGTGCCGGCCAGCCTGGCGCCGCTGGCGCCTATCGGGTGGCCGATGGCGGCCGCGCCGCCGTTCACGTTCACCTTCTCCTCCGGCAGGCCGAGCTCCTTGATGGCTATCATCGTCACGGTGCAGAAGGCCTCGTTGATCTCGAAGAGGTCTATGTCGGAGGTCTTCAGGCCGGCCTTGGCGCAGGCCTTCTTTATGGCCTCCACCGGCGCGTCGGGAAAATTCTCCGGGGCGAGGCTCGCGGTGGCGTAGGCCTTTATCTTCGCCTTCGGCTTGAGGCCGTACTTCTTTACCGCGTCGGAGTTCGCCAGCAGCAGCAGCGCCGCACCGTCGTTAATAGTGGAAGCGTTGGCGGCGGTTATCGTGCCGTCCTTCCTGAACACGGGCTTCAGCTTGCCTATCTTCTCGAAGTCCACCTTGAACGGCTCCTCGTCGTCGGCTACCGTGACGGGGCCTTTGCGGGATTCCTTCACGACCGGGACTATCTCGTCCTTGAAGATGCCGGACTTCACCGCCTCCTGCGCCAGCTTGTAGGAGCGGACGGCGAACTTGTCCTGCGCCTCGCGGGTCAGGGCGTGCTTGGACGCGCTCTCCTCGCCTATCTCTCCCATGTGACGGCCGGTGTACGGGTCGCTGAGGCCGTCGTGTATCATCAGGTCCACCAGCTTGCCGTTGCCCATGCGGTAGCCGTAGCGGGCCTTGTCCAGGAAGTACGGCGCGAGCGACATGTTCTCCATGCCGCCCGCTATCGCCGTCTCGGCGTCGCCGAGGGCTATGGAGCCGGCCGCGAGCATCACTGCCTTCAAACCGCTGCCGCAGACCTTGTTGATGGTCATAGCCGGAACGGAGGGAGGGAGGCCGGCGTAGATCATCGCCTGGCGCGCCGGGGCCTGGCCCACTCCGCCAGCCAGCACCTCGCCGATGATGACCTCGCCGACGGCCTCGGCCGGCAGCTTGGTCTTCTCGAGCAGGCCCTTTATGACGCCCGCGGCCAGCTTCGGGGCCGGCACTTCGGACAGCGCCCCGCCCAGCGAGCAGAACGGCGTGCGCAGGGCCTCCACCACGAAAATATCCTTTTCCATTTTTACTCCTCCCTATTGTCGTACCCCGGCTGCGCGGGGCTTACAGATGAACTATCCCGGTATCCTTCCCGGTTATATTCTCCGGGCCCGAGGCGCCGACGATGAAGGTGTTCTCCACCCCCACCGCGCCCAGGCCGGGAAAAATGAACTTGGGCTCCAGCGCCACCACGCTGCCGGCCTCGAGAGGCGCCTTCGCGCCCATGCAGAGCACAGGCATCTCGTCGAGCTCGAGGCCGACGCCGTGGCCCACGAACTTCGCCTGCTCGCCGGTCACGCCCATGAAATTCTCCGCGAGGCCGGCCTTTTCCGCCATCGAGAGCGCCTTCAGGTAAAGCTCCTCGCCTATAGCCCCGGCCTTTAGACCCGCGGATATCTCGTCGTGTATCTCGACAGAGACCGCGTAAGCCTTCGCCAGCTTTTCCGGCAGCCTGCCGAAGACGAACAGGCGGGTCATGTCGGTGATGTAGCCCGCGTGCATGAAGGTGTAGTCGAGGAACAGCGGGGCGTCCCGCCCCACGCGTGCCAGCGACGCGCCCACCGGTGAGGCGCTGGAGAGGCCCGGTCCGGTCACGGCCCCGTCGAAATAGCCGGGTATCGCGCCGCTGCCGCCGGCCACGGCGACTCCGATGAAGTTCTCGCCTATCGGGGCGCGCATGCGGCAGCCCTCGTTGCCTGCCAGGCGCGAATGGTATTCGAAGGCCGCGGCGGCCTCGAGCTCGTTCATCCCGGGCTTCAGGAAGGACGGGGCCGAGGAGAAAACGCTCCCCAGGCGCCGGCCGCTCTCGCGGGCCAGCTCCAGCTCCGCCGCCGATTTGACGGCGCGCAGGTCGCGCACCGCGGCCGAGATATCGGAGAACTCCGCGCCTTTCATAATGCCGGAGTAGAATTTAAAAAGCTGGGCGCTCAGGCCGTTGAAGACCAGACCCGCCTTGAGGGGTCCCGCCGGCACGGCCTCGAGGAACGCCGTCTTGCCAGCAAAGGGCCGGACCTCCACCCCGCTGGACTCGGCCTGCGCCTTTATAAGGCTCTTCCTGACCAGCAGCACCGCCTGGCCGGAGACCGGAACCCAGAGCACGCCGTTCTGGCGGGTCCCGGCGAAATAGTAGATATCGGTGAAATGGGTGATAAGCGCGCCGTCCAGGCCCAGCCCCGCCAGCTTTCCCCGCAGTTTCTCCAGCCTGATAGCGTGTTCGCTCATTTCTTCCCGGTGCCTCCCCAAGTCTCGAAATGCACCAGCTCCGAAAGCTCCTTGCGCGGGCGCGGGGAGCTCTGCTTCTCCGGGTAGCCCAGCGGCGTGAGCGCCACCACGCGCGTGCCCTCCGGTATGCCGAAGGCCTTCTTCAGGGCCGCCTCGTCGAAGACGCCGACCCAGCAGGTGCCGAGGCCCAGAGCGGCTGCCGCCAGGAAAAGGTGCTCGAAGGCTATGCCGGCGTCCACGAGGAAGTAATCCAGCCCGGCGCGGGAACCGGAATCCGCCGGGTCCGCGCAGAGCAGAACCGCGGCCGGAGCGGCGGCCACGGCCTTCTTCGCCGGGTTGCCTTCGTGCACGGCCTCGAAGACGGCGTTCTTCTTCCCCGGGTCGGTCACCACGAGGAAGCGCGCGCACTGCAGGTTCTCCCACGACGGCGCCCTGCGGGCGGCGGCCAGCACGCGCAGCAGGTCCTCCCGGCTCACAGGGTCCGGCCTGTACCTGCGCACACTGACGCGTTTCTCCACGGCTTCGAAGAATTCCATCACATATTGCGGCGGTAGCGCCCGCCTATCTCGTAAAGGGCTCCTGTTATCTCGCCCAGCGAAGCGTATTTCACGGTCTCCATCAGCTCGGCGAAGATGTTGCCGCCGCTCTGGGCCGCGCGCTGCAGCTTCTTCAGCGCCGCGGGGGCCTTGGCCTTGTTGCGGCGCTTGAAGGCCTCCAGGTTCTTTATCTGGCCTTCCTTCTCGGCCTTCGACGCGCGGGTGATGACCTCGGGCGCCTTGTACTCGCCTGCATTGGGGTTGAGGAAGGTGTTCACGCCGATTATCGGCAGCGTCCCATCGTGCTTCCCCTCTTCGTAGAGCATGGACTCGTCCTGGATCTTGCCGCGCTGGTACTGCGTCTCCATCGCGCCCAGCACGCCGCCGCGGGCGTCCAGGTTCTCGAGCTCGGAGAGCACGGCCTCCTCCACCAAGTCTGTCAGCTCCTCCAT
This sequence comes from bacterium, assembly GCA_021847485.1. Classification (GTDB taxonomy): domain Bacteria; phylum Elusimicrobiota; class Elusimicrobia; order Elusimicrobiales; family UBA9959; genus UBA9959. The sequence goes on from JAJZRA010000047.1 coordinate 13,638, forward strand.
GATGAACGAGCCCTGCAGGGCGTTCTCGTTCTTCGCGAGGCCCAGCTCCTTGGTGATGATAAGCTGTATGGCCACCGCGCGGCGCACCGACTCCTCGGTGGGCGTGGTGACGGCCTCGTCGTAGGCGTTCGTGTGCAGCGAGTTGCAGTTGTCGTAGATGGCCATCAGCGCCTGCAGCGTGGAGCGGATGTCGTTGAAGTCCATCTCCTGAGCGTGCAGCGAGCGGCCGGAGGTCTGGATGTGGTACTTGAGCTTCTGACTGCGCTCCGAGGCGCCGTAGCGCTCGCGCATGACCACGGCCCAGATGCGGCGCGCGACGCGGCCTATCACCGAGTATTCGGCGTCGAGGCCGTTGCTGAAGAAATACGACAGGTTGTGCGCGAAGTCGTCTATCCGCATGCCGCGGGCCAGGTAGTACTCCACGTAGGTGAAACCGTTGGCCAGCGTGAAGGCCAGCTGGCTTATGGGGTTCGCGCCGGCCTCGGCTATGTGGTAGCCGCTGATGCTGACGGAATAGTAGTTGCGGATCCTGTGCTCTATGAAGTACTGCTGCATGTCGCCCATCATCTTCAGCGCGAAGGCGGTGGAGAAGATGCAGGTGTTCTGGCCCTGGTCCTCCTTGAGGATGTCGGCCTGCACGGTGCCGCGCACCGTCTGCAGCGTGCACTCTTTAAGCGCCTCATACTCCTTCGAGTTCGGCAGGCGCTTATGCTCCTTGCGGAACTTCTCCGTCTCGCCCTCTATGGCCGCGTTGAAGAACATGGCCAGCATGACCGGCGCGGGGCCGTTTATCGTCATCGAGACGCTGGTGTTGGGGGCGCAGAGGTCGAAGCCCGCGTAAAGCTTCTTTATATCGTCGAGCGTGCAGATGCTGACGCCGCTCTCGCCCACCTTGCCGAAGATGTCGGGCGAGCGGCCCGGGTCGGAGCCGTAGAGCGTGACGCTGTCGAAGGCGGTGCTGAGGCGCTTGGCCTGCTCGCCGTCGCAGAGCAGGTGGAAGCGCTTGTTCGTGCGCACGGGAGAGCCCTCTCCGGCGAACTGCCGCTTCGGGTCCTCCTCCACGCGCTTGAAAGGGAAGACGCCCGCGGTATACGGGAAATGTCCCGGGAAGTTCTCCTGGCGGCACCAGCGCACTATCTCGCCCCAGTCCTCGAAGCCGGGGACGCTGACCTTGGGGACCTTGGTGCCGGAAAGCGTGGCGGTATAAAGCTTCGTGCGTATCTCGCGGTCGCGGACCTTCGTGACCAGCTCGTCGCCGCGGTACAGCTCGCGCAGTCGGCGGAAATCCTTCAGCAGGGCCTCGGTCTCCGGTTTCAGGCGGGCCTTCAGGTCCTCCTGCAGCGAAGCCACGGCGGCCAGCGCCTCTTTAGACGCGCCGGCCTTCTTCAGCAGTTCGGCGGTACCCTCGGCCCTGTAAAGGTCGCGCGCCGCGGCCGCCTGGTCCTCGCTGCCCTTGCGGTAGGCGCGGGCGGTCCTGGCTATCTCGCCCAGGTAATGCACCTGCGACTGCGGCAGCACCTCCCCGGCCGAGTTGTCCGACGGGGCGTTGTCCTTCTTTATCTTCCAGCCGAGCTTCTTCTTCTTGTCGAGCGCTTCTATCAGCGCCTCGTAGAGGTCGTTGGTGCCGGGGTCGTTGAAAAGGCTGGCCACGGTGCCGAACACCGGCACCTTCTTGCCGGAGTCGCGGGTGAGGCCGTGGTTGACGGCGTACTGGCGGCAGACGCCGCGGTACGCGTCCTGCGCGTTGCCGCGGTCGAACTTGTTGAGCGCCACGATGTCGGCGAAGTCCAGCATGTTTATCTTCTCGAGCTGGCTCAGCGCGCCGAACTCTGCGGTCATCACGTAGAGCGAGACGTCGCCCAGCTCCACTATACCGGCGCTGCCCTGGCCTATTCCGCTGGTCTCCACTATCACGAGGTCGAAGCCGGCCGCCTTCGC
>JAJZRA010000004.1 GCA_021847485.1 bacterium
ACCTGCAGGATATCGAGGACGAACAGCAGCCAGAGCAGCGCGACGTTGAAAAGGAACGTGACCCAGGCCATGCGGACGCGGATGCCGTCCCAGCGGGACCAGGGGCCGCTCTCCTCGTCCGGCCAGGTCTGGGACAGCGCCAGCAGCAGCAGGCCCCACAGCCAGCCGTACTCGTGGAAGGTCGGGTTCTGGCCCAGCAGGACGCCTTCGTTGTAGCCCAGCGCCACCGAGGCGACGGAGAGCAGCAGCACGCCCTGCGTCAGGCACAGCCAGCGGACGGAGCGGGCCCTGAGGCTGAGCGCGAAGGCCAGCGCTATCGTCGCGGCCTGCACCGCGCGGAAAGCGGTGGCCAGGGAATAGTTGAGGAGCCCCGCGTTGTTGCCGCTGTGGAAGTAAGGCAGCAGGACGTAGCGGAAGGAGATATAGAGCGACGCCGCCGCGATCAGCGCGAGAAAGCGCTTTTCCCCGGGGGCGGGGCGTTCCCCGGAGCGGTAGGGGCGCAGCAGGAAGGCGGCCAGCGCGACCGCGTACAGGATGAAGAGGACCCCTTCGGCGGGGTAGAGCCAGGCCGCGGTTATGTTGAGGCGGAACTGGACGTTGAAGAGCAGGTCCCCCGCGAACAGGGCGGTCATCGCGGCCTTCCAGCTCCAGTGCGCGCGGGGCGTCCAGGCGAAGGCCATGAGCGCCAGCGCCGCTTCCGCCGCCAGCTCCAGGCCGGACATGGATTCTTTCCAGCCGGCCGCGGGCAGCAGCAGGGAACCGAGGGCCGCGGCTATGACGGCCGCGCGGATAAGCAGGGGCAGGTGGCGCCGCATCGCATCATTATATTAATTTATGTCAAAGCGGAAGCGGCGGCCACATTTATATAATATAATCGTGGTCAGCAGCGCCGGCAGCCCGGAGGAGCCATCCCATGAACACCCGACATATCGACACCACCCTGACGATGGGGGAGACCAATTTCCAGATCCGCATCCGCAGCGCGCGCCTGGAGGACGCCAGGCGCATCCAGGTGCTCTACGCCGAGGTCTACGGCCACAACTACCCGATGTCGCTCGTCTCGGACAGGGCCAAGATGAACAACGCCATCACGAGCGACAGCTACTACTGGCTCGTCGGCGAGCATAACGGGCGCATCATAGCCAGCCAGATCCTGCAGATCGACGCGGCCAACCGCATGGCCAAGGCGCTCGGCGCCGTGGTCTCGCGCGAGTACCGCAGGCTCAATCTCAACTATGCGATGATGAAGATGATCATGGACGATATCACCGGCGTCCAGAAGGTCGTGGACGTGGTCTACGCCACCACGCGGACCGTCACCGCGGCGCCTCAGCAGATCCTCGACAACATGGGCTTCTCGGCGCTGGGCATCTTCCCCAACGCGCACAAGGTCTACGAGCACGAGACCCACTGCCTGACGGCCTACTACGTGATCCCCGCCTGGGGCAAGCGCCGCAAGCCGGTCAGGATCATAGAAGAGATAGAACCCTTTTACCGCCTGGCCCAGCGGGAGCTCACCGGCCGGATGCCGGGCAAGGAACTGCGGCTGGAGGAGCCTAAGGTGACGGCCGCCGCCGGCAAACCCAAGGAAGGCGCGCCCAAGCACGAGGAGAAGCCGATCCAGTTCGAGATCATCCAGGCGCCCCACTTCGTGTCGGAACGCTACCGCAGGAACGGCAGCAACGGCGTCTTCGCCGACTTCTTCGTGCCTTTCCATAAGCCCAACATGCTGCTGGTCTCGCACGACCAGAAGACCGAGATCTACATGCAGTACAACCCGCAGGACAAGTACACGGTGATCCTGGGCGGCAGGACCGAGGTGACCGACTTCTCCCTGCTGCTCAACAGCGTGGCCGAGGTGATGCGCAACCTTAACGTCAGCTACCTCGAGTGCCTCGTCGACGCCTACTCTCCGGAGCTGCAGGCGCAGGCCGTGAAGGCCGGCTTCCTGCCCAGCGCCTATTTCCCCGCGATGCGCCTGGTGGGCTCCAAGCGGCTGGACTACATAGCCTTCTCCCGCTCCTTCGAGATGCTGGACTTCCGCAAGGTGAACCTGATCCGCACCTACCGCGCCTACCTGAAGGAATACCTCAGGATGTGGAACGAGATGTACGTCGATTCGGCGCTGCGGAGCAAGCGCTGATGGCCCGCAGCGTCGCCGTCCCTATAGCCGCGCCGCTGGGGGACCGCAGCCCGATGGGCCGCCTGATGGAGCTGCCTCCGTACGACCACACCCCGGCCGCGCGCCGCCTTTTCACGGAGGCCCTGCGCGCGGCCGCCGCCGTCCACTGCCGCCGCTGCCCGCGTTTCCGCGGGCTCTGGAAGGACGCCGGCTTCGCGCCGGCGGACCTGCGTTCCTATTCCGACGTGGAAAGGATGCCTCATATCTACGTCGCCGCCTTCAAGGAGCGCGACCTCGTCAGCGTGACGCGCCGCGAGACCGCGCTCGAGCTCACCTCCAGCGGCACCTCCGGGCAGCGCAGCCGCATCGTGCTCGACAGGGCCTCGCTGCGGCGCGTGCGGCGCATGGCCTGGCAGGTCTTCAACGGCCACGGCCTGGCCGCCCCGCACGACGTCAACGACTACCTGTGCTTCACCTACGACCCGGCGGTCGCCAGGAACGTGGGCACGGCGTTCAGCGACGAGAGCATCACTGGGCTTACGGGCCGCGGGGAGGTCTTCTACGCCCTGCGCTGGGACCCGGCGAAGAAGGACTTCTATTTCGACATGGCCGGCGCGCTCGCGGCGCTGGAGCGCTTCGAGGGCCGGGGCCGCCCGGTGCGCGTGGTCGGCTTCCCGGCGCACGCGCTCGCCCTGTGCGAGGAGTTCGAGAAGGCGCACGGCCGCCGCGCGCGGCTGAACCCGGCCAGCTGGGTCATCACCGGCGGCGGCTGGAAGGACAAGCAGGACCGCGCCGTGGACAAGGGCGAGATGCGCGCGCGCCTGGCGGCCTCGCTCGGCCTCGCGGCGGAGCGCGTCAGGGACCTCTTCGGCATGGTCGAGCACGGCGTGCCCTACGTGGACTGCCCGCTCGGCAATTTCCACGTGCCGGTCTACAGCCGCGTGCTGGTCCGCCACCCGGCCACGCTCGAGCTGCTGCCTTTCGGCGAGACCGGTCTGCTGCAGTTCGTGACCCCGTACCTTTCCAGCTACCCCTCGATCTCGCTGCTGTCGAGCGATAAGGGCTGGCTGGAGGAAAGCTGCCCGTGCGGCCTGGGAGGCCGCGTCATGCACATCGCCGGCCGGGCCGGCACGCGCAAGCTCAAGGGCTGCGCCATCTCCGCCGCGACCATGCTATGAAGACCCCCAACGCCTATCTTTTCGGAAAGACCCTGGAGCGGAAGGAGCCGTGGACGCCGGCCGAGGTGGAAGCCGTCTGCCGCCGGGCCGCGGCCTCGGCCGCCGCGCTGCGCGCCGCCGGGCCGGATTACGTGCTGGACACGCTGGACGCGGTCGGCCGCTACTGCGGCGACAAGCGCGGCGCCTGGTACCGCGAGGTCTTCCGGCAGGTCCGGGAATACTCCGGCTTCTCGAAGGAGACCGTGGAGGCCTCGCTCGAGGTGCTGCCGCGCCTGTTCAGCCGCGCCGAGACGGAGAAGCGCCTGCGCCTGGAGCTGTTCCTGCCCGGCGCCCTCGACAGCTGCGTCGGCCGCGAGGGCTACGACGGCTTCGTCACGGCGGTGCCGCGGGGCGTGGTGCTGCACGTCGGCGCCGGCAACGTCTTCCTCGGCATCATAGATTCCCTGCTGATGGGCATGCTGACGCGCAACGCCAACGTGGTCAAGACGGCCAGCGGCGGCGCGGTCTCGATGGCCCATTTCGCGCAGGCCCTGAAGAAGTGCGACCGCCGCGGGCTGCTCGCCTCCTCGGTGGCGGTGCTGAGCTGGCCCGGCGGCGACCTGGCCGTGGAGCGCGCCGCCGCCGCCAACGTCGACGCCGTGATGGTCTGGGGCGGGGAGGAGGCCGTGGCCGCCTACCGCCGCGCGGCGCCTTCGGGGACGCACGTGGCCGGCTTCGGGCCCAAGGTCAGCATGGCCGTGGTCATGCCTTCCGCCGTCGAGGCCGACGGCGCGGCCGCCGTGGCCGAAAAGATAGCTTTCGACGCCAGCGTCTGGGAGCAGCAGGCCTGCGCCTCCCCGCATACCGTCTTCCTGGTGGACCCGGCCCTGCGCCGCAGGGACCCGCTCGCGCGGGAGTTCCGCGCCGCGCTCGCGGCCGGCTTCGAGAAGACCCGCCGCGAACTGCCGCCCGGCGCGCTCTCTTTCGACGAGCAGGTGGAGATCACCCGGGCGCGCGGCCTGGCCGCGGTGGACCGCGCCGTGGGCGAGGCCGCGCTAGCGAGCGCGTTCCCGTCCACCGACTGGACCGTGATCGCCGAGAAGGACCCGGCCTTCAGAGTGTCGCCGCTCAACCGCACGCTTTACGTCAAATGCGTGGGCTCGCTGGCCGACGTGGAGAAGGCGGCCGCGGCCTACCGCGGCTATATCCAGACCGTAGGCGCGGCGGCCACGCTGGCCGAGCGCAAGGAGATAGCCCGCCGCCTGGCCCCGCACGGGATCGCGCGCGTGACCGTGGCCGGCAGGATGATGGACGGCCCCACCGGCTCGCCGCACGACGGCACCTTCCCGATGCGAGAGCTCGTGCGCTTCGTGGGCGTGGAGGGCAGGCCCGAGACCCGGGACCTGCTGTCGGAGCTGGTGGAGTACGCGCGGGCCAAGAGCCCGTTCTACAAGAGGCATTTCAAGGGAGTCGGCGGGATAGTCTCGCTCGAGGGTTTCCGCAAGGTGCCGCTGCTGACCAAGGAGCATATCCTGGCCAACACCCCGCCCGACAGCGAGGCGATGTTCACCGCCCCCGTGGCCGGCGGCATCTATTTCGCCAGCGGCGGTTCCACCGGCAATCCCAAGTACATCTTCTTCGAGGGGCGCGAGCACGACCGGACCAGCCGGACGCTCGCCGTCAGCCTGACGAGCGCCGGCCTCACGGCCGACGACAGGGCGGCCAACCTCTTCGTTTCCGGCAACCTGTGGTCCAGCTGGCTCGGCATCGAGCGGGCGCTGGCGCGGACGCCGGCCATCTCGGTGCCGGTGGGCAGCGCGCTGCCGCTCGAGACCATAGTCGGCTACCTCAACGAGTTCAGGGTGACGGCCGTGATCGGGCTGCCCTCGTTCCTGCTGAAGCTGGCCCAGTACTGCGAGGCCGACCGCTCCCGCCGCCGCTTCCCGCTGCGCTATATCTTCTACGGCGGCGAGTACGTGGGGCCCGAGATGCGCGATTACTTCCGCAAGGTCTTCCCGGGGGTGCAGGTGCGCTCGGCGGCCTACGCCACGGTGGACGCCGGCATCATCGGCTACCAGTGCCCGCGCTGCGAGGGAGGAGTGCACCACCTGTTCGAGTCCGAGCAGTACCTGGAGATCCTCGACACGGAGACAGGGCGGCCCGCGGAGGGCCGCGGCGTCGGCGAGCTGGTAGTGACCGTGCTGCACAAGCGGCACATGCCGATCATCCGCTTCAGGACCGGAGACCTCGGCCGCTGGCTGCCGGACCCGTGCCCGTGCGGCCGCGGGGACCGGCGCTTCGAGATCCTCGGCCGCTGCGACGACAGGGTCCACGCCGGAGGGGCGCATATCTTCGTCAACGACATCGGCCGCGCCGTGGCCGCCGTCCCGGGGCTCAGCCTGAACTTCCAGGTGGAGGTCTCGGCCGGCAAGGGCGGGGACCGCTTCAAACTGCGCGTCGAGACCAAGGACGGCGCCGCGCCGCGTCCCGGGCAGGCGGAGAAGCTGCTGGCCGCCATCCGCGAGCACTGCGAGGATATGACCTATTCGCTCGACATGAAGTGGCTGCAGACGCCGGAGATAGAGATCCTGCCGCCCGGCGCCATCGAGCGCGTGCGGCGCACCGGCAAGATCCGCCGCGTCATCGACAGGAGAGTGAAGACCTGAGGCCGGCCGGCCAAAAAAAGAAAGGCCCGGGCGACCGGGCCTTCTTTTTTTTCAAGGGGCGCCGGCGCGGCGCGGGTTGTTTGTATAATCTGGACTATGATGCCCATACTCTCCCTGCTGCTGTCCGTCCCCTGCGCGGCCGCCGGCGGACCCGCCGCCGCCCCGTCGGCGCCGGCCGACCCCTACCTCTGGCTCGAGGAGGTCAACGGGCCCAGGGCCATAGCCTGGGCGCGCGAGCGCAACAAGGAGACGCTCTCCGAGCTGGAGGCCGACCCGCGCTACAAGAGCTTCTACGACCAGGCGCTGGAGGTGCTGGACGCCAAGGACAAGGTCCCCTACGTCACGCTGCGCGCCGGCACCGTCTATAATTTCTGGCAGGACGCCGCTAACGTAAAGGGCCTCTGGCGCGAGGCCCCGTTGGCGGAGTACCTCGAGAAGGACCCCGCCTGGAAGACCATCCTGGACGTCGATAAGCTGGCCAAGGCCGAGAACGAGAACTGGGTCTTCAAAGGAGCGGCCTGCCTGCGGCCGGCCGGGGACCGCTGCATAGTCACGCTGTCGCGCGGCGGCAAGGACGCCTCGGTGCTGCGCGAGTTCGACGTGCCGTCCCGCTCCTTCGTGAAGGGCGGTTTCGAACTGCCCGAGAGCAAGAGCGGCCTCGGCTGGCTGGACAGGGATACCGTGCTGTTCGACGACGCTATCTCGAGCGGCTCGCTGACGGAGTCGGGCTACCCGCGCGTGGTGCGCAGGTGGACCAGGGGAACGGACCCGCTTACGGCCCCGGTCGTCTACGAGGGGAAGAAGACTGATATGTCCGCCGGAGGCTGGTGCTCGTTCCGGCCGGAGGGAAAGCATTGTTTCGTCACCAGGCAGATCTCTTTCTACGAGTCCGAGACCTTCCTGCTGGAGGGCGGCGCGCTGAAGAAACTTCCGATACCCGCCGACGCCGCCGTCAACGAGGTCTTCCGGGGAAAGGCGCTGCTGACGCTGCGTTCGGATTGGAAGCTGCCCGGCCGGACGCTGAAGCAGAACTCGCTCGTGTCCGTAGACCTGGCCAAGGCCGGCCTGCCGGAGGCTGAGGCCGATCCCCGGCCGGTCTTCGAGCCCGGGCCGCGCGTGACCGTGGAGGGGGTCTCCTCCACCGAGGACGCGGTGCTGCTTACCCTGCTGGACAACGTCAAGGGCCGCATCCTGAAGCTGACTCCGGACGGCGACGGCTGGAAGACCGGGGACGTGGCGGTGGCCCCTAACGGGGACGCCTACGTGCTCACGACCGACCCCTACGGGAAGCGTTTCCTTTACGGCTACCAGAACTTCCTGATGCCGGACTCGCTGGTCTATTCCGAGGGCGGCAGGACCATAAAGAGCGCGCCGGCCCGTTTCGACGCCGCCGGCCTGGAGACGGCCCAGCGCGAGGCGGTCAGCGCCGACGGCACCAGGGTGCCCTACTTCATCGTCTACCCGAAGGGCATGAAACCCGACGGGAAGAACCCGACGCTGCTCTACGGCTACGGCGGTTTCGAGGTGTCTATGACGCCGCGCTACCTGGGCGTGGCGGGCCGGCTCTGGCTGTCGCGCGGCGGCGTCTACGCGCTGGCCAATATCCGCGGCGGCGGGGAGTTCGGCCCGGCCTGGCACAAGGCGGCGCTGAAGGAGAACCGCCAGAAGGCCTTCGACGACTTCATCGCCGTGGCCGAGGACCTGGTGAAGACCGGCGTGACCTCGCCGGCGCATCTCGGTATAGAGGGCGGCAGCAACGGGGGCCTGCTGATGGGCGCCATGTTCACGCAGCGGCCCGACCTGTTCCGCACCGTGCTCTGCGAGGTGCCGCTGCTGGACATGCTGCGCTATACCAAGCTGCCCCCGGGCGCCTCGTGGGTGGGAGAGTACGGCGACCCCGACGACCCCGCGATGAGGCCGGTCATAGCCGAATATTCCCCCTATCAGAACATCAGGGCCGGAGTGAAGTATCCCGACATCTTCTTCCTGACCTCCACCAAGGACGACCGGGTGCACCCGGGCCACGCCCGCAAGGCCGCGGCCAAGCTGCTGGGCCTGGGGACGAAGGTCCACTACTACGAGAACATCGACGGGGGCCACGCCGCGGCCGCCAGCAACCCGGAGACCGCCAGGCGCCTGGCGCTGGAGTACGTGCTGCTCTCGCGGGACCTGATGGATCCAACCCGGTAGCCCGCGCGCAGCGCGAAAAAAAGGACCCCGCTTCCCGGCGGGGTCCTTTCTTTACGGCCGGCGCCGTTTACGGCAGCACGGTGTGCAGGGTCTGCGCGTTGATGTCCGTGAACTCGGCGCCCAGCAGGCCGCGCTTCTGCAGGTTCTTGATGACCATCAGCGGCATCGTGGCGCGGACGTTGTAGACCATGTACGGGATGGTCCACATCTTGATCTGCCGCTCCTTGGGCAGCACGCGGTTGAAGAGGATCAGCAGGTTGTTGGTGCAGTTGTTCTTTATGGTGTTGTAGAACTCGCCTTCGCGGTCCACCGCCGCCTGCCGCATGGACTCGGTCAGCAGCGCGGCCTTCTCGGCGTGGGACAGCAGCACCGGGTAGGGCACCAGGTGGCCTTTTTCCTCGTAGATCGTGCGGGCGGCGTACTCTTCCCAGGTGGAGAGCGACCAGTTGATGCCGAAAGCGTTGTTGAGGCCGGTCAGCGGGGAGAAGCTCTGGCCCACGCGGGTCTTGCCCTCTATGCTGAGCGCCAGCGCCATCGGCTCGCGGCCGGCGGCGTCCTTAAGGCCGCCCTTCTCGAAGGTGAAGACCAGGAACGAGTGCGCGGCCACGAGCTCCGGCTTGAAGGGCTTCTTGATGAAATAGACGTTCTTGATCAGCTCCGGCTTTACCGTCATCGTGGTCCAGTCGTAGGAGCCGGCCGGGGGGACCTCGGCGTCGCTCTTGCGGACGTTGCCCATCACCAGCTCGCCGGCCTTGTTCTCTAGCAGCAGGGCCTGGCGGCGGCGCGGCTGGTACGGGGCCGGGACCACCTCGCCGGCCTTGGGGGTGTACTCCGAGATCTTGCCGACCTTCAGGACCGAGAGGTCGTCGGCCTGCCTGGCCTGCGCTTCCACTACGACGGTCCTGCCGTCCAGCTTGCGGGCCTTGCGCTCGGACAGGTCCAGCTTGAACAGGCGGCCGTCCGCGGTGTTGAGGTACGGGCCGTCCTCGGTCAGCGATAGGACGCCCTTAAGGGAATAGTTGACGCCCCAGCTTTTCTCGGAGGGGAGGGGCAGGCCGGGCAGGTCCGACGTCCGCACCTGGGCGGCCGTCATCGAGCCCAGCGCGGAAAAATCCGCGGCGTCCTGTGACTGGGCGGCCGCGGGGGCTGCGAGAAGGGCTAAGGAAAGGAGCCTCGATATCATACTTATATCATAGCTTCCCGGGGGCGCCGGCTTAAGGAGCCAAGGGCCCTCTTTTCTTCGGCTTTGTTCCCAGGCCCCGCTAGGACCTTAGGGAACGCGCCGCGGGGCCAAGAATATCATTGAACTGCCGAATGTCAGGTTAATATAATTGATTCAGCGAATATCCCGCAGGAGGACCTCATGAACGTGTTTTCGAAGACCCAGCTGGAGAAGTACGCCGACACCCTCGTCTGGGGGCTGACCACCGCCCGCACCAAACCTTTCAGGAAATACGACAACGTCCTGCTGCGCTGCGACCTGGAAGCCCGCGACCTGGGCGAGCTGGTGCACCGCAAGCTGGTGCAGCGCGGTTTCAACGTGACCGTCGCCTTCCTGCCCAGCCCCGCCATCGAGCACGATTTCTACAAGTTCTCGGACGAGCGGCAGCGCGGCTTCCTGTCCCCGTGGGACAAGGTCATGTACGAGAACCTCAACGGCTACGTCTTCATCCACGCGCCGGCCTCGCTGACGCACCTGAAGGACATCGACACCAAGCGCCAGTCGCAGGTGGCCATCGCGAAGAAGCCGCTGTTCAACATCCGCAACAAGCGCGAGGAGAAGGGGCAGTTCGCCTGGACGCTGTGCACCTATCCCACGCCGGAGCTCGCGAAGCAGGCCAAGCTCTCGGTCAGGGAGTACGCCGCGCAGATCGCCAAGGCCTGCTACCTCAACGAGCCCGACCCGACGAAGAAATGGACGCAGGTCTATAAGCAGGTCACGGCCATAAAGAAATGGCTGCTCGGCCTGAACATGGACGTCATCCGCACCGAGTCGGCCTCCATGGACTTCGAGGTGACGCTGGGCGAGAAGCGCCGCTTCCTCGGCATCAGCGGCCACAACATCCCGAGCTTCGAGATCTTCACCTCGCCGGACTGGCGCGGCACGCGCGGCACCTACTACGCCAACCTCCCGGCCTTCCGCGGCGGCAACTACGTCGAGAAGATAAAGCTGGAGTTCAAGGACGGCCGCGCGGTGAAGATAGCGGCGGCGAAGGGCGCCGACTACGTGAAGAAGATCATGGGCACCGACAAGGGCGCCTCGCAGATAGGCGAGTACTCGCTGACCGACCGCCGCTTCTCCAAGATCGACCGGTTCATGGCCGACACGCTGTTCGACGAGAACCACGGCGGCCGGCACGGCAACTGCCACGTGGCCATCGGCAACGCCTATACCGACACCTATACCGGCGACGTCTCCAAGCTTAACGAGGCGCTCAAGAAGAAGCTCGGCTACAACGATTCGGCCGTCCACTGGGACCTGATCAACACCGAGGACAAGCGGGTGACCGCCACGCTGAAGAGCGGCAAGAAGGTCACGATCTACGAGAAGGGCCAGTTCAAGTACTGAACCGCGCGGTCCGCGCCGACGGGAGGGGATATGGCCGTAAAGAAAGCAGCGCCCAAAGCGGAGAAGCCGGACAGCCTGGACGCGGTGGTCGGGCACATCGAGGCCCGCACCGCGGCCGGGCGGTCCACGCTGGCCATCTTCGACCTGGACGGCACCCTCTTCGACAACCGCACCCGCACGATCTTCATCCTGCGGGAGATCTCCGAGCAGTTCGACAGCAAGGTGCCGGGCCTGGCCGCGGCCTTCGACAGGTTCCAGGACCTGGCCGTCGTCGACTACAGCCTCGAGACCACGCTGGCCCGCATGGGCGTCAAGCACCCGGCCGAGACCGCCTTCATCAAGGCCGAATGGGCCAAGCGCTTCTTCTCCGACGAGTACCAGAAGTACGACATGCCGATCCCCGGCGCGAAGTCCTACGTCTGCCGTGTCCACAGGGCCGGCGCCACCGTGATCTACCTGACCGGCCGGGACGTGGGGCGCATGCTCGTCGGCACCACCGAGGTGCTGCGGCTCTACGGCTTCCCCGTGGGCGTGGCCGGCACGATGACGATAGTGAAGAAGGAGTTCGAGCAGTCCGACGAGCTCTTCAAGAAAGAGGTCAGCGACTACATCGACCGCCTGGGCGAGGTCGCGGCCGTCTTCGAGAACGAGCCGGCCAATTCAAACATCCTGCAGGCCAGGTTCCCGGACGCCGCGTCCTTCTTCGTGCTGACGCAGCACCGGCCCGACGCGCCCCGCCTCGCCGCCGGCATCCATAAGATAAAGGATTTCCGCCCTCCGAAGGGCGCCCGCCGCTGAAGGACCCCGCCGCCGTTTGTGGCCGCCGCCGCATTTTTTGGATAATATCCCTACCATGAGCACACTTCTCGAGGCGCTTCGTACCGAGCGCGGCCGCCACGTCGCGTCCGCCGTCTTCCTGGCCGGCCTTTCGGCCATGTTCCTGTTCGGGGGTTACGAGTTCATCCGCTCGCCCGCCGAGTCCATCTTCATAGAGCGGTTCGGCGCCGGGGCCAAGCCCTACGCCATAGCGTGCGTGCCGTTCATGATGGCGGCGATGATCTACGGCTACGGCCGCCTGCTGTCGGCCGTCGGGGCCAAGAAGGCGATGGCCGTTTCGATGCTGGGCAGCTCCGCCTTCTTCGTGCTGGCCTGGGCCCTGCTGGGCCGCGTCGGCGGCTGGCTGGCCTTCCTGCTGCTGGTCTTCAAGGAATCCTACGTGGTGGTGATCTCGGAGCAGTACTGGTCGTTCATCAACAGCGTGCTCAAGGACGAGGAGGGCAAGGTCTTCAACGGCCCGGTGGCCGGCCTGGGCGCGCTCGGGTCGCTGACCGGCGGCTGGCTGCTCGGCCGCTACGTGATGTCCGCCGGTACCGAGAACTTCGTGCTGCTGGCGGCGCTGGCCATCCTGCCGGCGGCCGTCCTCTTCTGGATAGGCTACAACAACGCCGGCGAGCCGAAGCCCTCGGCCGAGGAGGCCGGCGGCCGCAAGGGCCACCTGCACCTGAGCATCCTGAAGGAGAACCGCACGGTCCTCTTCATCGCCTTCATCATCTTCTCCGCCCAGGTCGTGGCCACCGCGCTGGACTTCCGCTGGACCCAGCTGGTGCAGGACTTCATCCCGTTCAAGGACGCCCGCACGGCCTACATGGGGCGCTTCTGGATGCACGTGAACATCTTCTCGTTCGCGATGCAGTTCCTCGCGACGCCGCTGCTGCTGCGCTACATCCCGCGCCGCGGCATCCTGACCGCCATCCCCGCCGTGCACGTGCTGAGCTGCCTGCTGCTGTTCTTCTTCCCGTCGCTGGGGCTGGCCTCCACGGCCTTCCTGCTGTTCAAGGGCATGGATTATTCCATCTTCCGCGCCTCCAAGGAGACGCTCTATATCCCGTTCTCCTACGACACCCGCTACCGCGCCAAGCAGGTGGCGGACGCCTTCACGTACCGCTTCGCCAAGGGCGTCACCGCGTTGTGGGTCTCGGGCCTGAAGACGCTGGGGACCGTGGCCCCCGCGTTCTATCCGGCCCTCGGCGTCGCCTTCTCGGCGGGCTGGTTCGTCATGTCCTTCCCGCTCACCGCCGTCCGTCCGGCCGACGAGGCGCGGGCCTAGCGCGGTCCGGAAATGAAAAAGCCCGGGACGGCCCGGGCTTTTTTCATGCCCCGGCGGCTTTAGAAGACGATGCCGGCGGAGATGCGGTGGACGGTGCCCAGGTCGCCGAAAGGCGAGTAGGCGTAATCGATGGTGTAGTCGGTATAGCGCAGCCCGGCCCCCAGGGCGATGTTGCGCGTGCCGCCGAGGTCGCCGATGGCGCGGGTGTTCGCGCCGCCGCGCAGGAAGACGTCCATGTCGGGATAGACGGCGAGCTTCCACTCGGTCCCCACCGCGAGGAACGGCAGGTTGTCCCTGGCGGCGATGATGTCCGCGGTCAGCGTGAAATAGTCGGCCAGCTTCGTGGCCGTGCCCAGCCTCAGGATCAGCGGCAGCGGGGCCTCCTCCTTGTCGTAGCGCAGCGTGCCCATGACGTTCTGCGCGGTCAGGCTCACGCGGAAGGCGTTGTCGAACATGTAGGGCAGGTTGAGTCCGACGTCGGCCGAGACCGTGTTGTCCTCGGAGAGGACCTTCGAGCGCACGAACTTGCCGGTGGCGCCCAGCACTAAGCGTTCCTCCGGGTCCTTGTTGAAACCGGTGATATAGCAGGCGAAACCCACGTTGATGGCGGAATCGTACGGCGTGAACGAGCCCAGTTCGAAGCCGCTGGAATCGGTCTGCGAGATCTTGCCGAAATTCATGTACTTGAACGAAACGCCCCAGGCCCCCACCTCGCCGGCGCTCTCGGCGTAGGCGAAGTAGTCGGCGTAGGTGCCGGCCAGGTAGGGCGCGTGCATCATCACCAGCGAGTTCTTCTTGATGTTGATGAGGCCGGCCGGGTTCCAGTCCAGCGCGAAGGCGTCGTCGGCGAGGGCGGAGTAGGCCTCGCCCAGCGCGGCGCCGCGCGCGCCGGAGGCCACCTTCAGGAACTGCCCGGCCGCCGTGCCGGCGGAGGCGGCGTCGAAGTTCTGCGCGGAGGAACGGCCCGCGGCCAGGCAGAGGAGCAGCGCCGGCAGCAAAGCCGCGCGCCCGGCGAAGACCGCGCTCCTCCGGTTCATGCCGTCACCTCTCCACCGCCACTTTGAAGCTCTTGTCCGTCTTCCTGTCCTTGGTCTGCACGAAAGCTATGTAGACGCCGCTGGCCACCTTGCGGCCCGCCGAGTTGAGGCCGTCCCAGGCGGCCATGCCGTTGACGTCGGCCTTCAGCTCTCGGACCAGCTCGCCGAGGAAGGTGTAGATCCTGACCCTGGCGTAGGGCGTCATGTTGGTGAAGTGCATGACGTCGGAGACCGAGTTGGGCCGGTACGGGTTGGGGTAGATCTTTATGTTGCCCAGCCCCGTCTGCGGCGTGGCCTGCATGATCTGGAACGTGGACAAGTGCCAGGTCTGGGCTATCACGCGGTTGTTCGCGGCGTCCGATACCGACGGCAGCGGCACCCAGACGCCGTGGCCCTCGTCGTAGAGCGCGAGGACCAGCTTGGAGCGGTCGGTGCCGGGCGGCAGGTCGGAAACGCGGTACGGGAGCGTTATCGTGATGGCCTTCAGCACCAGCGTGGGCGGGAAATGGTTTATGATCAGGCCTATCCCGGTGGGCGCCAGCTCCGAGACGGCCGAGACCGGCCCGGGCAGCGTGAACGTCGACGGGGCCAGCGTGATGTAGGTGGAGCTGCCGAGGGCGCCGCGCGGCAGCGTCACCGAAATCACGCCGTAGCTGGTCTGCAGGGTCACCACGCCCTCCTGCAGCGCCACGGAGTTGAAAGTGGTGGAGAGGATGGTGCTGGTGGACCAGGCCGTCTCGTAGCCGGTCAGGACCCCGCTCTGGCCCCTGGCCCGGATGCGGGCGAAATAGGTGGTGCCCGGCAGCAGGTCCTTGAAGGAGCAGGACAGGGCGTTAACGGAAGCGGCGCCCGCTACAGGTGAAAAGTCCCCGGCGGTGGAGATCTGCACGTCGTAGACCGTGAACGAGGAATTGCCGTTGTCGGCCCAGTTCACGGTGAAGCCGTCCACGAGGGGGTTAGTGTAGGTCTGCGGCTGCGGCAGGATATAGGCCGTGGCCGGCAGCGTCAGGGCCGCCCCCAGGTCGGCCGCCGGCAGCGTGGGGACCCCGGTCATGTTGAGGGCCGAGACCCGCAGGTAATAGCTGGCGTTGGAGACCAGGCCGCTGAAGACGGCGTACTGGTTGGCCGTGACGGAGGAGAGGACGGCGCCGGAGAGGCCCCCGCCGGAGTCCGCGCTGGAGGAGACGCTGGCCAGGTATAAGGTCCCGGGCGGGTTGTTGCCGACCCAGTCCACCGTCACCGAGGAAACCCCGACGTCCGAGAAAGGCGCGTAGGCCGGGTCGAACGCGGCGGTCGCCATTTCGGGGAAATAGACGGCGGGCGCGGCGCGCCCGAAGCGGTTGTAGGCCGTAACGCGCGTGTAATACGTGGTGTTGGAGGTCAGCCCGGAGAAGGTCGCCGCCGGCAGGACCGTGACGGAGGAGACCGCGCCGGTGAAGGAAGGGTTGTCGGCCAGCTCGGCCGCGTAGAGGGTGTCGGGCGGGTTGGCTTCCGGCAGCCAGTTCAGCGTCATCGTGAAAGGGGTCAGGGTGAAAGGCAGCGCCGCCGGCGGGTTGGCCAGCGTGGCCGTGGCCGGCGCCAGCGAATAGGCCGCGGTACCGTCGGCGTTAAAAGCGCCGGCCCGCAGGTAATAGGTGGTGTTGGGCGCCAGCCCCTCCACGGTCAGCCCGGCGGCTGAGACGGACAGGCTGCTGGAGGACAGCGCGGGGCCGGAAAAGTCCGGCGCCGTGGAGGCCTCCAGGCGGTAGGAGGCGGCGGTGGCCTCCGGCGGCTGCGCCGCCAGCGGCGTCCAGGAGACCGTGACGCTGGAATAGTAGACGCCGGCGTAGGGCGGGGAGTCGAGCGCCAGCGGCAGCGGCAGCGTGGAGGCGTAGGACGGGACGGTCTCCGAATAGACCGTGGTGCCGCCGTAGAGGGCGCCGGCCCTGAAATAGTACCGGGTGTTGGGGTTCAGCCCGGAGATGGTCAGCGTGGTCACCGAGACCGAGGTGGTGACGGAACTGCGGTGGATGTAGGAGAAGAACTCGTAAGTGGAGGCTTCCACCAGATAGTTGTCGCCGCCGGGGACCGCGCTGAAGTAGATGGTCGCGCTGGACTGCCAGACCCCGGCCAGCTCGGGGCCGGGGGGAGGCGGCGGCAGAATGGTGCCGGTCTTGGCCAGGGTGGAATAGTTGGGCGTCCCGGTCCAGTTCAGGGTGCCGAGGCGCATACTGTAGGCGGTGTTGGGCTTAAGGCCCGCGACGTACAGGTAGGCGGCCTGGGGGTCCAGCGTGGAGGAGGAGATCACCGTCCCCGGCAGGAAACCGGCGGAGGAGACTTCGAGGCGGTAGCCTTCACAGGCCGCGCTCTGGGGCCAGGCCGGCAGCGGGTACAGGAAGACCGTCATCGCCTCCGGCTCCGGGACTATGGTGACCATGTCGGCCGAAGGCGGCCTGGCCAGCGTGATGGACGAGACCGCCGCCGTATAGTTCCTGGCGTAGGCGAGGTTAACCGAGGAGGTCCTGAAGTAATAGGTGGTGTTGGCGTCCAGTCCCTGGGCGGTCAGCGTGTTGGCCGTCATGCTGTAAGCGGCCGAGGAGATCGCCGCCGCCGCGGAGGTGAAAGCGGCGGTGGAGGCCTCCAGCTGGTAGCCCATGGCCGCACCTGCTGGCAGGGCCGTCCAGCCGAACGTGCCGCCGGTATCCGTCATGCCCAGGGCCGTCAGCCCCTGCGGCATGGGGGCCAGGGTGGTGAAGGACCTGATGCTGCCGTCCTGGAGGTTGGCCGCGCCGCCCCAGTTAAGGGCGCCCAGCCGGTAGTAATAGGTGGTGTTGGAGGCCAGCGGGGACGCGTCCACGGAGGCCGTGTCGGAGGAGGCGGTCTGCCAGTACGTGGTGGCCGGCGGGATCAAGGCCACGTCCATGTAAGCGGTGGAGAGGTGCAGGACGTAGCCTTCCGAGTTGAGGGCCTGTATGAGCGGGTCGTTCACCTGGTCCCAGGCCAGGGTCGCGCTGCTCTCGAAGATCTTTTCGGTGAGGCCGCCGAGGTTCACGGCCAGCGTGGCGGTGGAGATATAGGGCGTATAGGCGCCCGGGACCCCGCTTACGCCCACCGCCCTGACCCGGAAGTAATAAGTTGTGTTGGCCTTAAGGCCGCCTACCGCCTGCGGCGCGCCCTGCGGGTTGGTGTAGGGCAGCACGGTCTCCGGCGCGAAGGACGCGTTCTCGGAGTAGGACAGGTCGTAGCGGGTCCAGGCCGGGTTGCCGTCCACGTCCCAGCCTACGCTCGCGGTGGCGGTATAGGAGGAGGGGGCGGAGAAGAAAGGAGGGACGGAGTAGAGCCCCGAAGGCGCGGCCACCAGCGTGGAGGTGGAGGCGCTCTCGTAGAACGCGTCGCTCTCTGCCTGGCGCTTGACCCGGAAATAGAAGGTGGTATCCTGCGAAAGGTTTATATAGGTAGTGGTCAGGGCCGTGACGGCGCCGGCGGCTATTACGCTGGAGAAGGTCGGGACCGTCGCCAAGGCCACCGCGTAGGGCGAGCCGGCACCGGCGCTCCAGGTGAAGGAGACGGTGTTGAGCGTGACGGGCGGCGCGGGCTGGGGATTATAGGTCCCGGCGGCGAGGGACGCGGGCGCGGCCGCGGCCGCAAGTAAGGCCGGCAGCAGCAAGGCTCGCAGATGGGAACGCCGCGGGAACATGATAGATAGTCTAATAGATAACGTCAAAGAATCAATGACCTATATGTTACAAAAAAAGACCGCCGCCGCGCGGGTTTGCACGGGGCGCGGTTTCTATTATATTATAATTTTAAATTTAGCGGTCCTTCCGGAGTTTTAGATGCGGATCCTGCGTTTGCGGAAAAAGAGCGGCGGCCTCCTCGCGGAGGCCGTACTTCTGGCGGCCTTCGCCGCGGCCCCGGCCTTCGCCGCCGCCGGGCGCCCCGTTTTCCCGGCCTTTTCGGTCTCCACCGGCGCGCCGCTCTTCTCGCAGGCGGCCGCCACCGGCGTCGTAGTAGGGCAGGGCGGCAACTGCGCCGTGCCGCTGCCGGACGGCCGCACGCTGTGGCTGCTCAACAACGTCATGACCGGCGAGCGCAAGGCCGACGGCCGGCGCGAGGTCTGGGACATCACCGACGGCGCGGCCGCGCTGGCGCCCAGCACCGCGCCGCTGGCCCAGGCCGGCGCTTTCGCCTACGTGGCGGAGGAGAACGGCCTGCCGCTGCCGCTGCTCTCCGGCGACCTCAGGGAGTATACCCAGGTGCGCAAGTTCTGGCCCCGCGCCGGTCTCTGCTCGGGGGGGCGCTGCGCCGTGTTCTACTCCATCATGAACAATTTCGGCGCCGGCCCGTACGATTATTTCCGCGTCGGCCAGGGCGTTGCCTCCTCGGAAAATCCCGCCGGCCCCTACGCGAAGGCCCGCCGCGACGGCCGCTATTCGCTGTGGAGCGACATCGAGCCGGCCTTCGGTTCCGCCCTGCTCGAGGACGCCGACGGCTGGGTCTACGTCTACGGCCGCCTGATGACCGCCCCCGGCGAATACGGCGCCGCGCTGGCCCGGGTCCGCCCGGACGGACTGACCTCCCGGGCCGGCTACTCCTACTACGGAGTGAACGCCGCCTCCGGGCCTTGGACCTCCGACGTCTCGGAGGCCTCCGTCGTGCTGGAGAACGCGCCCGAGGATATGTCCGTTTCCTATAACGAATTCCTGAAGTCCTATCTCGCCGTCTACCTGGACGAGAAGACCTCCGCGGTGCAGGCCAGGCTGGCCCCCGCGCCGTGGGGGCCCTGGGGCCCGCCGGTCCGCCTGTTCGCCTGCGCGCCCGAGGATTACTGCTACGGGGCCAGGGAGCAGCCGGCTTTCGCCGCCGACGGCGGCAAGCGCGTCTTCCTGACGCTCGAAAGGAAGAACGAGCCGTACCTGTACGAGCTCAAGTTCGAATAAAGGGGATAACATGGCCGACTACAACATACTCGTGATCAACCCGGGCTCGACCTCCGACGAGGTGAGCTATTTCCGCGGCGACAAGGAGGTCTTCCACAAGACCGTCCGCTACAGCCCGGACGACCTGAAGCCCTACGAGCGCGAGAAGATCACCGCTCAGTTCGATATGCGCAGGAAAATGGTGCTCGAGGCGCTCAGGGAGAACGGCGTGGACCCGAAGGAGATGCACGCGGTCATAGGCCGCGGCGGCCTGGTGAAGCCCATAGAGGGCGGCGTCTACTCCGTGAACGACGAACTGCTGGCCGACCTGCGCGAGGGCGTGCTCGGCGACCATTCCTCCAACCTCGGCGGCATCATAGCGCACGACATCGCGACCCCGCTCGGCATACCGTCCTACATCGCCGACCCGGTGGTGGTGGACGAGATGCAGCCGCTCGCGCGCTACTCCGGCATGCCGGAGAATCCGCGGATCTCCATCTTCCACGCGCTCAACCAGAAACGCTGCGCCCGCCACGCGGCGCGCCAGCTCGGCAAGCCGTACGAGGAGTGCCGGCTGATAGTCATGCACGGCGGCGGCGGCATTTCGGTCGGCGCGCACATGGGCGGCCGCGTGATAGACGTCAACAACGCGCTCAACGGCGAAGGCCCTTTCACCCCGCAGCGCTCCGGCGGCGTGCCCGCCGGCGGCCTGGTGAACATGTGCTTCTCCGGCAAGTACACCAGGCAGGACATGCTGCTCAAGCTCAAGGGCCGCGGCGGCCTGGTGGCCTACACCGGCACCTCCGACTGCGTGGCGCTGGAGAAATACATCCTGACCGGGGAGATAAAGGCCGGCAGCGGCATAGACCCGGACAAGATGACCCGCGAGGAGGCCCGCGAGGCCATGCACGCGATGGGCTACCAGATCTGCAAGGAGATAGGGGCGCTGGCCACCGTGCTCGAGGGCAAGGTGGACGCGATCGTGCTGACCGGCGGCCTGGCCTACGACAAGGTGCTGGTGCCCGAGATCAAGCGCCGCGTCGGCTGGATAGCGCAGATCCTGTCCTACCCCGGCGGCGACGAGATGACCGCGCTGCGCACCGCGGCCGAGACCGCGCTGCGCCATCCCGGCGCGGTGAAGAAATACTGACTTTCGGTGATCTTAAACAGGAGACTGACATGAACTTCAAGAACTTCGACGAGCTCATGAACCTGGTGAAGGGCAGGACCAACCGCATAGTCGTGCCCGGCGCCAACAACGACGAGGTGCTGACGGCCTGCAAGATGGGCGTCGACCATAAGATAATATCCGGCGGCATCCTGATCGGCCCGAAGGTCGAGGTGGAGGCGACGGCGAAGAAGGTCGGGCTGAAGCTCGACATCTTCGAGATAGTCGACAAGAGCGACTACGCCGAGATGTGCAACCTGGCCGTGGACCTGGTGAAGGCCGGCAAGGGCGATTTCCTCGTGAAGGGCCTGGTGGACACCAAGTTCTACATGAAGGCGATCCTGCGCAAGGAGGTCGGCGCCGTCCCCGAGGGCAGGGTGCTCAGCCACTTCGTGCTGTTCGAGCTGGCCAACTACCACAAGCTCTTCGCGATGACCGACGCCGCCATCATGATCGCGCCGAACGTGGACCAGAAACAGCTGATCCTGGAGAACTCCGTGGACATGATGCGCATGCTCGGCGTGGAGAAGCCGCTGGTCTCCGTGGTCTGCCCGGTCGAGAAGGTCAACGAGAAGATCCCGAGCACGCTGGACGCGGCCGAGCTCGTCAAGCGCAACAAGGAGGGGAAGATAAAGAACTGCGTGGTGGAAGGCCCCTACGATATCTATATCTCCTTCTCCAAGGAGCTCGCCGCCGAGAAGGGCATAAAGGGCGCCGTGGTGCCGGGCAACACCGACATCGCGCTGTTCCCGAGCCTCGACTCCGGCAACCCGGTCTACAAGGCCGTCTCGTTCTTCGGCGCCGGCATGAAGAGCGCCACGCTGCTGGCCGGTTCCAACATCCCCGTCATCCTGCCGTCCCGCACGGACAGCCCGGTGACCAAGCTGCATTCGATAGCCCTCGCCGCCTACCTGAAGGACAAGGCCGGCGTGCCGGCTAAATAAGGAGAACCCCGACATGGCATGGAATTTCCTGAAGAAGATAGTAGGCAAGGAAGAGGAGAAGAAGCCCGCAGCCCCCGCCGCCGGTAAGCCGGCGGCCGCGACCGCGGCCGAGGCCCCCGCCAAGCCCGCCGCGCCGAAGCCCGAAGCCGGGGCGAAGCCGGCCGCGCCCAAGGCGGCGGCCCCCGCGGCGCCGGTCAAGGACAAGCCGGTCTCCGAGAAGACCGACGACGAGCTGGCGGCCGAGCTGGACAGGATGTCCCCGGACATCCTCCGGCAGGCCAAAGACCCCCAGATGCGCGCGATGATCATCGGCATCTACCGCAAGATGCTCGCGGCCGGAGTGGACGTCACCGACGACAAGGCCGTCAAGAAGTGGATGCAGAAGCACCCCGAGGTGCTGCAGGGCGGCGAGCCGGTGAAGATAGAGACCGTCAGGCGCGAAGAGCCCAAAGTGGGCCGCAACGACCCCTGTCCCTGCGGCTCCGGCAAGAAGTACAAGAAGTGCCATGGGGCCGGGAAGTAAGCCGCCCCAGAGGAATAAAAAAACCCCCGGTGCCGGGGGTTTTTTTATTGTCCGTCCGCGGAGCTCAGTTCCAGGGGATCGTAGGGGTCTCGGAGATCTGCACCGGGGGTATCTCGCGGGTCAGGTCCTTGTCCTGCTGGGTCAGGTCCTTGAAGTTGCCGAGGCCGTCCACGGCGTAGCTCAGCGTGCCGCCGTCGGTGGAGAACGGGGTGGAGCGGATCCAGTTGAGCGAGGCCTGCAGGGCGGCGACCGGGTTGAGCTTGGTGCCGATGTTCATCGGGTCGGACATGCGCACCGCCAGGTCGAACTTCCAGCCCCACTTCACGTTGACGCTGACGGGCTGGACGGTGAAGTTGGTGATGTAGCGGCCGTGCACCTTGCCGTCGTCCGTCTTGGTGGCGGCGCCGCCGGTGGCCTGCGCGACGTAGTCGGCGGCGCGGGAGTCCTTGCCGCTGTAGTCCTCGGTGCCGCCGTAGAAGAACGAGATCTTGTACTTGACGTTGATGACGTCGATGCCCATCAGGTTGGTCACCTTATACTGGTAGACCATCTCCTTGGGGCCCTGCCAGCCGGTCACGTTGCCCCAGTTGAAGGAGAAGCCGGGGATCGCGCTGGCGTAGGCGGAGGAATAGCCGGCGCTGGGGGCGCCGCTGTTGATGACGTTCCACGCGGCGACGCCGGCGTTGACGATGCCGCCGGCGGCGGCTTTCTCCATGCCGCCCGCGGAACGCTCTTCCATCTTGGGAGGAACGGCGGCCTTGCCTTCCTCGACCGCGGTGAGCGTAACTTGCTCGCCCGCTATGGTGAAATAGTCCTTGTCCGCGTTCTGCGCGGCAAGCAGGGGGGAAACCATCGAGAGTATCGCGGCGATCGCAAGGGTGGATTTCATGGTTTTCATAGCTCCTCCTGCCTATAGTCTAATGCATGGCCGCGGAATGCGCAAGGGTGTAAGGGCCCAGAGAGGGCCTGGGCCTTCAGTACCAGGAGACCCCGGCCGGCCCGGTGGAGCGGACCTCTTCCGCGGGTACCGGGGGCATGGCCACCGACTGGACGTCGCCGGGGGCCGTGAAAGAGCCGGTGCCGATAGCGGTGAACGAGTTGACCGTGATCTCCGGCCTCTTCAGGGGGCCGCTGACGCGCCATTTCAGGTCGGAATTGAGCCAGGCGACCGGACTGATGGCGGAACCGACGTTCATCGGGTCGGACATCGCCGCGTCCAGGGAGACCTTCCAGCCCCATTTCAGGTCTATCTTCACCGGCTTGATGGTGAAATTGGCTATATAGGATCCCTTATGGCCGTCCGGGGAGGGGATATCGCCGTAGCAGAAGGAGACCTCGTAGACGATGTCGACCGCCCTGCCCTGCAGCTTGGAATCCACGGTGTAGGCGTAGCGGCGGGTCACCTGCTTCCAGCCGGTGAGGTTCTCCCAGTTGAAGGAGAAGCCGGGGATGGCGCTGGCGTAGGCGGTGGCGAGCTGGGCGGAGGGGCGGCCGTTCACTATCACGCTCCAGACCTTGGCGCCGGCCATTATTATCAGCGCGCCGGTGACGGCGAAGCGGGTGTCCTGGGCCGGCTGGGCTGCGGTATCCGAGAAGACCACCGGCCGCGCGACCTCCGAGAGCAGCTCCACCCGGGCGGAGGTCTCGTCGTCGGCGGCGAGGGCCGCGGCCGGGAGGAGGGCCTGGGCGGACAGGAGCAGGGCTAACAGCAGGGTAAGGTTTTTCATTATATAGTTACCAGTAGCGTACGCGGCCCGCGTCCACGTGGACGAAGCCGTCCGAAGGGTAGTAGCCGACCCCGCCGGCCTTCAGGGCCTTGGCGGCGTCGCGCAGGGCGGAGGTCCTCACGCCCTCGATCCTGATGTCGGCGGCGAGGCCGCGCAGGTGCAGGCTGGCTTTGGCCACGCCGTCGGAGGCGGAGGCCAGGGCGCCGTTGAGTTCGGGGCTGCGGTAGCCGCAGATCACGGTGACGGTCCGGCCGCCGAAGCGGTCCTGCAGGGCGTCGAGGATCTCCAGCAGCCCGGCGGGAACGTCCGCCTCCCTGCCGGTGAGGCGGCAGCGCATCAGGTGCTTCACCTTGGCGAAAGCCTCGGGGATGTAGCGGCCGTCCGCGCCGCGGTAGCGCACCTCCAGGGTCTCGCCGGTCCACTGGTGGCGCAGTTTCAGGACGCCGTCGCCTCCGAGGGCGGGGCCGGATTCGGCGGCCTTTTCGGAGACCCCGGCGGGCGTTTCCGCGTCGGCCAGGTAGGCGCCGGCCTCGGCGGGGGCCAGGGCGGAGAGATCGGCGGAAGGGGAAGAGGGGGCCGGCAGGGAGCGGTCCGTCAGGGACCTGAGGTCGGCGGCCGTCACCATGACGAGGGAGAACTCCTGGGCGCCGGCCGCGCCGGCCGCCGTCAGGATCGCCAGAGAGAGGTAAAGCGCTTTCATAAATTTTCCCCGTCGCTATAGTTTAGCCGAACTACGGCCGTCTTCAAGCGGCTTAGGGCCCAGAAGGGGGCGGACAATGGGCCCAGGCCGCCGTCTGGGCCCCCCGGCCCTTGACAAAATCGCGGCCGCCCCTTATCCTATCTGTTAAGATAAGTGTGTCCTTAACTTATATGAGGAAGATACTTTCTGCGGCTCTACTGTTTTCCCTGCTGGCCGGGGCCTCCCCGGCCGTCTCCGGGCCCGCGGAAGCGGCCGGTACAGGGCAGGAGCAGGCGCTGGACGGGACGGCGCCGGCCGTCCCGCCGGCCGGCGGGTCCGACCAGGACGCCGGGACCAGGGACGACCTGGCGGTCTTCCGGCGTAACGCGGTCCACAGGCCGCTGGTGGCCGCCGAGGCCCTGCTGCGCTACCTTTCCTCGCTGCCGGAGGACCAGGTCCAGGATTTCCGTCGCAAGAACTGCGCCTCGATAGCCGAGATGGTGGACTCCCTGCAGCGCGCCGTGGACAGCGGCCGCGTGCCGCAGGAAGCCTACGCCGATTTCACCGCCAGGTTCTCGAAGTACGAGATCCCCACCATGCAGGCCATGGCCGAGCCGGGCCACGGCGGCCGCGCCGCGGTGGACCAGAAGAAGAACCCCGTGGCGGCCCTCGTGCACGTGCGGATGGTGGCGGTCTCCGGCAAGAAGGAGGAGACGGAGCGGGCCATAGCTCAGGCCAGTTCGGACTACCCCGACAACCCCTCGGTCCAGACCGCCGCGGCCTCCTATTATAACGAGACCAGGAACTACGCCATGGCCGAGAAGACGGCCACCGACGCCATACGTCTGGATTCCTCCTCTCCCGGCGCGTACAAGGCCCGGGCCCTGGCCAGGGCCTCGCTGCAGGACCGCAAAGGGGCCATAGAGGATATCAAGAAAGCCCTCGCCATAGACCCGCAGGACGAGTCCGCGAGGCTGCTGTCGGCCCTGCTGGAGAGCCGCAAGCCGGCCGCTTCGCTCAAGGCCGTAGCCTCCGCGGAGGAGATGAGCAAGGCGCTGGGCGCCCGGGAGGACGACCGGGGCGAGGTGAACGCCTCCGGCGGCGACGCGGCCCCGGGCGCGGAAAGCGCCTCTTCCGGCGCGGCCCCGGCCGCCGGCCTGCCGGACTACGCCAAGTCCAGGGCCTACCTGAAGACGGCGCTCGCCAAGACGGCCCTGGGCGACTACGAGGCCGCCGCCCGCTACTCGGGCCTCGCCATAGAAAAGGACCCCGGCAATACCGAGGCCTACCTCGAGCGGGCCAACGCCTATAATTTCCTCGGCCGTTACGACGACGCGGTGCGCGACGCCACCGCCGCCATCGAGAAGGACCCCGGCAACATGCAGGCCTTCAACATCCGGGCCTGGGCCCTCAACCGCAAAGGCCGGGCCGGCGACGCCGCCGCCGACGCCAGCCGGGCCATAGGCCTCAACCCCAATTACGCCGACGCCTGGTTCAACCGGGCGCTGGCCTACGAGAAGCAGGGCGACTACAAGCGGATGCTGGAGGACTTCCAGCGGGCCGCGGCGCTGAGCGGCTCCTACGCCGCCCGCTACCAGGACGCGGTGGCCCAGTATGGGCCGCGCGTGCCGGGCTTCATGGGGCAGGGCGCCGCCGCCGGCGCCGCCAGGGCCGCCGCGGCCGCGGGCAGGGAAGCGCCGGCCGGCCGCCGCAACCCGCTGAGCCGCTTCCTGGTGACGCTGTTCTTCACGCTGACCGGCGGCGCGCTGGTGGCGATGGGCCTCATCCACGTGGTCTCCTCGCGGGCCGAAGCCCCGGGCCGCCCGCGCGCTACCCACCCGGACGTGCTCTCGCCGTCGGTCTTCTACGAGGGCGTGGCCACCGGCAAGTACAAGATAGAGCGCAAGCTCGGCGAGGGGGCGATGGGCGTGGTCTACGAGGCCACCGACCAGTCGCTCGGCCGCAAGGTCGCCATCAAGAAGATGGGCGACGAGATCAAGGTCAACGAGCGCGAGAAGCAGCGCTTCCTCGAGGAGGCGCGCACCGTCGCGCTGCTGCACCACCCCAACGTGGTGGAGATCTATACGATCTTCGAGGAAGAGGACAATATCTACCTGGTCTTCGAGCACGTCGACGGCCAGACCCTGGACAAGGTCCTCGACAAGGAGGTCCGCCTGCCCTTCGACCGGGCCCGCGGGATCTTCTCGGAGGCCGCCGGCGCGCTGGCCTACGCCCATTCCAAGAACGTAGTGCACCGCGACCTGAAGCTCTCCAACATCATGCTGAGCGCGGAGGGCGCCGTGAAGGTGATGGACTTCGGCCTGGCCAGCCACGCCCGCGAGTCGATGGCCCGCTTCTCCAATAAAGAGGTGGTCGGCTCGCCGGCCTACATGGCGCCCGAGCAGGAGCTCGGCTCGTCGTCGCCGGAGTCGGACATCTATTCGCTCGGCGTCTGCTTCTACGAGGCCTTGAGCGGCGTGCTGCCGTTCCAGGGGCCGGACTTCCACCACCAGAAGACGCACCGCTCCTACCAGCCGCTCTCGGCTATGGTGCCCGGCCTGCCCAAGGCCGTGGATTCCGTGATCGACCGGTGCCTGGCTACGGAGCCTGAGGCCCGCTACCGGAACGCCGAGGAGCTGCGCCGTGACATCGAGGCGCTGGGCTGACGCCCGCTCCGGCCGAAAGGAAGAGCCCCCGCGGGAACGGGGGCTCTTCCTTTTTCGCGCGGCGCGGCGGCCTCAGGGGAAGAAGGCTTTCTTGACGCCGTCGATGATGAACTGCACCGCCGTGGCGGCCAGGATGAGGCCCATCAGGCGCGTGGTGATGTTCATGGCTATGGGGTTGAGCTTCGGGGCTTTCTTGATGGCCACGCGGAAGATCTGGAAGCTGGCGAAGCCGACGGCTATGAACAGCAGGAACAGCACGCCGTCGTAGGCGAGGTTCTTGGCCTTGGACTCGAGCAGGATGGCGGTGGTGATGGCGCCGGGGCCCGAGAGCATCGGGATCGCCAGCGGCGTTATGGAGACGTCCGCCTTGGCGGCGCCCTCGGCCTTCTCCTCCTCGGTCTCCTGCACCGCCGAGCGCTTGGCGCGCAGGCTGTCCAGCGAGACCAGCAGCAGCAGCAGGCCGCCGGCCATCTGGAAGGCGGCTATCGTTATCCCGAACACCCTGAACAGCGCGTTGCCGGTGGCGGCGAAGACCATCAGCACGCCGACCGCGGTCATGCAGGCCGTGCGCGCCATCTTCAGGCGCTCCTCCGGCGTGTTGGCCGGGGTCATCGCGAAGAAGGTCGGCACCGCGGCCAGCGGATTGATGATCGCGAAGAGCGACCCGGCCCCCATCAGCGCGAAATTCAATATTTCCATAGGTAAGCAAGTATATAAATTTTCGGCCCGCCGGCGGTTCAACGCTTTAGCTTGAAGAGGCGGGAGTATTCCAGCGCGAAGCCGGTGGTCAGATTGTAGGCCGAGCCGGGCAGCTTCTTGCCCTGGGCCAGGTAGAAGTTCAGGTAGGGGCTGATCATGACGTCCCCGTAGAGGCGGGTGCTGACCTTGACGTTCAGCTCCAGGCGCTGCTTGAGGTCGTAGATCGTATCGAAGCGGCTGCGCGCGAAGTTGCGGTAGTTGCCGTCGGCGCTGAGCTGCAGCGCGGTGCCGGGCAGCGGCAGCGACAGGCTGAAGCCGGTCTCCACGGCGTACTTGGTGCGCGCCGGGCTGTAGGTGTAGACCTGCTCGGTGGTAAGGCCGGCGTAGAGCTCCTGCAGGGCCGCGCCCTCGAAGAGCTTCATGCCGGCGCTGCCGCGGACCACCTTCTTGAGCGGCAGCGAGTCCTGCCGCGAGAACTCGGTGTCGTAGGCCGCCGAGGCGTACGGGCCCACCACCATGCGCCCCAGCCGCCCGTTGTAGTTCCTCATGCGGTAGATCAGCTGCGTTTCGTAGGTCAGCTGGTCCACGCTCTCGGCGGTCAGGTGCGGCTGGCCGCGGGGGCGCAGCACGTTCTTGCCGTAGTCCGCGGATACCCCGGCGTCGAACCTGAACTTGCCGGAGTAGTATTCCGAATAGAGCCTGCCCGAGCCCTGGACCTGGGTCTGGTTGACGGCGCTGAGCTGGGACTCGTTTATGTTAGCGTAGGCCGAGGGGCCGCTGACGTCGGTGTTCACCATCGAGAGCGACAGGCCGCGCAGGTTGACGCGCCAGAGGTTGCGGCGCGGAGGCTCGTTGCGCACCGCGGCCTCGACCCGCGCCTCCCAGTCCTCCCTGGAGGAGGCCTCGGCCCGCAGTTTCTCGAGCCCGCCTATCACCGCCCCGTAGAGGGTCTTCGGGGCGCCGGGGGGCGGCGCCGCGGGGCGCAGGAAGCGCTTGCCTTCGGCCAGCTCGGCGGGCAGGGCGGTTAGGTACAGCTCGGAGTCGTTGAGGGGCAGGCCCGAGACCCGGCCGTACCGGTCGACGCCGGACAGGGCGTAATAGTCCATGCCGGCGTAGTCCTGCGGCGTATAATAAGCCCCGGGCGCGCGCGGCGGCACCTGCCTGGAGCGCAGGTCGTTGATGAAGCGGCCCGGCGCGAGCACCAGGGCCAGCGGTTTGTCGGGGCCGAGCCAGGTCTTGACCATGGCGGTGGGGATATCCCCGACCATGGAACTGGAGAACGGCTTGACCCTGAGCACCGCCACCTCCGCGCCGAGCTCCTTGCGCAGCAGGCCGGCCGCCAGGTTATAGAGGTCGGGCACGCCGTAGGCGGGGCCGGCGGCGGGCCCGCCGGCGGGGCGCAGCTCGGGCAGCAGCTTGTCCCCGGAGCCCAGGAAATGCCGCACGATGCGCTCCTTCATGTAGAGCTGCTCCTTGTAATAGAGCGGCTCGCGCCCGTCGTCGGGCGGCGGCAGCGATTCCAGCGCGGCCAGCTCGCCGCGCCGGGTGAATTCCAGCCGGAGCAGGCCGGAGCCGGCGGAGTCCGGGAAGACGGTCAGCGCGGGGCCGGTATGGGCCTCGCGGGCCCAGTTGCGCAGCGTCACGCGGGTCCGCCTGACCGAGCCGCTGTCCCACGTCTTGGGGCCGATCAGCGCGTCTATGCCGCGGGCGCTCATCAGCCAGCCCAGCTCATCGCGCTTGAGCTGCGGCGCTATGGCGACGACGGCGTCCGCCTTGTAGCGGCCGCGCAGCTCGTTGATCAGCGCGTAGAGGGCGCGCTCGTCGCGGGGGTCGCGCACGCTCACCGGCGTGCCTTCCAGGTCGGCCAGCGCTCCGGAATTGGCCGGCACGAAGGAGATGAACGCCACGGTGCCGCCGCCTATCCGGCGCAGCGCGTACGGCTTGACCAGCGCCGCCAGCGGCGGGGTGGAGATCTCCACGTTGGAGCAGATGAGCTCCGGCGAGCCGGGCGGCGTCCTGACCGGGCCCGCCGAGGTCCAGAGCAGGAAGTTGCGCAGGTCGTTCGGGTCCATCGCGGCGATGTCGGTGCCGGCGGCGGCCAGGTATTCCAGGGTCTTAGCCGGGCCGGAATTGAGGATCTGGCCGGTCAGCGTGCCGCCGAGGCCCAGGCTCAGCATGACGGCGTTCTTCTTGTCGGCGGCCGCCTCCACCATGCTGCGGCTCAGGCCGTTGAGCCCCATCGGGACCGAGATGCCGGTCAGCAGGGCCTCGTGGCCGCCGAACGAGACGTAATGCCGCATCTCCAGCGTCGGCTCCCAGAGAGGCTTGGCGATCTCGGAGGCCAGCTCCACCGCGGTGAACCTGATGCCTGACGGGGAGGTGCCGGCCAGCAGGCGCGCCGGGACGCGCTCCACCGTGAAATACGCCCGCATCCTCTCCTCCACTACCGGGGCCAGCGCGTCCAGCAGCGGGGGCGGCACCAGCAGCAGCGAGTGGCCGCCGCGCAGCAGCTCGGTCGAGCCCAGCTCCGCGTAGCTGGTGGTGCGGGCCAGCTCCTCCCCGGTGAGGTCCTCCGGGCGGTCCACGACGAACCTGGCGCCGTCGGTGTAGGTGACGGAGGTGGCGGTGCGCGCCAGCTTCACCGTGCCCGTGGCCGAGGAGATGTCCTCTATGACCTGGGACAGGTCGAAGCTGATCCTGTAATCGTGGTCGAAATAGTAGACCGAGGCCTCGCCCGCCGCGGCCCCGTTCAGGAGGCCGGCGGTCAACGCCGCGGCCAGCAGCGGCGCGCGGAGCTTCATCGTACGTTAAAGATAGCATTTTTGGGCCTCCTCCCCGCGCTTTTTAGGCGGCGGGCAAATCTGTATAATATCAGGGACGTCGACAATAGCGGACCTAACAGGAGAATCCCACATGAAAGCGCTCGTGAAAGCTAAAGCGGAGAAAGGCCTCTGGCTGCAGGACGTGCCCAAGCCCGTACCCGGCGACAACGAAGTCCTCATCAAGATAAAGAAGACCGCCATCTGCGGCACCGACGTGCACATCTACCAGTGGGACGAGTGGGCGCAGAAGACCATCCCGGTGCCGATGCACGTGGGGCACGAGTTCGTCGGCGAGATCGCCGAGCTCGGCAAAGGCGTCAAGGGCCACTTCCTGGGCGAGCGCGTCAGCGGCGAGGGCCACATCGTCTGCGGCCACTGCCGCAACTGCAAGGCCGGCCACCGCCACCTCTGCATCAACACCAAGGGCGTGGGCGTCAACCGCCCCGGCTGCTTCGCCGAGTACCTGGCGATCCCGGCCGAGAACGTCTTCTCCATCCCCGAGGGCGTCTCCGACGACGAGGCGGCGATCCTGGACCCGCTCGGCAACGCCGTGCACACCGCGCTCTCCTTCGACCTGATCGGCGAGGACGTCCTGATCACGGGCGCGGGCCCGATAGGCATCATGGCCGGCGCTATCGCCTCCCACGTCGGCGCGCGCCACGTCGTGATCACGGACGTGAACGACTACCGCATGGCCCTGGCCGGGAAGCTCGGCCTGAAGAACGTGGTGGATTCCCGCAAGGAGAAGCTGCCGGACGTGATGAAGGCGCTCGGCATGACCGAGGGTTTCGACGTGGGCCTCGAGATGAGCGGCAACGCGCAGGCCTTCAACGACATGATCGCCAACGTCAAGATGGGCGCGAAGCTGGCGCTGCTCGGCATCCTGCCGCCCAACACGACGATCCCTTGGGGCAGCGTGATCTTCAAGGCGCTGACGATGAAGTGCATCTACGGGCGCGAGATGTTCGAGACGTGGTACAAGATGTGCGCTATGCTGACGAGCGGCCTGGACATCAAGCCGGTCATCACGCACCGCTTCGCGGCCAGGGACTTCCAGGAGGGCTTCGAGATCATGTCCTCCGGCCGTTCCGGCAAGATCATCCTGGACTGGACGGACATCTGAGCGGCTTCGTTCGGCCTTTGCCGGGGGGACCGTTAGCGCGAGCCTGACCGCGGGGGTATGCCTGCCGCGACATCCCTCGGAAGGCATACCCCCGCGGTCAGGCCAGGCGGGACCCGCAAAAGGCCCTTCAGTATCTATGAGATACACCGAACATTTCGACGAGCTGTGCGAGGCGCTGGAGGGGGCCGGGGCCTTCCTCGTCGTGGAGGACTCCATCGGCCGCGTCAACGTGATGACGATAGGCTGGGCCCAGCTGGGCCCCGTCTGGGGCGAGCCGGTCCTGACCGTGCTCGTGCGCCCCTCGCGCCATACCTTCGCGCTGCTCGCCAAGGCCTCCCATTTCTCCGTCTGCGTCCCGCGCCGCGGCGAACTGAAGCAGGAGCTGGCCTTCTGCGGCTCCAAGTCCGGCAGGGATTACGACAAGGCCCGCGCCTGCGGCCTGAAGCTGAAGGACGGCGCGGCCAAGGGGATAAAATACATCGAAGGCTGCGGGCTGGTCTACCAGTGCGAGCTGTACGGCTCCACGCGCCTGGCGGAGGGGGACCCGGCGCCCGCCGCGCTTTCCGGCTTCTACCCGGGGGCAAAGGACCTGCACGCGCTTTTCTTCGGCAAGGTCATCAAGGCGGACCGTTCGGTATGAGGACTATAAGACTTTCCGCTCTCCTGCTTTCCGGGCTGCTGCTGTCCGGCTGCGGCCTGCTCAAGCAGAAAGCGGCCGAACATTACCTGGACAAGGCCCGGGCCGCCGCGGCGGCGGCGGCGCCTACCCCCGCGCTGCTGGAGGCCGGGTTCGCCGCGGCCGGCAAGGCCATAGGCTACGCGCCGGGCTCGGAGCAGGCGGTCAACGTCCTGGAGGACCTCGCCGCCGCCTCCGAGAAGGCCGGCTTCGCGAGGGGGCAGGAACTGCAGGCCGGCGCGCTGCGCAAGGCCCTTTCTTTGGACCCGCTCAACTGGTACGCGGCCGAGTCGCTCATCAACTTCTACGCCGCGCGCGGGGACGTCCCCGGGCTGGAAGCCATGGCCGCGCACGCCCGCGGGCTCGCCGCCTCCGGCGACGGCTCGGTGAAGTACCGCGCCGCCCTCGCCGAGCTGGCCGCCGGCGCCTCCGAGCTGCCTTGGCTGGAGTCGGCGGCCTACCTGGCGCTGAACAAGACCCCCGGGGATTTCTTCGACCGGCTGGCCGCCTACGCCTCGCTGGCCGGCCGGCTGCCCGGCCTCAAGGCCGCCGCCGACCGGCTGGCCGCCTCCGACCCGGCCGCCCGCCGCGCCGCGCCGCCCGCGCTGGCCTCCGCCGCCGAGGTGGCCGCGGCCGACGCGCTGCGCCCGCAGGAGGAGATCCGCCGCGCGCTCGACTTCGCGGCCAAGGCCTCCTCGGAGCCGGCCTTCCGCAAGGCCGCCGAGATGACGGTGCTGGGCAACGCGGCGCTGGTCAGGCGGGAGTACGCTCAGGCCCGCGCGTATTACCAGGGGGCCGCGCAGAATTACCCGGGCCTCCTGGACGCCCGCCGCCAGCTGGCCGAAACGGATTTCCAGGAAGGGGCGGCCCTGGCGGCCTCGGGCGGGGACCCGAAAGAGGCCGCGCGGCTGCTCTACAGGGCTTACGCCGGGGCCGGAGAGGCTATCAAGGGAGCGCTGGCCGGCGGCGAGCGCCTGCCCTTCGTGAAGAGCGACAGGTTCCTGGGCGAGCTGTATTCCCTCAAGGCCGCCGACCTGGCCGCGCTGCGCGCGGTGGAAGGCGGGAAGCTGCGAGGCGGCGCCCGCCTGGAGGCCGAGTTCAAGAGCGCGCTCGACGAAGCCGTCCGGCTCAACCCGGAGGGCAGGCTGGCCCGGGAGCTGCTCGAGCGCTATTCCAAGGACGGGTTCTAGCCGGATGCCGCGGCGCCTGACGCTGGCGGCGGCCGCCCTGGCCGCGCTGTTCCCGGCGGGCTACGCGGCCGCCCAGGAGCCGTCCACCTCCCCGGCGCCGAGCCCGCTGACCCTGAACATCGAGAAGGACGCCCGGCAGTCCCGCGTGGGCCTGGATTACGCGGTCCGCTGGGATTTTTCCGACCTGGCCTCTTTCCGTCCCAGCCTGGGGACCCTCTATTCCGGCATCAAGGCCGTTACGTCGTGGGACATCACCGAGAATACCCGGCTGGACTACTACGGCTTCCGCACCAATCCGTGGCGGCTGATAATAACGAAAGAGAAAAAGGAGGCCCCCGAGCCGGCGCCGGAAGGCTCCGGCGGCGGGTTGGTGACCAGGCGGCCGCCGGAATACCGCAGGCGCGTGCGGCTGTCCGTCTCGCCGCTGGTCGACGACCTTAAACGCAATTTTGACGCCAACCTCAGCGAGTTCCTGTTGCGCAGTTCGCTGAAAGGGGCGTCGCCCGAATGGGAGAGGATGGGGGCGGCCAACAGGAAATATTTGGTCAGGGACGTGCTGGCGCTGCCGGTGTGGCAGGCGCCCGTGCCGGGAGTGGGGGAGGCCAGGGAAGGGCTGGAGTACCTGGGCCGCTAGCCGGCCCGCCCGCCCAGCCGCCTGGCGCGTTCCTCCGCCGCGGCGGCCACCGCGGTCCTGACGCGCTCCGCTTCGAAAGGCTTGGTTATGTAGGCGTAGGCGCCCAGCGACAGCGCCTTCACCGCGCCGCCGAGCTCGGTCTCCACCGTCACCATCAGCACCGCCGGCCCGCCGGCCGGCCGGCCCTTCAGCAGCAGCTCCAGCACCCGCAGGCCGTCCAGGCCCGGCATGTTCACGTCCAGCAGTACCACGTCCGGCTTCTCGGCCTCGGCCAGCCGCAGCGCCTGCGTCCCGTCGGCCGCCGTCAGCACCTCGCAGCCGGCCAGCACGCGGCGCAGCGTCTCGCGGATCCCCTCTTCGTCGTCTACCACCAGCACCTTCAGGGCGGGGGCGGTCACAGCGCGTCCCCCTGCAGGGCCACGGCGCCGCGGCCTTCCGAGCCGTCTATGCGGATGTCCAGCGGCGTTTTGAAGCGCAGGTGCCGGATATGCGGGCCCTCGAAGACCGGTTTGACGGCCTTGATGCGCTCCCAGTTGATGAAGGCGTCGGGGGCGGTCTCGTGGATGGTCAGGTAGCCCAGCCCCAGCGACGTGACGTTGTGGAAGAAATGGGTGCCGTAGGACGGGTCCACGACGAAGTCCCCGTAGGCGGCCTCGACGATGATCCGCGAGCCGGAGATGTGGTGCCACTTGACCGGGATGCCGAGCAGCGGGTCGCTCGAGCCCCAGCGGCCGGGGCCTATGATGAGGTAGGGGCGCCCCTCGGCGCGCAGGCGGGCGTTCAGCTCGCCTATCTCCTCGGCGATCTCGCGGGTCCGGAGCGTGTCGAAGGTCTCCGGCGCCACGTAGACCAGGTCCGCGACGTCGCGGTGGGCGCCGTTGCCCAGGGCCTTGGCGCTCAGGCACAGCAGGCTCTCCGGCTTCAGGTCCTTCAGCGAGACCTTCTTGACCGGGCTGCGCGAGACCATCGGGCGCATCTGCAGGATGTTGAAGGCGGCCTTCCGGGAGACGGGGTCGTAGTCGCACGCGAACTCCATCTCGACGTTGCAGCCCATCGCCTCCTTGCCCAGCGCGGAGACCTCGCTGAGGATGTCGGAGAGGGGGAGTTCCTCGTTCTTGAGGACGGGCGCGAAGGTGATCAGGCGGCGGCCGGGGTTGGAGATCCCGTCGTAGACGCGGTCGTTCTCGGCCGAATAGGTCGAGCCGGCCAGCTCCAGCGAGCCGTCGGCCTCGGCCTCGGCCACGCCGGCGGTGACGAGCGCCGGCTCCTCCTCGTAGCGCAGCGGCGCGCAGCCGGGGGCGGTGTTGAGCGCGATGAACTTCTTCTGCGAATTGCCCAGGAAGTCCGCCAGCGTGGAGAACTGGTGCAGGTTCTGCGGGTGGGCCGGGGAGAAGCGCAGCGCGTTGAAGCCCTCGACGATGGTCTTGCCCAGGCCCAGCGCGATGTGCGCTATCGGGTCCTCCGCCTCGAGCGGCGGCACCGGGTAGTAGTTGTAGGACTGCATCACGCCGGAGAAGGCCGGGTAGAAGCGGCCGTCCCGGTAGCGGCGGCCCACCACCTTCTGGATGACCACCGCCATCTTCTCCTCCTCTATCAGCAGCGGGTTGAGCTTGCGGTAGGCGCGGGCCTCGCGGGAGAAGACCGAGGCGTAGATGAACTTGATGGCCCGCCGCAGCTCCTCCAGGCGGACCGCCGGGTCCGGGGAGTCGTTGGGGAGCATGTAGGTCTTGTAGACGCCGGCGAAAGGCTGCGTCTTGGAGTCCTCCAGCAGCGACGAGGAGCGGACGGCGAGCGGGCCGTCTAACCGCTCAATCAGCGCGGCCAGGTCGCGCGTGACGTAGTCGGGCAGCCGGGCCCGTTCGAACAGCGCTGCGGTCTCCTCGGTGGAGTGGTTCTCGTTCAGGAGCGAGTCCAGGCCGTTCTGTTCCATGAAGAAGTCGAAGACGTCGGTGGCGATGACGACGGTGTTGGGCACCGTGACGGCGACGCCGGGCCAGCGGGCCTCGAGGTCGCTCTTCGAGAGCAGGAAATCCACGAAGGCCAGGCCGCGCGCCTTGCCGCCTATCGAGCCGGAGCCTATCTTGGCGAACGGGGTGGAGTCCTCGAACAGCCTGGGGTCGAACTTCAGCACGGTGCCCAGCTGGGTCTTGTGGATGAACTGGTGCAGCGTCTCGATGAGGTACTTGCGGAGCTGTTCGGGGTTGCTGAACTCGGAGATCTTCTTGGGCCGGATGCGGTAGGCCATCTCGAACTCGGTGCGCGCGAGCAGCCACTTGGAGAAGTGGTTGCGCCCGGCGTGGTAGAGCACCGATTCCACCGGCACCGCCTTCAGCAGCCGCAGCATCGAGTTCAGGTCGGCGGCGCGGGCCAGCTCGCCGCCGGTCTGGTCGCTGAAAACGAAATCGCCGAAGCCGAAGTACCTGGTGATGAAGGCGCGCAGCTGCTTGGAGAGGTCGGGCGCGGCCTTGTGCACGAAGGCTGCCCCCAGCGCGGCGGCCTGCCCCGCCCGCCTGGCGTCGGAGGACTGCAGCAGGACCGGCATGTCGGGGCTGTCGGCCTTGATGCGGCGCGTCAGCTCCAGGCCCGCCTCCGGGTGGCACGCGCCGCCCTTCGGGTACTCTATGTCGGTTATCACGCCGAGCAGGTTGCCCTTGTGCTTCTCGTAGAGCTCCCAGGCCTCCTCGTAGGTGCTGCAGAAGAGCACCTTGGGCCGGGCGCGCAGGCGCAGGTTCTTCTTGGCCGGGTTGAGCTCCTCGGCCATCACGACCTGGGTCTGCTTCATCAGCTCGGTGTAGATCAGCGGCAGGTAGGAGGAATAGAACTTGATGTTGTCCTCGACGAGCAGCACCGCCTGCACGCCGACCTCGGCGTCGCGGTCGAAGTTGCGCCTGTCCTCCGCCAGGTTGATGATGGCGGAGAAGATGCGGGTATCGCCGCTCCACAGGTAGATGCCGTCGGCCAGCTCGCGCGCGTCGTCCAGGGCGTTGCGGACGTCCTGCGCGTTGAACGAGAGCAGCACCACCGGCAGGTCCGGCCGGCCGGCCTTGAGGCCGCGGAAGAAGTCCGCCATGTCGGTCTCGCCCACCTGGACCATCGCTATCACGAGGTCGTAATTGCCCCGCTTGAGCTTCTCCATCGCCTGTTCGGCGGTCCCCACGCGCGTGATCTTGGGCGCGCCGCGGCCGGGGTCGGGCAGCTCGGAGAAAAGCGCCTCGTTCAGGCGGTCGTCGTCCGCCAGCAGGAAGGAATCGTAGAGGGAGGCCACCATCAGGACGTTCTTGATCCTGTGAGGCATCAGCTTCTCGAAGCCGCCGAATTCCACCTCGTAGTCGCCCGGTCTTTTTGGTGTCGTCCGCATACCCGATATTCTACTAAAGAATGCCCGCGCGCCGCCGGGAAAGGGCTCCGCGGGCGGGGTTGTCAAAGGGATATTATTATGTTTATATATAATCACCGGTTTCAGAATACGAACAGGAGAACCATAGATCATGGAAAAACCCTCGGTAAAACCCAAGTGCCCCAACTTCTCTTCCGGTCCGTGCGCCAAGCGCCCCGGCTGGACCGTGGACGCGCTTAAGAACGCGCTCGTGGGCCGCAGCCACCGCTCCAAGGAAGGCAAGGCCCGCCTGCAGGAAGTCTCCGACCGCATGAAGAAGGTGCTGAACCTCCCCGCCGACTACCGCATAGGCGTCGTGGCCGGCTCGGACACCGGCGCGGTGGAGCTGGCGATGTGGAGCCTGCTCGGCCCCCGCTCCGTCGATATCTTCGGCTGGGAATCGTTCAGCAAGGGCTGGATCACCGACGCCGTGAAGTACCTGAAGCTCAAGAACGTCAACGAGTACAAGGCCGACTACGGCAAACTGCCGGACCTGACGAAGGCCAACGCCCAGAACGACATCATCTTCACCTGGAACGGCACGACCTCCGGCGTGAAGGTGCCGAACCTGAACTGGATCCCGAAGGACCAGCAGGGCCTCGTGATCTGCGACGCGACCTCCGGCGTGTTCGCGATGGACATAGACTTCACCAGGCTCGACGTGGTGACCTTCTCCTGGCAGAAGGTGCTCGGCGGCGAGGCCGCCCACGGCGTCATCATCCTGTCGCCCAAGGCCGTCAAGCGCATGGAGGAGCAGAACTCCAAGATCACGTGGCCGATGCCCAAGATCTTCCGCCTCGTGGACGAGAAGAAGCTGCTGCCGGGCGAGCTCGAATACAGCACGATCAATACCCCGTCGATGCTCTGCGTCGAGGACGCGATAGACGCGCTGAAGTGGGCCGAGACGATCGGCGGCCTGCCGGGGCTCGTGAAGCGCTCCACCGCCAACCTGGCGGCGTTCGAGCGGTGGGTCGAGAAGTCCAACTGGATAGCCTTCCTCGCCGAGTCGAAGGAGATCCGCTCCAACACCTCGGTCTGCTTCAAGATCAAGGCCGACTGGTTCCAGAAGCTTTCCGACGAGGAAAAGCCCAAGGCCGCCAAGAAGATCACCTCCCTGCTCGACAAGGAGAACGTGGCCAAGGACATCAACTCCTACGGCAAGGCCCCGGTGGGCATCCGCGTCTGGTGCGGCGCCACCGTCGAGACCTCGGACATAGAGGCTCTGACCCCGTGGCTCGACTGGGCCTACGAGCAGGTCGCGAAGGAATATTCCAAGGAGGCCGTGAAATGAGCAAGGTACTTATAGCCGACAAGGCCGATCCCCTCTGCGAGAAGGTCCTGAAGGAGCGCGGCATAGAGGCCGTCGTCAAGACCGGCATGAAGCCCGAGGAGCTCAAGGAGTTCGCCAAGGACTTCGACGGCATCATCGTGCGCTCCGCCAGCAAGATCACCCGCGAGATCATAGAGAACGCCAAGAACCTGAAGGCCGTGGCCCGCGCCGGCGCCGGCGTCGACAATATCGACGTGCCCGCCGCCAGCGAGAAGAAAGTGATAGTGATGAACACGCCGTTCGGCAATACCGTGTCTACCGGCGAGCACGCGATCGCCATGATGTTCGCCCTCGCCCGCCATATCCCCCAGGCCAGCGCCTCCACGCACGCCGGCAAGTGGGAGAAGAGCAAGTTCGAGGGCGTCGAGATAACCGGCAAGACGCTCGGCGTCGTCGGCTGCGGCAATATCGGCGCCGTGGTGGCCGACCGCGCGCGCGGCCTGCATATGAACGTCCTCGTCTTCGACCCGGTGATGACCACCGAGCGCGCCCGCGAACTGGGCGTGAAGATGGTCACGCTGGACGAGCTGTACGCCAAGGCCGACTTCATCACCTACCACGTCACGATGAACCCCAATACTAAGGGGATGATCAACAAGGACGCGATAGCCAAGATGAAGAAGGGCGTGCGCATCATCAACTGCGCCCGCGGCGGCATCATGGTGGAGGCCGACATCAAGGCCGCCATCGAGAGCGGCCACGTGGCCGGCTTCGCCGTGGACGTGTACCCGGTCGAGCCGCCGGAGAACTGCGTGTTCTTCGGCATGGACAAGGTGATCTGCACCCCGCACATAGCGGCGTCCACCAAGGACGCGCAGGTGACCGTCGCGCGCCAGGCCGCCGAGCAGATAGCCGACTACCTGCTCACCGGCAAGCGCACGCACGCGGTCAACGGCGACAAGATATAGGCTTGCCGCCCCGCGCCCGGGTCCCCCGCGAGGGGGCCCGGGCTTATTTACGGACCAAGGACAACGACATGGCAAAACTCCCTCTTTTCTCACCTATCTACGGCATCCGCCCGGCTTCCCCGGCCAAGGCGCAGGAGATCATAGCCCCGCCTTACGACGTGCTGGACTCCGAAGAGGCGCGCGAGCTCGCCAAAGGCAAGCCCAACAGCTTCCTGCACGTCTCGAAGGCCGAGATCGACCTGCCGCCCGGCACCGACGTGCACGACGAGAAGGTCTACCTGAAGGCCGCCGAGAACTTCGAGCGGATGCTTAAGGACGGCCTGCTGGTGCGCGAGGCCAAGCCCTGCTTCTACGTCTACCGCCTGAAGATGGGAGAGCACGTCCAGACCGGCCTGATGGTCGGCGCCTGCGTGGACGACTACGACGCCGGCCGCATCCGCAAGCACGAGTTCACGCGGCCCGTGAAAGAGGACGACCGCGTCAACCAGATCAAGTACGTGAAGGCCCAGACCGGCCCCGGCATCATCGCCTTCAAACCGATCCCGGAGGTCGACGCCGTGATAAAGAAGAACGTGAAGAAGGCCCCGCTCTTCTCGGCGACCGGCCCCGGCGGCGTGGTCCACACGCTGTGGCTGATAGACGACGAGGCCGATATCAAGGCCATCGCCGACGCCTCCGAGCGGCAGAAGACCGTCTACATAGCCGACGGTCACCACCGCTCCGCCGCGGCCAGCCGCGTCAAGAAGTTCATGGTGGAGACCCGCGGCGCCGCCCACAAAGGCGACGAGCCGTACAACGTCTACCTCGCGGCCGCCTTCCCGGTGAACGAGATGAAGATCTGGGACTACAACCGCGTCGTGAAGGACCTCAATGGCCTTACGCCGGAGCGGTTCCTGGCCGAGTTGAAGGAGAGTTTCTCTGTCTCCGAGACCAAGGGCCAGGCCAAGCCCGCGGCGCGCCGCGAGTTCGGGCTCTACCTGGGCGGCAAATGGTACCTCCTGAAGCCCGTCGTGAAGACCCCGACCAGGGAGGAGGACCCGGTGAAGGCGCTGGACGTCAGCGTGCTGTCCGACCTCGTCCTCGACCGGCTCCTCGGCATCAAGGACCTGCGCAAGAGCGACAGGGTGGATTTCGTCGGCGGCATCCGCGGCCTGGGCGAGCTGGAGAAGCGCGTCAATTCCGGAGAGATGGCCGCCGCGTTCGCGCTGTTCGCGACCTCTCTCGACGAGCTGATCAGCGTGGCCGACGACAACCAGGTGATGCCTCCCAAGTCCACCTGGTTCGAGCCCAAGCTGGCGGACGGCGTGGTCTCCAACCCGCTGCTGTAAGTCCCGGCCCGGTCCGGCGGAGGGCCCCGCCCGCGGCGGGGCCTTCTCTTTTTATTCTTAAAAAGATATAGAATATGGTGACGGGCCTGCCGCCTCTTTTTATGAAAGGGTTCTATTCTTTCTTCTTGGGCACCAGGACCCGCGCCGGGCTGACCGGCGCGGCGATCTTCGTGCTCGTGTCCGGCACGGACTATTTCCTGCGCAACGAGATCTCGATAGACGTCTTCTATTTCCTGCCCATCTTCATCCTGACCTGGTACGGCGGCCGCCGCTGGGGCCTCACGGCCGCCGTGATGTCCGTCGTGGTCTGGCTGACCGACGAGCGGGTCTACGCGCCGGACTTCGCCGACCAGTACCACATCGTGCTGTGGAACGCCGTCGTGCGCCTGGCCTTCTTCTCCACGGTGGGGTTCCTCGTGCACGCGCTTAGGACCATCGTGGTCAAGGAGCGCGCCGTCTCCAACCTGAAGTCGGCCATGATCCACACCGTCAGCCACGAGTTCAACAATTCGCTGACGGGCCTGTCGGCCGGGCTCTTCCTGATAAAGGAACTGGACCCCTCCGCCTCGGAGGAGACCAAGAGCAAGCTCTACTCCTCGATGGAGGCCTCGCTGCACAACCTTTCGCTCTACGTCAAGAACATCCTCAACGAGGCCCGCATGGAAGAGGGGCGCTTCAAGATAGAGCGCCACCCGGTGGCCCTGCGCGAGCTGGCCTCGGCGGCGGTGGCCCCGATGAGCGAGCTGATAGCGCAGAAGAACATAGCGCTCGAGATGAAGGTGCCGGGGACGCCGCTGCTGGTCAGCGCCGACCGGGAGGCCCTGGCCCTGGTGGTCAGCAACCTCGTGGGCAACGCGGTCAAGTACACCCGCGCCGGCGGCCGGATAACCGTATCTGTCGCGCCCGCCGGGAATTCCGGCTCCGCGGTGATGTTCTCGGTGGAGGATTCCGGCATCGGCATCTCGCTCGAGGACCAGAACCGCATCACCTCCGGCTTCTACCGCACCGGAGAGGGCCGGGCCGAGGCCGGCGGCTTCGGGCTGGGCCTGAGGATCTGCAACGACCTGCTGGCCCTGCACGGCAGCCGCCTGGAGATCTCCAGCGAGAAAGGCAGAGGTTCGCGTTTCTTTTTCGAGCTGCCGGCCGCTTGAGCGGCGGTCCTCAAAATACTTCGCGGGAAGGCTTACATGAAACAGAAGATACTGATAGTCGACGACGAAGAGAACATTTTGTTCGTCACCAAGGCGGCTTTCATCCAGAATTACGAGGTCTTCACGGCCGGCAGCGGCCCCGCCGCCATAGAGGTCATCAAGCGCGAGCGGCCGGACTTCATCTTCCTGGACATCAAGATGCCGGGCATGTCCGGCATAGAGGTGCTGGAGATCATAGGCGGGCTGGACGCCAAGCCTATAGTCTGGATGCTGACCGGCGACGACGACCTGGACACCGCCACGCGGACGCTGCGGGCCGGCGCCAGCGGTTACATCACCAAACCGTTCGACCTGGCCCAGCTGCGCGAGGTGGTCACCGGGGCGCTAGAGGCCTCCGCCGGAGAGAAGCCGCCCTCCGAAAAGCCCTGGCACGTCAAGAAGAAGAAATAGCCGCCGTGGACCTGTTCCGGGACTTCCCCGCCAAGTACAAGGCCGTGCTGCGCCGGCTGGACACGCCGCGCAAAGTGCAGGCCTTCCTCGACCAGGAGCTCGCCTACAACGATTCACCGAAGAGCACCTGCCTGTCCCCGCTGGAAGTCCTCCGGAGCCGGCGCGCCCACT
Organism: bacterium; assembly: GCA_021847485.1. Classification (GTDB taxonomy): domain Bacteria; phylum Elusimicrobiota; class Elusimicrobia; order Elusimicrobiales; family UBA9959; genus UBA9959. Next base: position 42,312 of record JAJZRA010000004.1, read on the forward strand.
GCGTGGAAGGGGCGATGCTCGCGGCCGCCGCCTTCGCCCTGCACGGGCGGCCCGGGCTGCTGCTGGACCTGAGGGCCAACCCGCGCGACGACGACCACGTGATCGCCCCGTTCCTCGAGAACGGCCGCTGGGGCGCCGTCGCGCAGTCGCATTTCTGCGGCCTGCGCTACCGCGAGCCGGTCTACCTGACCTACGGGGAGCTGGCGCGCAGCTATTTCGAGTTCTACTACAACGGGCGGGGGGAGAAGACCCTGCGGGAGTATTCGGTGCCGGTGCCGGTGTCGGCGCTGCGCCCGGAGTGGCTGACCTCGCGGAAGAACGTCTTTTTCGTCGGGCGCCGGCTGGACGCCGCGCGTCATTTCCGCATCCTCGGCCGCTACCCGGAGAACTCCCTCGCCAGGGCGGATTCGCTGCTGGTGGAGGCCGAGCTGATAGGAAAGAACGGGGCGCCGCTTATCAGGCGGCGCCCCAGACCGTACTCCGAGCTGAAGCTGCGCTTCAACGGGCCGGTTTGAACGTCTTGAGTATCTTCTCGAACGCCGCCAGGTAGCGCCGGGCCTCGCCCTTCGGGGCCTTGAAACTGAGCGAATAGAACCCCTGCTTGGCCGGGATCACCACGAACCTCTCGAGCATCTCCACTTTTACGGCCTTGGGGCTGTAGGGCGGCACCATTTCGTAGCTGAGCTTGTCGAAGGTCTTGGCGTAGCGGTTGTTGACCACCGTGGAGGAGACCTTGCCGGACTTCTCGCCCTTGATGCGGTCGCGGGTCTCCCGCTGCGTGGCTATGTACTTCTCGGCGGTCTTGAAGCGCGCGTGGTCGGGGCCGAAGTAGATCAGCGAGATGACCGCGGCGGGGGGCTTGCCGGGGGCGTAGAGGTCCACGCCGTACTGCTTCTCCTGGCGGCCTATCGTGATCTCGTCCTCCTTCTCCCAGTCGGAGGGGACCATGGCCGTGAAGTAGGCGCCGTCGCAGACGTACTTCTCCGCGCCGGCGTCGGGCGCGGCCTGGCCGGCCCGGGCCGCGGGCGAGAGGAACATGCTCAGAAGGGCTATTATCTTTATCATTTCCTTGGTCTCCGTGGATCTTCCCGTCACTGGCCCAGCGGTTTGACGCCGGACGCCTTGATGGACTGCCACCTGGCCGAGGTGTCGATGGAATTGAGTCGGGCCATCTCGCCGTCTATCAGCGAGATGTCGCTCTCCTGGCGCTTGACGGCCGTCTCGTACCACGGGTAGGCCTTCCGCGTCATCGAGTTGAGTTCCTCGGTGGAGCAGTCCTGCACGCTGAACCACGAGCAGTCGTCCGGGTTATGGGCGGCCGGGTCGTAGTAGGCGGGGTCGCTCTTGCGCAGCTGGAGCTCCTTCATGCCGGCCTCCATCTGCGAGAAGCTCTTGGCCGCGGCGCCCTGCGTGCCTTCCAGGTTGTAGTAGCGCACGAACTTCTTCATGCCGCGGTAGCCGCCGTTCTCGGAGACGGCCAGCACCTCCATCGAGAAGTCGTCCATCTCCCCTTCGTAGAGGGCGCGGGTCTTGGGGTCTATCAGCTTGTTCTTGACGGCGGCGGCCTGGCCGGAGAAGGCCACGACCTCCTTGTCCAGCATGCGCTTGTTGTCGAGGCCGTTGGCGAGGTAGTACTCGTCCTGGTGCACCTGGTGGATGCCCTCGTGCACCGTGACCGGGTAGACGCTGCGGGCGAGCCGGTCCATCAGTTCCGGGCTCTTCATCAGCTGCTCGGCGGTGACGTCGTTCTTCTTCATCCAGGCCTCGACGAGCTGGCTGTTGACGGCTATCTCGCCGGGGCCGTGGTCGGGGCCGCAGCCGGTGACGGCGGCCTTGGGGCAGTAGGCCCCGTTGGTCCCCGGCAGTTCGCCGAGGTCCACCAGTTTCAGCTTCATCGGGTGCAGCGGCTGGCCGTCCTTGCCTTTCTCGGTGTAGAAATTGCGCAGTTCGTCCTCGAGCGGCGTGCCGGCGAACTGGGCGTCGTGCCGCTTGCCGTCCGCCGCGCTGACGCCGCCCACCATCCGGACGTTGAGCTCGCCGGCCACGGCGTTCCAATCGGATTCCGGCAGCTTGTACTTGGCGGCCGGGGTCCGGGCGGCCGTCGCGGCGGAGGCCGATCTGCCGGGCAGGGCCGTGGCGCCGGAGCCGGCGGCGCTCTTATCGAACATGCCGCCCAGGTAGGCCAGCAGGTCGGAGTCGGACCTGCCCGCCATCTCCTTGGCGGTCTTTAGGGAGTCGGCGTATTTGTCCCCGGGGGCGGCGCCGCCGGGTTTGGCGCCGGCGGCCGGCATCATCCTGCCCAGATAGGCCTTGATGTTGGCCAGGATGTCCGGGGGCAGGTAGGTGTTCATGTACTTCTGCGCGTTGCTGTTGTAGGTGTCGCAGAAGGAGATCTCGCGCGGCAGCACGGTGGCGCTGGAGAGCGCGGTGTCCGCCATGAGGACGGCGGTGCGCTCGGAGAGCTTCATCTCGTTCCACCTGCCTGGGTTGACGCCGATGCGGGCGAGCGAGGCCGCGCGGGGCGCGCCGGCGAACTCCCAGCTTAGGGCGGCCACGCGGGCCGGCGGCACGTAATTAGGATAGTAGTCGGAGATCCACGGGAAAGTCTTTTCGGGCTGGGGGCCCATCCCCAGCTGGCACAGCACGCAGCCTTCCTGGTAGGCGTCCACCTCTAGCATCGCGATGAAGCGCTTGCGCAGCAGGCATTCCTTGGGGCCGTCCTTGAAGAAGTCGCCCAGCTCCTTGAAAAGGTTCTCGTACTTGAGGACGTAGGTCAGCGTGTCCTCGTCCTCGGCCTTCAGCTTGGCGTAGAGCGGGGAGTCCGGCTTCAGCGCGGAGAGGCATTTGTCCGCTTCGTCGGGGGAATAGACCTTCTGCGAGATGTTCTCCACGCAGGCGTCCCTGACGGCCGTCTCCTCGCGGGTGAGCTCGGCCGGGGCCGGGGCCGCCGCCGAGACCAGCAGGATGAGGCTGAAAAATGTCCTTTTCATATGAAAATAGTATAAAGGAGCCGCGGGCGGCTGTCAATGGCCCTTTGGGCCCGGCCCGGCCGGGTTGCCAACGCCTTTTCCATTTGGTAGAACTAGGGGTATGAACAGCGTCAAGACCAACCCCGTCCTGGAAGCCATCAAGAGCCGCCGCAGCATCCGCAAATACCTGCCGGACCCGCTGAAGCAGGAAGAGCTGGACGCTATCCTCGAGTCCGGCGCCTACGCGCCGAGCGCGCACAACGACCAGCCCTGGCATTTCACCGTGATCCGCGACAAGGCCCTGCTGGACCGCATCAGCGAAAAGTCCAAGGCGCTGATGGCGGAGCAGGAGACCGACTGGGTCCGCGCCATGGGCCGCAACAGGCTCTTCCACGTCTTCTACCACGCGCCGGCCGCGGTGGTGGTCTCCATGCGCAAGGACGCGCTCAGCCCGCTGGTGGACTGCTCGGCCGCCATCCAGAACATGCTGCTGGCCGCCGAGAGCCTCGACATCGGCTCCTGCTGGATAGGGCTGGCCCGCTACTATTTCTCGCTGAAGGAGGAGGTGGCCGCCCTCGGCCTGCCGGAGGGCTATGAGCCGTGCTACGCCGTGACGCTGGGGTACAAGGGCCAGCGCCCTTCCCGCGCGCTGCCGCGCAAGGCGCCGCCGCCGCGCTATATCGACCGATGAGGTTCGGGCTCTGCTGCAAGTTCGCCCGGGAGCCCATAAAGTTCCCGGTCACTACCGCGCTCTACGCCATGAAGCTGGAGCCGGCGGCCCGCCGCGCCAGGCTGGCCGCGCTCTGCCGCGAGAACGCCCGCGCGCTGGCCGCCGCGGCCGAGTTCTGCTCCCGTAAAGGGATAGGGAGCTTCAGGGTCAACAGCCAGGTCCTGCCGCTGAAGACCCACCCGGAGGCCGGCTACGACCTGGCCGGCCTGCCGGGCGGGCGGGAGATCGTAGCGGAGTTCCGGGCGTGCGGCGCGCTGGCCCGCCGGCTCGGAGTGCGGCTGACCTTCCATCCCGACCAGTTCATCCTGCTGAGCTCGCCCAACCCGGCCGTAACGGCCTCCTCCGTGAAAGAGCTGGCCTACCAGGCCGAGGTCGCCGGCTGGATAGGCGCCGACGTCATCAATATCCACGGCGGCGGGGCCTACGGCGACAAGAAAGCGGCGCTGGCCCGGGCGGCGGCGGTCCTTAAGCGGCTGCCGGCGGCGGTCCGCTCGCGGCTGGCCTTCGAGAACGACGACAGGGTCTATACCCCGGCCGACCTGCTGCCTTTCTGCAGGGCCAACGGCGTGCCGTTCGTCTACGACGTGCACCACCACCGCTGCCTGCCCGACGGGCTGACCGTGGAGCGGGCCACGCGGCTGGCGCTGGCCACCTGGGACCGGGAACCGCTCTTCCATCTCTCCAGCCCGCGCGGCGGTTGGAAGGCCGCCGACCCGCGCCTGCACGCAGACTACATAGACATGAAGGACTTCCCGGCCTGCTGGCGCGGCCTCGACGTGACGGTGGAGGTGGAGGCCAAGGCCAAGGAACTGGCCGTGGCCCGGCTGATGCGGCGGCTGGAGGCGGGGAATGCCTAAGAAGATACTGGCGATAAACGGCAGCTACAGGCGGGGCGGCGTGACGGCGCAGGCCCTGGCGGAGGCGCTCGCCGGCGCCCGCGAGGCCGGCGCGGAAACGGAGACCGTGGACCTGCCGGAGATCGACATAAAGTTCTGCACCAACTGCCGCGCCTGCACTCAGACTCCCGGTGAAGGCCGCGCGGCCTGCGTGCTGGAGGACGGTATGGCCTCCCTGCTGGACAAGGTGGACGCGGCCGACGGGCTGATCCTGGCCGCGCCGGTCAACTGCTTCAACGTCACCGCCGTCACCCGCAGGTTCATGGAGCGGCTGGTGGTGTACGGCTACTGGCCCTGGGGCATGGCCGCCCCGAAATACAGGATAACCGTGACCGGCAAGAAGGCCGCGCTCATCACCTCGTCGGCGATGCCGGCGCTCCTGGGCAGGGTCTTTACCGGCGCCGTGCGAGCGCTGAAGTACACGGCCAGGGCCGTAGGCGCCAAGGTGGAGGGCACGCTTTTCATCGGCCTGGCCGGCATGAAGGAGCATCCGGAACTTACGGCCGCCGAGAAAGGGAAGGCGCGGGCGCTGGGCAGGCGCCTCGCCGCCTAGAGGAGGGGGGATGAGAACTACCGCAGCGCTGTGCTGCGCGCTGCTGCTGGCCGCGGGGCCGGCCGCCGCGCAGGGCAAGGCGGCTAAAGCCGCGAAGGGGGGGAAGATGACGCTGACACTCGCGAGCCCGGCGTTCAAGGCGGGCTCCTACATACCCAGGAAGCATACCTGCGACGGGGCGGACGTCTCGCCGGAGCTGAAGTGGACCGGCGCTCCGCCTGGAACGCAGAGTTTCGTCTTGATCGCGGACGACCCGGACGCGCCGCCCGGCACCTGGGTGCACTGGGTGCTGTTCGACATCCCCGGCGGGGCCGCCGGGCTCAAGGAGGGGCGTCCCAAGACCGAGGTGCTCCCGGACGGCTCGCGTCAGGGGCTGGTCTGGGGCGTCAACGAGGACGACTTCAGCCGCATAGGCTATTTCGGCCCGTGCCCGCCGCCCGGCAAGCCGCACCGCTACTTCTTCAGGCTCTACGCCCTGGACGCGGCGCTCGAGCTGCCGGCCGGCTCCACCAAGGGCGCCGTGCTGGAGGCCATGAAGGGGCACGTGCTGGCGCAGGCTGAGCTGGCGGGGCTGTACAAGCGCTGACGGCTGGGCCCAAAAACCGCGGCCGCCTGGGCCCTTTGGCCCTATCGGCCGCGGCGCCTTTTTAATAGCATATAGCCGTGGGGGTATGCTGAGAGGACGGTTATGACGATGACCTGTAATTTCGAGAAAGACGACCGCGGCCTCCGTAAGGACGGCAAGCTGATAGTCCGCATCCCCGCCGGGCAGAGCGTCGGCACCGACACGCCCGGCCTCAAGCCCAAGGGCGGAGCCTACATGTGGGTGATGGGCCCCCGCCGCCGCGCCGGCCGCGGCTGGCGCGAGGACTCGCTCAACTAGCCCCGCCGGGGCCGTAAAAAAAGCCGCGCTGCCGCGCGGCTTTTTTTATCGCTCCGGGCGGCTTCAGCGCCCGGCCGGGGCCTGTTCCGCCGGGGTCTCCGGCTTGGCGCCGGCCGCCGTCACCGTGAATTCCACCGTGCTCAGCACCGCGCCGGCTTCGTCGGTCACTTCCACTTTCCAGCTGCCGGGGCGCACCGCCTTGGAGCTCCAGACCCGGTAAGGGCTGCCGTTCACCGCCAGCTCCACCTCGGCCTGCCTGACCCCGTCCAGGTAGTAGACGTGCTTGATCTTCACCGGCGGCTTCTCCGCCGCGATCCTGGTCCAGACGTAGACCCGGCCCGCCGAAGCGTCGAAGGACGACGCCTCGCCGGAAGGCTCGCGCCCGGAGACGCCGGCGCAGGCCGCTATCTTCTCCACCTTTATCTCCGGCGCGGCCTGGGCGGCCGGTCCGCCCTCGGGCGGCGTCTGCGCGAAGAGCGCGCAGGCCGCGGCCGCGACCAGCGCCGACGCTAACAAGTGTTTTTTCATGGTAACCCCCTTTCTATATGCAACCCGCTACCCGGCTATTCTAGCAAATGGAGGCGCCCCCGGAGCCGCGCCTTGACAAAATAGCGCTTACCCTATATATTATTATGTGGGTTAGGCTGGATGGACCATACACCGTTTCATACGCGCGCGCGCAAAATTTATATACCGGTAAAGCGGCACGACCAGCTGCTGGACCCGTGCCGCCGCAGGGGCTCGGCCCTCAAGACGCTGCTCGCCTTCGCGGGCATAGGCCTTTCCGGCCTCGCGCTGGCGCTGGCCGTCTACTGCGCCGCCGTCGTGCTGAAGGCCCGCAGGGACACGCCCGGCATAGTGCGCGCGGCCCTGGCGCCCGGCAGGATCAAGCTGCCGCTCTCCGCGCTGCCGCGCCGCCGCATAGACGAACTGCTTAAGGTCGAGGACCCGGCCTTCCTCTCCCACTCCGGGGTGGATAACGTCACCCCCGGGGCCGGCCTGACCACCATCACCCAGGCGCTGGCCAAGATCTTTTACTTCCGGGAGTTCAAGCCCGGCTTCGCCAAGCTCAAGCAGACCCTCGTCGCGCGCTACGCGCTGCACCCGCTGGTCTCCAAGCAGGACCAGCTCACGCTGTTCCTGAACTACGCCTACCTGGGCCATTGCGGCGGCGCCGAGGTCCGCGGGTTCGCCGACGCGGCGCGCTGCTACTACCGCAAGGACGTCGCGAGGCTCGGCGAGGACGAGTACCTTTCGCTGGTGGCCATGCTGATAGCGCCGGACGCCTTCAGCCCGGTGCTGAACCCGCGGGCCAACCGGGAGCGCGTGGGACGCATCAAGGAGCTGGCGGCCGGCCGCTACAAGCCGGCGCACCATATGGACGTCTATTACGGGCCGGTGGATCCCGCTACCCGCACCGCGCTGGCCCCCGCCTCCTATTTAGAGGGCATTTACCGTAATTAGGCAGGATATAGAAATGAAGAAAGCCGTCAGGATCTTACCGGTCATGGTCATGCTGCTGCTGCCGGGCGCCGCCGCCGCGCTGGAAGGCCCGGCCTATCCGTCCGGCGCCTACGCCCGGCTGCTGAAAGGGCTGCTGAAGGACTGCACCGGCGAAGGGAAGATAGCCGTGGCGGACTTCACGTACCCGGACGGCAGGGCTTCGGGCGACGGCGGGGTGGTGTCCGAGCGGCTCACCACCGAACTGGTGCGCCGGAAGAAGTTCCGCGTGGCCGAGCGCAAGGAGATGGACGCGGTGCTGGCCGAGCTGAAGCTGCAGAGCTCCGGCGCGATGGACCAGGGCTCGATCAAGAGCGTCGGCAAGATGCTGGGCGCCGACTGGCTGATCCTCGGCACGCTGACCGAGCTGCCCCGCGGCCGCATCGAGGTGAACGCGCGCCTGGTCGGGGTGGAGTCGGGAGAGATCGTCAACGCGGCCACGGCCAGGATAAAGAAGGACTGGCGCGACCGGCCGGCGGCCGAAGAGGCGGGGGAAGAGGAGTTCAAAAAGACCGACGAGCTCGACGAGTACGGCAAGGCGATCCGCAAGTTCATGGACAAGAAGGCCGGCGAGGAGAGGCACGTGATCAAGGAGCCGCCGCCCTCGTTCCAGTAGCCGCCGCGCGCGGCAAAAAGAAAGGCCGCCCGCTGCCGCGGGCGGCCTTTTTCGTCCCCGGCGGCGGCCTCAGGCGGCGCGGCCGGGCAGCTGGTAGGCCTCTATCAGGTCGCGGATCGCCGCCGCGTCGGCCTTGCGGTGGCCGTGGCTCAGTATGGGGTTGGTCCCGCCGCTGGAGTCTATCCTGATGTCGGCCCAGAGGAGGCCGGTGCTGATGTTGACCGAGGCCACCTTGCTCATGGAGATCGTCTCCTCGTCGGAGCCGATCAGCCGCGGCTTTATGCGGGTGACCCGGTCCGGCGTTATCTCTATGCGCACCGGGAAGAGCAGGTTGCCCGCCGTCCAGCGGCTGGCGGTGAAGACTTTTTTTTCTCCGGTCATATCGGCTCCTTCTCGCTACGGCAGCTTCAGCAGGTCCTTCACCGCGCCTACCAGCACGTTGGGGGTAAGGGGTTTCTTCAGCACGAGGACGCCGGGGACTCTCTCCAGGTCGGCGACCGCCTCCGGCCGGGCAGTGGCGAACATGACCGGCACCGGCGAGGCCAGCTGCACGCGCAGGCGCTCGAAGACCTTGCGCCCGCCGCCGCCCGGCATCTCCACGTCCAGCACCACGAGCTCGGGGCGGAAATCGTGGAAGACCGTCACGGCCACTACCGTGTCCTCGGCGGTCCTCACTTCGAAGCCGGCCTTGGAGAGGATCTCGGAATAGAGCGCGACGAGGGCCGGATCGTCGTCCACCACCAGCACGCGGCGCCTCGCCGCCCTGGCCCTGAGCGACGCCGAGGGCGGCGGCGGGGGGACCGGGTTCAGCTGGCGGCCGAAATGGGAGGGCAGCAGGCGCTTGATCTCGGCCAGCAGCGCCTCGGGGGGCGTGGGCTTGGCGATCACGGCCACGTTGTGCAGGCTCTTTACGCTGTGCGGCAGCAGCTCCGGCTTGCCGGTGGAGAAGATGACCGGCACCGGGTCCTTGAGGCTGTGGCGCAGCGTCTCGAAGACCAGCATGCCGCCGCCGGCGGGGATATTGAGGTCGAGCACTATCAGGTCGGACTTGAACTGCTGGTGGAGAGTGATGGCCGACAGGGCGTCCTCCGCGGTCTTCGCCTCGAAGCCCATATCGGAGAAGAACTCCCTGTAGAAGTCCAGGATGGCGGGGTTGTCCTCCACCGCCAGGATCCTGATAGGTTTTACGGAGCCCGTGACCATGTTATTTCCGTTCCAGAAATGATACAAAAAACAGGCGGGCTTTTTCGTCCGGCTATAAAACGAGCCGCCGCCCGTTATCGATATGGAGGTCCGTCCATGATATTAAGGAGCATATTGCTGGCCGCGGTACTGGCCGTGCCGGCTGCCGCCCAGGCGCCCGAGGCGCCGGCTCCGGCCGCGCAGGTCTCGTCGCCGGCCGCGCCGCCCAGGCGCGGCAACCGGCTGCTGGCGTTCTATGTGCCGCAGATCCTGCTGGGCGTCTGCGCCCTTGCGGCGGCTTCCGAGGCCGCGGCGCGCCGTAGCCCGGAAAGGGGCCGGGCGCTGAGGGTAGCCTGGGACTGGGCGCTGCTGGCGGCCTTCGGGGCTTGCGCGGCGCTCGGCCTGCTGCTGCTCTTCCCGCTGGACCGGGCGCTGAAAGGCGCGGTCGAGCACGCGCACGTCTGGGCGGGAGCGGCCGCTACGGCCGCGGCCGGTTACCACGCCGTCAAGCGGATCAGAACTTTTATCTGAAGCGGCCGCACTAGCGCGGGAACTTCGGGGGCGGCGGAGGATTGGGGTTCATCGGGCGCTCGTCGGCCGCCGGGCGCGCCGGCGGGGGCGGCGGGGGGGCGGCCTGCGCGGCCGCGGCGGCCGCCGGGTGCGCGGCGATCTGCCGCTTCACCTCGGCCATCAGCACGTCCGGGTCGGTGGGCTTGCGCAGCGCGGACACGTTGACCATCTTGGTCAGGTCGCCCAGCGTCTCCGGCTTGCCGGTGGAGAAGATTATCGGGACCAGGTCGTTCTGCTTGCGCAGCGTCTCGTAGACGAAGAGGCCGCCGCCGCCGGGGATGTTGAGGTCCTGCAGGATCACGTCGGCCTTGAACTGCTGCTGCTGCGCTATCGCGGCGGGGGCGGTGTCGGCGGTGCGCACCTCGAAGCCGGCGTCCTCGAAGAATTCCTTGGAGAAGTCCACTATCTCCTTGATGTCGTCCACCACGAGTATCTTGGCCATGATCTTCCCTCCGGCTATTATGATACCAAACAAATGAAGAGGGCGGAACTTGCGTCCCGCCCTCTTCTTCGGTACAGGTGTAAGGACTTCTTACACGATGCCCTGGGCCATCATCGCGTCGGCGACTTTCTTGAAGCCGGCGATGTTGGCGCCCACCACGTAGTTGCCGGGCATGCCCGCCTCTTTGGCGGCCTGCACGCAGGCGTTGTGGATGTTGATCATGATGTTGTGCAGGTGCTTGTCCACCTCTTCGGAGGACCAGCTCATGCGCATGCTGTTCTGGCTCATCTCGAGGCCCGAGGTGGCCACGCCGCCGGCGTTGGAAGCCTTGCCGGGGGCGAACAGGATCTTAGCGCTCTGGAAGGCCTCTACGGCCTCCGGGGTGCAGGGCATGTTGGCGCCTTCGGTCACGCAGATGACGCCGTTCTTGAGCAGCTGCTTGGCGTCGTTCTCGTTGAGCTCGTTCTGGGTGGCGCAGGGCAGAGCCACGTCCACCTTGACCTCCCAGGGCTTCTTGCCGGCGTGGAACTCGGCGCCGAACTTCTTGGCGTAAGGCTCCACGATGTCCTGACCGGAAGCGCGCAGCTCGAGCATGTACTCCCACTTGGCGCCGGAGATGCCGGCCTTGTCGTAGATGTAGCCGTCGGGACCGGAGATCGTGACGACCTTGCCGCCGAGGTCGTTGACCTTCTTAACGGCGCCCCAGGCCACGTTGCCGAAGCCGGAGACCGCGACGGTCTTGCCCTTCAGGCCGGTGCCCTTGGTCTTGAGCTGCTCCTCGCAGAAATACACCACGCCGAAGCCGGTGGCCTCGGGGCGTATCAGCGAGCCGCCCCAGGTGATGCCCTTGCCGGTCAGCACGCCGGTGAACTCGTTGCGGATGCGCTTGTACTGGCCGAACATGTAGCCGATCTCGCGGCCGCCCACGCCGATGTCGCCGGCCGGCACGTCCGTGTCGGGGCCGATGTGCTTGCAGAGCTCGGTCATGAAGCTCTGGCAGAAGCGCATCACTTCGGCGTCGCTCTTGCCCTTGGGGTCGAAGTCGGAACCGCCCTTGCCGCCGCCCATCGGCAGCGTGGTCAGGGAGTTCTTGAAGATCTGCTCGAAGCCGAGGAACTTCAGGATGCTGGCGTTCACCGACGGGTGGAAGCGCAGGCCGCCCTTGTACGGGCCGATCGCGCTGTTGAACTCGAAGCGGAAGCCGCGGTTGATCTGGACTTCGCCCTTGTCGTCGGTCCACGGCACGCGGAAGGTGATGGAGCGCTCGGGTTCCACGATCCTGTCGAGGATCTTGGCCTTCACGTACTCGGGGTGCTTCTCGAGTATCGGGGTCAGGGTCTCGAGGACCTCTTTAACCGCCTGGTGGAATTCTTTCTCGCCGGGGTTCTTGGCGATGACGTTCGCCAGCACGCCGTTGACGTACTCCTGAACGGACTTCTTGCCTTTCTCCGCTACAGCAGTTTTGGACATGATTTCCTTCCTTTTGATTTTACTGACGGGTTGAGAAACTAGAAAAACAGAACCGAAAGCTATGCTTAAATCTTACAAACCTAACTATAGGTTGTCAACTCGGGGCGGGCCGGCCGCATACGCCGGAAAACCGGGCAAAAATTGTAGAATTTAGGCATGAGCTACCTGTACGCCCTGGCCGCGGCCGCTCTGTTCTCCGTGTCGGTCCCGGCCGGGAAACTGCTGCTGGCGCGCCTGCGCCCGCTGGAGCTGTCCGCGCTTTGCTACCTGGGCAGCGGGCTGGGCCTGGCGGCCTGGCGGCTGCTCGCCCGGGCGCCCGGAGAGGCGCCGCTCGGGCGCCGGGACCTGCCCAGCGCGGCGGGCTTCGTGCTGGCGGGCGGCGTGCTGGCCCCGCTGCTGCTTTTCACCGGTCTCGAGCGTACCTCGGCCTCCTCGGCGTCGATGCTGCTCAACTTCGAGCTGGTCTTCACCTCGTTGATAGCGGTGGCCGTTTTCAGGGAGCACGGCGGGGGGCGTTTCTGGACCGCCGCCGCGCTGATAACCGCCGGCGGGCTGGCGCTCTCCTGGGAGGGAGGTCCGGCCGGGGTGGGGTGGGGGGCGGCGCTGGTGCTGGGAGCCTCCTTCATGTGGGGAGTGGACAACAACCTGACCGCCCGGGTCTCCATAAAGGACCCCGTCACCATAGCGATGATCAAGGGCCTGGCCGGCGGCGCGGTCAACGCCCTGCTGGCCTGGCGCTCCGGCGGGGGAGCGCCTCCGGCAGGGTGGGCCGCGGCGGCGCTTGCCCTGGGCCTGCTCAGCTACGGGGTCAGCCTGGTGTTGTTCATCCGGGCCATGCGCGGCCTCGGCGCCTCCCGGGCGGGGGCTTTCTTCGGGGCCTATCCGTTCATGGGCGCCGCGCTGGGCGTGGCGGTCCTGGGCGAGCCCGTGACCGGCCGGCTGCTGGCGGGCGGGGCGCTGATGGCGGGGGCTTTCCTGCTGCTGGCCCTGGAGCGGCACGGACACCCGCACCGCCACGAGGCCCTCGAGCACGAGCACTCCCATACCCACGACGACCGGCATCACTCGCACGGCCACGGGGAGGCCCCCGGTGCGGCGCATTCCCACCCGCACCGGCACGAACCCGCCGAACACTCACATCCGCATTCCCCGGACGCCCACCACAGGCATTCCCATTAAAGGCGCCCTGGGCTTGAAAGTTTATTGATGTGACTTGAAGCCTTTAATTTTCTATACTAAAAAATAAATTTATGAGAAAGACCGCCCTACTGCGCCTCCTGCTGCCGCTGGTCCTCTCCGTCCCGCTCTGCGCGGGCGAGTTCAAGGATAAAGGCGACACGATAGCGGTGGACTTCCCTTCTGGCTGGGCCCCCGGCGGGAGCGACGACCCGGCGGTCACACTGAAACTGGAGAAGGGCAAGGCCTTCTTCGAGTTCTCCAGGCAGGATTCCGAACTTGGCGACTATTACCTGAAGGCCCGGGTCAAGGAGCAGGTGGACTCGCTGCGCTCCAAGGGCAACAGCCTCTCCGGAGAGATAAGGCCCGTCGGCATCCACGGCGTCTCCACGGCCTACTATACCTCCTACGAGTCGATGGGCGCCGAGGCCTATATCGCTTTCTTCACTTACAACGGCGTCTCCTACGCGGTCAGCGCCCGCGGCCTGGACGACGGCGAGTTCCGGGGCGTCCTTTTCAGCGTGCGCAAGCCCGGAGAGAAGATAGAGCTGCCCAAGCCCAGGAAGGTCCGCGTCGCCCGCCGCCGCAAGGTCAGGGCCGAGGACGACGAGGGGATAAAGACCCAGATCTTCAAGGACGGAGAGGCCGAGGCCTCCACCGCCGCCGCGCCCGGCCTGGAGGCCTCGACAGCCGCCGTAGCGGAGGTCTCAGGCGCCGCCGCCGCGGAGGGGCCGGCCGCCGCGGTGGAGCGGTCCACCTCGGGCGTGGCCGCAGCCGCCGGGGCCGCCGCCGGCCTTATGGAAGAGCTGGCCCGCAAGCGCGCCGAGAGCGGCCTGCCGCCCTACCTGCCGCGCAAGCCGCTGCCGCTCGCCTTCTGGGGCGCGCTGATAGGCCTTTGGATCGTCGGGTCCTTCGCGGCCCGCAAGGCCGCGGCCGGCTACCAGAACCCCAAGCTCCCGCCGCCGCCCGCCGACGTGCCGCCGGACTTCTTCTTCCCGTTCCTCGTCACCAGGATCCAGTCGCCCAAGGACGTTACCTACAACGTGCTGACCCGGCAGAAGCAGATGCTGCTGGCCGACTACCCGCACGAGCATTCCCTCTACCTGGCCGGGGGCGTTTACGGGGCGCTTTTCTTCCACGTCGGCTGGAGCCTGCTGGCCTTCGCCGGCAAGGGCGACCTCGTCGTCAACGCGCTGCTGGCCGTGCCGCTGATCGGCCGGGCGCTGGCCTCGCTGCCCGAGATCTTCTTCATCGTGCCGGTCTTAGCCGGCGCGGCCATGTATTTCAACAAGCGGCGCCCGCTGCAACTCTACGACGCCCAGTCCACGCTGATGATGGAGGTCTCGCCCGACATCGGCTACGGCCTCATCAGGGACGGCAGCGGCAAGGAAGTCGCGCGCCTGGTGCGCAAGGGCGGCTTCTCGGACAGGCGCTGGGAGTTCGTCGACACGGACAACCTCGTGGTCTTCGAGATCCGCGACGACTTCCCGAAGGGCCGCCTGCCGCGCATGCTGTTCGGCAGTCTCGGCGGGGCGCTGGCCTCCCATTACGGCATCTTCGCGCAGGACAGGCGCGCGGGCTTCGTCTTCCTCGACCCCACTTCGGCGGACCGCTTCCAGGTCCACATGGATTACGCCTTCGCCCGGCTGGGCCACCCGGCCCAGATCCTGGCGGCGGTGCTCTACGTGATCTCCCGCGAGAGGGACACCGCCTACCCGTCGTTCTAGGAGGTTCGGCATGAAGATCGGCATACTTACCGGCGGCGGCGACTGCCCCGGCCTCAACGCCGTCGTGCGCGGCGTCACCAAGTCCGCGCTGCGGCGGGGCTGGGAGGTGATCGGCTTCCGCGACGGCTACCGCGGCCTCGTCGAACAGGACTTCACCCAGCTGCACGACCACGACGTATCCGGCATCATCATCCGCGGCGGCACGATACTCGGCACTTCCAACACCGCCAACCCTTTCGCCTACACCCTGCCCCCGCTCGGCTCGGCGGCGAAACCCAAAGACCTTTCCTCCCTGGCCTTCCGCAATTTCAAGGCCCTGGGGCTCGACGCGCTCGTGGCGATCGGCGGCGACGGCACGCTTACGATGGCCGAGCAGCTCCACAAGCGCGGCATGCCGGTGGTCGGCGTGCCGAAAACGATAGACAACGACCTTTCCGCCACGGACGTGACCTTCGGCTTCGACTCGGCGCTGCGCGTCGCCACCGAGGCGGTGGACCGCGTGCACACCACGGCGGAGTCGCATAACCGGGTGATGATAGTGGAGACGATGGGCCGCTACGCCGGCTGGATAGCGCTGCGCGCCGGCATAGCCGGCGGCGGGGACGTGATCCTGCTGCCCGAGATCCCCTATAAGCCCGAGGATATCGTGGCGGCGGTGATGGACCGCAAGCGCCGCGGCAAGAAGTTCTCCATCATCGTGGTAGCCGAGGGCGCGCGCCCGGCGAAGGGCAGGATGACAGTGGCCAGCGTGGTGAAGGGCTCGCCCGACCCGCTGCGCCTGGGCGGCGTCTCCTACAAGATCGCCGCCCTGCTCGATAAGAGCCGCGTGGGCCTCGAGAGCCGCGTGGTGGTGCTGGGGCACGTGCAGCGCGGCGGCGAGCCTACCGCTTTCGACAGGTGGCTCGCGACCGGTTTCGGCGTGAAGGCGGCGGAACTGCTCGCGAAGCGCCGGTTCGGCCGGATGGTCTCTTTCCGTAAATACTCCTTCGCCGACGTGAAGATCGCCGAGGCGGTGGGCCGGCTGCGCCGCGTGACGCCCTCCTCCCCGGAGGTGCGCGGCGCTCTCGCCGTAGGGGTCGGCTTCGGCAACAGGAAGGTGACAGGCGATGGCCGCTGAACTGCTTTACGGCATAAACACCGCCGAGGAGGTGCTGAAGGCGGGCCGCCGCCGCGTGCTGCGGCTGCTGGTCTCCCGCGACGAGAAGAGCCGCAGGGTCAACGAACTGGCCGCGCTGGCCCGGAAGGCCGGGGTCCGCGTGGAGTTCTGCGACCCGCGCGCGCTGGAACGCCTGGCGGCCGGCGGCAACCACCAGGGAGTGGTGCTGGAGGCGGAGCCTCCCCGCAAGCTGTCGCTCGAGGAGGCCCTGGCCTCCGAGAAGGACCTCAAGCGCACCGTCTGGGCCGCGCTGGACGGCATCACCGATCCCATGAACCTCGGCGCCATCGTCCGCTCGGCCGCGTGCCTGGGCGTGTCCACCGTGGTCCTGCCCGAGCGCCGCTCGGCCTCGCTGACGGGAGCGGCGCAGAAGACCGCTTCCGGCGCGGCGGAGCGCGTGAACGTGGTGGAGGTGGTGAACCTCAACCAGACCGTCATTAAACTTAAGGAAAAGGGCTTCTGGGTCTACGGCATGGACATGGGCGGCAAGCCGCTGCCGCAGGTGGATTTCACGCTGCCGGCGCTGGTCATCATCGGCTCCGAGGGCGAGGGGCTGCACCAGAAGACCCGCGAACACTGCGACGAGATAGTCTCTATCCCGCAGAAAGGCGGCGTGGAAAGCCTGAACGCCTCCAACGCCGCCGCCGTGGTCTTCTACGAACTCTCCAAGAGGATCTGAAAGAAGCGCTCTCCCGTTATAAAAAGACAACGCGGGCACTCGCCCGCGCTGTCTCCCTCAAAGCTAAGGAGCGGAAAGCGACCGTCGATAAGGTGTTCCGCTCCAAAAATAGTATAGCAGATTTTTTTTATTTGTCAAGGGGTGCGCCCTTGACATGTCAATAGCGGTCACTTCAGGACCAGCAGGTAGAGTTCGCCGGAGGCCTTCATCGAGGAGGCCTCGGTCTCGGCCGTGTCTCCGGTGCCCCAGAACAGGTCCACGCGGCCGGGGCCGCGGATGGCCGAGCCGGTGTCGTGCGTGGAGATGAAGCGGCTGAAATCCCTGAAGGCCAGGCCGTCGCCCTGCAGGACGGGCCGCCTGGACTTGAGCAGGCCGAACAGGCCGTAGGGGATGTACTTGGGATCGATGGCTATGGAGCGGCCGGGGACCAGGGCCTGGCCGATGGCGCCGTAGGCCGCGCTGTCCTTCGGGCGTTCCTTGAAGAAGACGTAGCGCGGGTTCAGGTCGATCAGGCGCTCCTCGCGGGGCCCCTGTGCCGACAGGTACTTTATGAAGTCCTTGAACGACATGGACGGCGTCTCGCCGCAGTCTATCAGGAGCTTCTGCACGCTGCGGTACGGGTGGCCGTTGGCGCCGTCGAAGCCTGCGCGGATATGGTCCCCGTCGGGAAAGCGCAGCACGCCCGACCCCTGGATCTGCAGCAGCATGATCTGCGCCGGGTGGGCGGACCAGACCAGCTCCAGGCCTTTCCCGTCCAGCGCGCCCGCGTGGACCTCGGCGGTGGAATAGTGGCGGACCAGCCTGCCGTCCGCGTCGTAGCGGCCGTAGTCGAAATCGACTCCCATGTCGGCCGTGGTCTTGACCAGGTCGGCGGGCCGGAGCAGGACGGGATAGCGGTGCTCGGCGTCGGGCGAGCGGGTGACCGGTATCTCGGCCTCGTAGTAGCCGGTTATCACGGTCTTGCCTGAACCGTCGTCGGCGGAGGCGCGGTAGATCCTGAAGCGGGCCTGCAGCTCCCTGCGCAGGTCGGCGGGGAGGAGGTCCGAGGCGAAGAGCGCCTGCAGGGCCTTTATCGTGCGGCGCATGGCGGGCGCGTCGTAAGTTGCGCCGCCCAGCTGTATACGGGCCGTGTCCGGCCTGCCCTCCCAGTAGACGAGGTCCTCTTCCAGTATCTTCAGCAGGCCGGCCTTGTCCAGGTCGTCGGCGGGCAGCGGTAGCGCGTCGGCTCCGACCTCGGCCACTTCCCTGACGGCGGGCGCGTCGGCGTAGCCGTCGGCCCCCCGTAAAGAGTTCAACTTGGGACAGGAGTCCAGGGTGTCGGCGGGGGCGCCGGGCTCGGGCGCTTCTACAGCTTCGCGCGCGGGCGCGTACCAGGGGGCCTGGCAGAAAGCCGCGGAGGGCAGGGAGACCAGCAGGGAGAGCACGGCCGCTTTCATACCCAGAATGCTACATAAAAGGTTGAGGGAAATCAACCAAACGAATTATGGTGACGACGACAATTATGGTGACACACAACTTAACTGCCGAATTGAATCGTGCGTCATCGCTAGGGGTGAATTAAGTTGTGTGTCACCGTAATTTTTAATTTAGGGGTCGGGAGCGGCGAAGCCGCAGGAGGCGCAGTAGCGGGGCATCGGGGCTACCCCGGCTATGCTGCGGCGCAGATCCCGCGCCGAGCGCGACCCCAGGATGTCGGCCAGCGGCGCTTCCTTTATATTGCCCAGCGCCATCGCGCCGTCGTAATCCGCGCAGCAGGGCACCACGCGGCCGTCGCTGAGGATGCCGAAATGATGTTTCAGCCCGAGGCAGCCGGCCCTGGGCCTGCCGCCGGCCCCGCCGGGCCAGTCGAAGATCCCGCCGAAGTTGAGGTAGACGCCGTCCGCCAGCTTCACGTAGTCCGCCCCGGGGGCCGCGGCCGCGTCGAACCCGGCCAGCAGGGTTTTCAGCGCGGTCCTGAAAAAAGCGTCCTCGTTCTCCGAGCGCAGCCTGAAGCCTACGGTCAGGCCTGGGCGGCGGGTCCTGGCGAAGGCGGTCATGCCGGCTATCCGCGCGGCCCGTTCCGTTTCAGGCAGGGCGGAGAGAGCGTGCAGCGATATGGAGACCTGCGCCAGGCAGGGTTCCGCGAGGACCTCCGGGGGGAAGTCGCCGAGCCGCAGCCCGTTGGTGACCAGGTTGACCTTCAGGGCCAGCCGCGAGCAGATCCCAAGCAGCTCGGGTAAACGCGGGTGCAGCAGCGGTTCCCCGAGCACGTGCAGCGAGAGCATCTCGGCCAGCCCGCCGGCCTGGCGCGCCGCGCTCTCGAAGAGCGCCGCGGACATATCCTCCGCCGGGCGGCGGGTAGGCGCGCAGAAGGCGCAGTCCAGGCCGCAACGGTTCGTGATCTCTATGAAGGCCCGCCTGTAAGGTTTATCCACGGTGCGATTATACCAATTGCAGGTTCAGGGCCGCCGTTATCTCCATCAGGTCGGTCTCGTTCAGCGGGCGCTCCGCGTCGGCCAGCCATTCCGCCCTGGCCCGCGGCCGCCACGAGCCTTCCCGGACTATGCGCCCCACCAGTTCGCCGCGGTTGCGCAGCTCGAAGAAGGTCTTGAGCCCGCTCAGCCCGCCGCCCCAGTTGGGCCGCCGGTAGATGAACACCGTCTCCCCGTCCCCGCGCGCGGCCACGTAGCCGCCGCAGATCCACCCTTTTATCTCCCACCCCATAAGTCCCCCTTTTCCCCGGGTCTACGCCGTCTTCGGCGCCAGGCGCGCCAGCCGCTCCTGCCTTACGGCGGCCGCGTGCCAGAGCCTAAGCGAGAAGTAGGTGTCGCTCCGTCCTGCGCGCCGCAGCGTGTAGACGCGCAGCCCCGCCCCGGCCCTGCCGCCGGGCAGGGCGGCCTTCCAGCTTATCCACGAGTGCCTGTTCTTGTCGTTCATGCCCATAGCATAACAGACGAACCCGACAGCGTAGTGTCGGGTTCGTTATGTTGGCTTCCGGCTTAAGGGGGGCTCTCAGCGCATTATCTCGATGCGGCCTATGGAGGGTTGCGGGACCAGCGCCTTGGAGATGGCGCTAACGCCCTCGCCCACGTAGAGGGCCGCCACCAGCACCACCGCCGACAGCACTATGCCCACCGCGAGGTTGCCTTTCTGCAGTTCGACGCCGGGGCGCATATGGCTGCGCACCAGCCGGCCGAACAGGCGCAGCGTGACGGAGATGGTTATGACGGCGAGCGCCAGGTCCAGGCCCAGGTGGGCGACGGAGAGCAGCGCGAGCTTGCCTAGCCCCAGCGTCATCTCGCCCGGCGCCGAGACGTGCATGCGGAACATGCCGACCACGGCGGAGAGGCCTTTCTGCAGGATCATAG
Organism: bacterium; assembly: GCA_021847485.1. GTDB lineage: Bacteria > Elusimicrobiota > Elusimicrobia > Elusimicrobiales > UBA9959 > UBA9959. The sequence goes on from JAJZRA010000004.1 coordinate 62,208, forward strand.
AGGCCGCGAAGAGGATGGCGCCCACCAGCGTGCCCACGGCGACGTTGCCCTTCTTGATCTCTTCCTCCATGTTGAAGTCCGGGTTGGCCTTGATGAAGACCCGGTAGGTCAGGTAGATGATGAGGCCGCTCATCACCACCGACAGCAGGAACTCGAATATGCTTACTATGACCCTTGTGTTGAACATGCTCCCTCCTATATCTTCAGAAGAACGGCTCCACCCGGTAGCCCTCGGCTCCGGCCAGCAGGTCGGTCGTGGCGGCGCCGACGGTCCCGGGCTCCAGCCAGGCCGGCCCGGCCGGTTCCACCAGGACGTACTCCAGCCCTTCGTAGCGCACGAAAACGTCGCCTTTGCCCGGCAGGCGCCGGATGGCCATCAGGTAGTGGCCGGGCACGGCTATGCCCACCATGCGCAGGCCTTTCCAGTTCCCCAGTACCGAGGCCAGCAGCGCGCTCTTGGTGTCGCAGTCGCCCCAGCCCGACAGCAGCGTCCGGGCCGGCGGCAGCAGGCCGCCGGTATGCAGGCCGCCTTCCCGGGACGGGGGGACCTTGTAGCGGACCGCGGTCTGCACCAGCGAGAGGGCCGCGCCCACCAGGTCCTCCTCGGACCAGGAGCGCTCGGACGAGGTCCTGTCCAGGGCGGCGGCCAGCGGGCGCATCAGGTCCACGTTGCGCTTGACTATCAGCGGGACGTCGCATTCCACGATGTTCCCCGCGCGCATGGCCATGCCGCGCGAGCGCAGCAGGCCGCGCAGGCGGGTATCGTACTCGGTGTCCACGCCGGCTATGGCGCGCTCGGCGGCCGGCTTGCCGCCGGCGGCCCAGCCTTTCTGCCAGGCCGCCTGCCTGGCGCTTTCGCGCCAGCTTTTCAGGGCGGCCAGGTCCGCGTCGGTGTAGCCGTAGCCGGCCAGGTATCGGCGGTAGTCCGGCGCCTTCATCGAGAAGGAGACGGTGACGCGGTCCTTGTTGAAGTTGACGAAGCGGTATTCGGCGTTGAGGCTGTTGCCCTGCCGCCAGGTGCGCTGGGCGGTGCCGGCCTCGGTGCGGGTCTCGCGGCTGGTGTATTCCTCTTCCTCGGCCTCTTCTTCCGCGTCCTCCTCCCCGTCGGAAGCCTGCGCGCGCAGCAGCACGCCGCCGCCGGGCGGGGGCGCCAGCAGGGCCTCCCAGCGCGCGGCCAGCCGCGCGGCCGTCAGCGAGCAGACGGCCAGGGCGAGGAAGCAGAGCGTGAGGCGGGGTCCTTTCATTTCAGGCGCGTCGGAGTCAGCCGGTCTTGAGGTAGGCCTTTATGCGGACCGAGACCTCTTCGGAGATGGAGGAGGGGGACATTACCTTGATCTCGGGCATCCAGTGCAGCACGAGCGGCACCACCTCCATCGGGTGGTGGATGACTGCCTTCACCGTCACCGAACCGTCGGCGGCGGGCCTGGAGACCTTCTGCCTGGGCAGCAGTTCCTTGCTCCGCAGGAAATCCGCGGCGGCTCCGCTGGCGCGCAGCTCCACCTTCACCGGCGCGCCGGCGTTGACGCCCCAGATGGTGGTGGCCGGGCCGATGAGCTTCTTTACCGCCTCCGGGGAGGGGGGAGTGAACTCCTCGGGGAGGATCTCCAGCTTCTTTACGCGGTCCACGCGGTACTTGGCGAACTTTTCCGGGTCGCCGCCGTCTGCGGAGGCCATCATGTAGAAGAAGCTCTCGCTGGTCAGGATCTTCACGGGACGCAGCACGCGCTCCCTTAGGGCGCCGTCGGCGCCGGCGTAGCTGACCTTGAGCTTCTTGCGGTGCTCGATGGCGAAGGCGATGTCCTCGTAGAACCGGCGCGTCAGCGGGTTGAGGGCGCGCGGCCCGAGCGCGTAGAAGTGGGAGTCCCCGGCGCCGGCCGAAGTGGCGCGCGCGAAGACCGCGTCGAAGGCGTCCTTGATGGCGCCGCCCAGGCCGGCGGCCATCTCGCGCATCAGCACCAGCACGGAGAGCTGCTCGCTCGTCAGGTCGAAATTGGTCAGCGACACTCCGGCGGCGAAGGTGTAGACGCCCTTCTGCGGGGTGTCGAGGCGGAAGCCGGTCATGTTGATGCGCTCGAGGTCGCGCTGGATGGACCGCTCGGAAACGCCGAACTCCTCCGAGAGCTCGGCCACCCGGACCGGGCCTTCGTTGAGGCGGTTCAGGATATTGAGCACCCTGTAGTATTTTTTGTCGCCGGCGTCCTTCTTGGTCATAGCCTTCCTCCCCCCATGTTCCTATTATATGAAAGAACGGGCGGGGCGCGCAGTTCCTTGACTAGAAGGGAGCAAATAAATATAATTTATGTTCCGCGGCCGTACCGGCAGCGGTGGAATACGGATCTTTAAAGCGCGCGGGCGTAGTTCAATGGTAGAACGTCTGCCTTCCAAGCAGATCACGTGGGTTCGATTCCCATCGCCCGCTTTCCGATATCCGCACGGCGGATATCGGAAAGCGGCCGACGGGAATACCCTGACGGAGAAAGCACGCTCCGCTCGCATCCCGCCCGCCAGGGCCGGTAAGAAGTTTTTGTGCTGGGGTAGCTCAGCTGGTAGAGCATCTCCATGGTAAGGAGAAGGTCGTGGGTTCAATCCCCATCCCCAGCTTTTAATTTGTGGTAGGTTCTTTGAAGGTTCGTCGGTTTGGCAGTGTTCTGCCCGCGACAACGGTGTCGGGGATGGGGATCGTTCCTTTATGAGCCCGCTGCCGCTCGCATGTCCCCAGTTTTCACTTTGCAGCAGGTCCTTTTTTTGGAAGATAATTAAACTTCAGGAGAACTAAAATGGCAAAAGAGAAGTTCGACCGCAGCAAGCCGCACGTCAACGTCGGTACTATCGGCCACGTCGACCACGGCAAATCCACCCTGACGACCGCGCTGGTGAAAGTGCAGTCCGAGAAGGGCCTGGCCAACCTGAAGTCCTACGCCGAGATCACGAAGGGCGGCACGGTGCGCGACGACTCCAAGACCGTCACGATCGCCGTCTCCCACGTCGAGTACTCCACGGCGAAGCGCCACTACGCGCACATCGACTGCCCCGGCCACGCCGACTACGTCAAGAACATGATCACCGGCGCCGCGCAGATGG
>JAJZRA010000048.1 GCA_021847485.1 bacterium
AACGGGCCCGCCGGGCCGGGAGGGGAGGCGCGCCGCCAGGCCGCCTCCCTTTTTTATTGACACCCCGCGGCAGTTTAATATAGATTATTAGACCGAAAAACCGCCATGAAACCTCTCGGCCAGCACCTTATCCTGGAACTCTACGGCTGCGACGCAGCCGTCCTCTCCTCCGTTCCCGCGGTGCAGGAGGCCATGATAGCGGGCGCCCGCGCGGCCGACGCCAGCATCATAGACTCCATCTTCCATCATTTCGAACCTTACGGGGTCTCCGGCGTGGTCGTCATCGCGGAGTCCCATTTCGCCATCCACACGTGGCCGGAGCACGAGTTCGCCTCGGTGGACCTGTTCACCTGCGGCGACCGCACCAGGCCCTGGGAGGCCTTCAAGACCGTCAAGCGCCTCTTCAAGGCCACCCACTTCAGCGTGATGAAGCTGGAGCGCGGCCTGCTGCCCGGCAAGCCCCGCCGGAAACCCAGGGGCCGCGCGAAGGCGGCCGCATGAAGAGGAAAGCGCCCGGCTTCGACTGGCTAAAGCGCGCCGGCACCCTCGTGCCGGACGGCGAGTGGTTCGTGGAATATTTCACCCCGGGCGAGATGCACGCGCACCGGGCCGAGCAGGTCCTCGAGACCTCCTCCACCGCCTTCCAGGACGCCGCGCTGCTCAGGACGCGCACCTTCGGCAAGGTGCTGGTGCTCGACGGCGAGACCCAGTCCAGCCAGTACGACGAGGCCTTCTACCACGAATCGCTGGTCTACCCGGCCCTGCTGGCCCACCCGCGCCCGCGCAAGGCCCTGATCCTGGGCGGGGGGGAGGGCGCCACCGCCCGGGACATCCTGAACCGCCGGGACGTGGAGCTGGTGGTGATGGCCGACATCGACTACAACATCCTGCGCTTCGCCCGCGAGCACCTCGGCGAGTGGCACCGCGGGGCCTTCGCCGACCCGCGCCTGCGCCTGCTCGCGCAGGACGCGACGAGGGTGATAGAGCGCGGCGAGCACAAGTTCGACCTGATCTATTCCGACCTGCCCAGCCCCGTAGAGGGCGGCCCGGCCGTCGCCCTCTACACCGCGGAATTCTACCGCAAGCTCAAGCGGGCGCTGGCCCCCGGCGGCGTCTTCACCGTGCAGGCCGGCCCCGGCACGCCGCTGCAGTTCGGGCTGCACCCGGCCATCTTCAACACCCTGCGCAGGGTCTTCCGCCACGTCGGCAGCTACGCGACGTTCATCCCTTCCTACGACATGCCGTGGACCTTCCTCTACTGCACGGATTCCCCGCGCCTGGCCCCCGAAAGGCTCTCGGCGGCCGCCCTCGACAGGGCCGCCGCGGCCAGGCTTAAGCGCCCTCTCCGCTACTCCGACGGGCGCACGATAACCGGGGCCTTCGTCCTCCCGAAGTACTACCGGGACAGGATCAAGGCCTCGCGCGCCGTCATAACCGCGGCGCGCCCGATGTTCTTCAGCACTTCCCACGACCAGCACACGGAGCAGATATGAAAAAAACCACCAAGAAGCCAGTCAAGAAGGCCGCGGCCAAGACCGCGGTGAAGGCCAAGCCGCGGACCGCCGCCAGGAAAGCCGCCGCCCCCATGAAAGCGGCCGCCCCCAAGAAGGCCGCCGCGCCGGCCGCCCGCGAGACCCTGACGAAGTCGGAGATCTCCGAAATCGCCGGGCGCCTCAACGAGATGAGGGCCGATATCTCCAAGAACGTCGAGGACAAGAAGAACCTCGACCTGCTCGAGCCGGAGGTCGGCGATTCCATCGACCAGGCTACCCAGAGCCTCGACAAGGAGATCCTGTTCGAGCTTTCCGACAACGAGCGCAAGATGCTCGGCGACATCGACGCCGCGCTGCGCAAGATGGAGAAGGGCACCTACGGCCTCTGCGAGCACTGCAAGAGGGCCATCGAGAAGAAGCGCATCAAGGCGCTGCCTTCCGCCAGGTACTGCATGGCCTGCCAGAGCGGCGCGGAGCGCAGCAGGGGCGAGTGAGCCCCGCGGCCCGGCGCCAAAGAAAAAAGCCCCGCTCCGGCGGGGCTTTTTCCGTTACGGGGAAGCGGCAGGCTCAGGGCGCTCCGGGCGCGTCCTTCCGGGAAGCGACGCTGACCTCGGTCTTGCGCCAGTTGCGGGCCTTGGCCGTTATCAGGAACCGGCGGCCGTTGGAGGCGATGGCCAGCGAGCCGGGCTCCAGCGTCTTGTAAAGTTCGGCGCGGACCGCGTTGACGTTGCCGGTCAGGTCGGCCAGCGTCTTGAGGTCGTTGGTGTAGTGGCCCTCCCGCTCCATGTAGATCTCCTCGAGCCGGGCTATCTTGGAGATGGTGCGGTGGGCCGCGACGATCTGCGTCTTCTCGGCCGGGGAAAGCTTGAGCACGGTCTGGTTCAGCCAGGAGCCTACCATCACCGCCATGAGGCCCCACGAGAACGCCAGCACGAGGCCGTTGGCCACGTCGCCCCGTTCCTTGATGCTGACCACGCGGCTGCCCGCCGCGTAGTCGTGCAGCGCGCGCTTCTCCGGCGTGACCAGCGCCAGGAGGTAGCCCAGGTTGAGCGTGGCCGAGCTGAGGAAGTAGCCGACGGCCCGCACGAAGGCGCGGCCGACCGGCAGGTCGCCGCCGTCCTTAGCCCTCACCCTGATGTTGAAGAGGAACTTGCCCACGGTGGCCCGGCCGCCGCTCGACAGGACCGTCTCGTAGAGCACGTAGGCCGCTATCCAGAGGAACTTCCACTTCCATTCGTTGGCGGGCGTATAGGCCAGCACGCCGGCCTTGACCAGCGCGTTCAGCGAAAGGTAGTTGCCCAGCACGAAAGGGAACGCGTCCGTGAAGTAAGCCAGGAAGCGCTCGTTGAAGCCGGCCGGGACCGGGCCGGCCGGCGCGAAGATCTCCGGTTCCGCCCCGGGAACTCCCGGAAGAGGCGTCTGCGGCTCGAATCTGAATTCCTCGTTTTCCATGGTCTGCCCGCCTGTCCTGCGAAGTTGACTCCCGGAACAATTATATCAACTTGGCGGGGATTTGAACACTTCGCGTAAAATTGCATAGAATGTAGGCCGGATGTGCAGGATAACGGCTGCTATCTCGGCCAGGCCGGCCGGCGCCAGGGACCTCCTCTGCGGGGGCCCCAAGTCGCTGCTGGCCCAGGCCGGCGCGGTGCGCGGCCGCTTCCAGGACGACGGGTGGGGAATAGCCCGCTTCGGCGCCCGCGGCGGGCCCGCCGTGACGCTCAGCCCCCGGCCCGCCAGGCTGGAGCGGGCGGCCTTCGAGAAGGCCGCCTCCGGCGCGTCGCGCGTGGTCCTCGCGCACCTGCGCGACGCCTCCAACCCGGGCAAACTGCCCAGGCGCCGTTTGCTGGGCCGCGAGAACACGCAGCCGTTCTCCGGGGAAGGCCTGGCCTTCGCCCACAACGGCACCCTTTTCATCCGGGACGAGGTCCGCTCGCTGCTCGGCGGATACGCCGCCCGCGTCAGGGGCGTCAACGACTCCGAGGTCCTGTTCTGGCAGGTCGTGAAGATGCGCGACGCCTACGGCTCGCTGGGGACCGCGCTGGAGATGGCCCTCGACGAGATCCGCACCGTCTGGGTCTCCTGCCGCGCCAAATACCCCGGCCTCGAGGCCCCGTACCGCGGCCTCAACATGTTCCTTTCCGACGGCCGGGAACTCGCCGTGCTCTGCCACGCCCCCGGCTGGAAGAAGACGGCCCTGCTCACCCCCGCCTGGCGCTTCGGCACGATAGCGTGGCGCACGGAGAAAGGCCGCGCGGTCTTCTCCAGCGAGCCGGCCGACGGCGGCCCGTGGCGCCGCATGAAGGACGGGGAGCTCGCCTGCGCCCGCCTCTCCGGCGGGAAAGTGGAAGTCTCTTTCAGGAAGGTCAAACTATGAAATGGTTCTTAATGCTGCTGATCTTCGTCTCGGGCATCTATTACCTGGTCAACCAGCATAAGCGCGAAGCGGCCCAGAAACAGATGATCGAGCTGGCCAAGAAGGACCAGGTCAAGGCCCTCGAGGAGCCGCCGCTGCCCACCAAGAGCGAGCGCCCCTACATGATGAAGTTCTCGCTGCAGACGATCAAGACGCTGCGCGCCCTGACCCAGGACTCCAACGAGAAGGTCCGTTTCGCCTCGGTCGAACTCCTCTGGCAGCTGCAGGACGAGAGCGCCCCGGGCGCCATCAAGTCGATGTTCGAGAACGAGACGGAGCCCGACGTCAAGAAGCGCCTCATCGACATGCTCGCCAAGGACAAGAGCAAGCTCAGCCTCGCCCTGCTCGGCGAAGCCCTCAAGGACTACGACCGGGACGTCCGCCTGCGCGCGGTGGAGGCCATAGGCAATTTCTCCAACAAGGAAGCCATCCAGGTCCTCAACCGGTCCCTCGAGGACTACGACGAGGAAGTGCGCCTGAAGTCGCTGGAGGCCGTCAACCGCATCCGCCGCGACATCGAGGCCCACAAGGAACAGCAGCTCCGCGAGATAGAGAACAAGCCTCTCTTCAGGATAGAATAAGGGGTAGACGGGCGCAGGCCGCCCGAAGTTTTCGGCAAGACCGCCGACAAAGGGGAACGCTATGGACTCGGAAATATCCAAACTGAATCAGAAGATCCAGCAGGACGCGCTTTTCATCCAGGACCTGCGCAAGGAACTCGGCAAGGTCGTCGTGGGCCAGGAGGACCTGGTCAACGGCCTGCTCGTGGGCCTCATCGCCAACGGCCACGTGCTGGTGGAGGGCGTGCCCGGCCTCGCCAAGACGCTGACCATCAAGACGCTCGCGCAGACGATGGACGCCGCGTTCCAGCGCATCCAGTTCACGCCCGACCTGCTGCCGGCCGACATCGTCGGCACGCTGATCTACAGCCCGAAGGACGGCTCGTTCAGCGTGCGCAAGGGCCCGATCTTCGCCAATATCATCCTGGCCGACGAGATCAACCGCGCCCCGGCCAAGGTGCAGAGCGCGCTGCTCGAAGGCATGCAGGAACGCCAGGTCACCATCTCCGACAGCACCTACAAGCTGCCGGAGCTCTTCATGGTGCTCGCGACGCAGAACCCGATAGAGCAGGAAGGCACCTACCCGCTGCCCGAGGCGCAGGTGGACCGCTTCATGCTGAAGGTCAACATCACCTACCCGACCAAGCAGGAGGAGGCGCGCGTGATGGAGCTGATGGCGCGCCAGGCGCTGCCGCAGGCCGGCAAGGTGGTGACGCCCGAGCAGGTGCTCAACGCGCGCCGCACGGCCGACCTGATCTACGTCGACGACAAGATCAAGAACTACGTGCTGGACCTCGTCATCGCCACGCGCGAGCCGGCCAGGCACGGCCTCGAGAAGATCAAGCCGTGGATCAACTACGGCGCCAGCCCCCGCGCCACCATCTACATGGTCCAGGCCGCCAAGGCCTACGCGTTCATCAACGGGCGCGGCTACGTCACGCCGGAGGACATCAAGGCCGTCGGTTTCGACGTGCTGCGCCACCGCGTGCTGCTGACCTACGAGGCCGAGGCCGAGAACATCTCCTCCGAGGACGTGATCAAGAGCATCTTCGAGGCGGTGGAGGTCCCGTAAGGGCGCCCGCGCGGGAGAGCCTATGAACACGGCCGAACTCCTCAAGAAGGTACGGCAGATCGAGATCACGACCGGCCGCCTGGTCAGCGAGACCTTCGCCGGCCAGTACCAGAGCGTGTTCAAGGGCCGCGGCATCGAGTTCTCCGAGGTGCGCGAGTACGTACCCGGCGACGACATCCGCACGATAGACTGGAACGTCACCGCCCGCGCCCGCAAGCCCTTCGTCAAACAGTTCGTCGAGGAGCGCGAGCTGACGCTGATGGTCCTGTGCGACGTGTCGGCCTCGCAGGCCTTCGGCTCCGGCGCCAAGCCCAAGAGCGAAGCCGCCGCCGAGCTGGCAGCGATGTTCGCGTTCTCCGCGCTCAAGAACAGCGACAAGACCGGCCTGCTGCTGTTCTCCGACCAGCCCGAGCTCTATATCCCGCCGCGCAAGGGCCGCAACCACAGCCTGCGCGTCATCCGCGAGCTGCTGGCCTTCCAGCCGAAAAGCCGCGGCACCGACCTGGCGATGGCGCTGCGCATGGCCAACCGCGTCATGAAGCGCCGCGGCATCGTGATCCTGATCTCGGATTTCAATTCTCCGGACTACGCCCGGGAGCTCCGGCTGACGGCGCGCCGCCACGACCTGATCCCGGTGGTCATCACCGACCGCTTCGAACGGAGCCTGCCCGCCGTGAACGCGCTGCTGGTCTCTGAGCCGCTCGAGGGGGGGGCCGGCTTCGCCGCCGACCTGGGCAGCCCGGCCTTCCGCCGCGACTACGAGGACCGCGCCGCCGCCCGCCGCGCCGCCATGGAGGACCTGCTGCGCTCGGCCGGCGCCGACTGGATAGACATCGACCCCGCGCTGCCGGTGCACGGCCCGGTGGTCAAGTTCTTCCGCCAGCGCAGGAGGAACCTGAGGCTGCTATGACCAAGACCGCCGCGCTGCTCGCGGGCCTGCTGGCCCTCTGCGCCCCGGCCCTGCCGGCCCAGGAGACCGTCTCCTTCAAGATGTTCCCGCCCGCCGCGCCCCCGCGCCTCGCCGACGTTTTCAAGGTGAAGGTGGAGGCCTCTTACCCGGCCAAATACCGGCTCGCGCTCGACACCTCCTCCTTCGACGGGCAGGATTTCGGCCTCGCCGGGCTCTCCGCGTCGAAGGCCGCGGAGGCCGGCGGCGCCAGGACGCGGGATTTCGAGCTGAGCGTCCAGGCTTTCACCATCGGCGTCAGCACGTTCCCGGAACTTTCGTGGAAGCTCACCGGCGCCGGCGCGCCGGCCGAGGCCCGCAGCCCCTCGTTCACGCTGGAGATCAAGCCCGCTTTCAAGACGAAGCAGGGAGAAGGCATCCGCGACATCTATCCGCCGTACAGGTACGTGCCGTGGCTCCTGCTGCTGGCCGCCGCCCTGCTGCTGGCCGCCGCGCTGCGCGCCGGCCTGCGGTTCTGGTCCCGCCGCAAGGCCGAGGCCGCGGCGCTGGCCTGGCGCGACGGCAGGCCTCCCTACGCCAGGGCCGGCGACAGGCTCAAGGCCGTCGCCTCCTCCGGCCTGCTGGCCGCCGGCAGGATAAAGGAATATTATATAGGCCTCACCTCGGTGCTGCGCCTTTACCTCTCCGAGGAGTTCGGCATAGACGCCGACACGATGACCACGTCGGACCTGGCGCGCGAGCTCAAGCGCACCGGCGCCCCGCTGGACTCCACGGTGCAGGCGCGCGAGTTCCTGCAGCGCGCCGACCTGGTGAAGTTCGCCCGCCTTAAGCCCGAGGAGGCCGGCCGCGACGCCCAGCGCCTCGCGGACATCCTGGCCGCCTTCAACGCTGCCGCCGAGAAGGCGCGGGCGCAAACCCCGCCGCCGCCGGGAGGCAAGCCGTGACCGGCTTCAAGAACCCGCTCGTCCTGCTGCTGCTGCCCCTGATAGGGGTGCTGGCCGGCCTGGCCTGGGCGCAGCGGGCCCGCCGCCACGGCTCGGCTCCGGTCCCGGCCGCCCTGCCCCGCCGCGAAAGCCCGCGCTCCGTCCTGTTCCGCCTGGCGCCGTTCTGGGGGCGCGTGCTGGCGCTGGCCCTGCTGGCGCTGGCGCTCGCCCGCCCGCAGAAGGCCGCGCGCGGCGAGGTGCCGCCTTCGGAAGGCATCGACATCATGCTGACCATCGACACCTCCTACAGCATGTCGGCCGAGGACTTCGCGCCGTTCACCCGGCTGGAGGCCGCCAAGGCCGCCGCCGCCGACTTCGTCAAGAAGCGCCGCAACGACCGCATCGGCGTCGTAGTCTTCGGCGGCACGGCCCTGCTGACCTGCCCGCTCACGCTGGATTACCAGTCCGTCCTGGAGATGATAGACTCCACCTACATCAACATGACCCACGCCGACGGCACCGCCATCGGCGACGCCATCATCACCGCGGTCAACCACTTAAAGGACAGCAAGGCCAAGAGCAAGGTCATCATCCTGCTGACCGACGGCCGCTCCAACGTAGGCCTGGTGACCGACCTGGCCCAGGCGGCCAGGACCGCCCAGGCCTACGACATCAAGATCTACACCATCGGCACCGCCGGCAAGGGCCCCGCCAGGATAGCCACCGGCGACCCGATGCAGCCCATAGCCTACATCAACGACGACCTCGACGAGCCGGCGCTGCGCGAGATCGCCGACCTGACCGGCGGAGAGTTCTACCGCGCGCAGAACTATTCCGAGCTGCAGGACATCTACTCCCGCATCGACGCGCTGGAGAAGACGAAGTTCGAGGCCAAGACCTATACCAGCTACACCGACCTCTACCTCTACTTCCTCCTGCCGGCGCTGGCGGCGCTGGCGGCGCTCTACGTGCTGGAGCGCACCTACCTGAGGACGGTGCCCTGACATGGACCTGCTCAGATACCCCGCCATCCTGGCCTGGTCGGCCGCCGCGCTGGCCGCCCTGCTGGCCTTCCGCTACCGGGCGGAGGCCTCCCGCCGGGCCGCGGCCCTCGCCGTCTTCGGCGCCTCCTACGAGCGCCTGGCCGCGTCGCCGGCCCTGGCCCGCCGCCGCCTGCGCGGCCTGCTCTACCTCGCCGCGCTGGCGCTGGCCGCGCTGGCCGCCGCCGGCCCGCAGTGGGGGGTGGAGCTCTCCCCGGTCACCGACCTGAAGGGCAACATCGTCATCGCCGTCGACACCTCGCTGTCGATGGCGGCCCGCGACATCAAGCCGAGCCGCCTCGAGAACGCCCGCCTGCTGCTGCGCGCCATCGCCGAGGACCTGCCCGACTACCGCATCGGCGTGATCGCCTTCGCCGGCGAGGCCTACGTCCAGTGCCCGCTCACCACCGACGAGGACGCCGTCAGTTATTTCGCCTCCGGCCTGACCCCCGGCATGCTGCCGGCGCAGGGCACCGACTTCTCGGCCGCCATCGAAACGGCGCTGCAGATGCTCTCCCGCTACGGCGGGCAGAAGGTCCTGGTGCTGATCACCGACGGGGAGGACCACTCCACCGTCCTGGACACCGCCCTCAAGGAGGCCTCCGCCCAGAACCTCAGGGTCTTCACCATCGGCATCGGCACGCCGGAGGGCGAGCTGATCCCGGTGACGGATTCCGGCGGCAACACGCTGGAATACAAGAAGGACTCCTCCGGCCACACCGTCGTCAGCAGGCTCGGCGAGGCCGAGCTGATGAAGATCGCCGGCACCACGGGCGCCGCCTATTTCCGCTACTCCGGGCCCGACTCCACCGCCTCCGAAGTCCGCAAGGCCGTGGCCTCGCTGGACCTGGAGAGGTCCAAAGGCAAGGGGCGGGCCGGCTACAAGAACCGCTACCAGTGGCCGCTGGCTTTGGCCCTGCTGCTGCTTTTGATAGAATTACTGGTCATGGAGAAGGGGTTCAGCTTCCAAAGCCTGCCGCGCCCGCCGTGGCGCAAGGCCGCCGGCACGCTGCTGGTGCTGCTGCTGGCCTGCGGGCGCACGCTCGCGGCCGACGGGGCGGGAGCCCTGGCCCGCAAGGGCAATTCCGCTTACGCCAAGAAGGACTGGTCCAAAGCCTTCGAATACTATTCCCGCGCGGCGCAGAAGGCCCCCGCGGACCGGCGGCTGGACCTCAACGCCGGCGACGCCTTCTACCGGCTGGAGGACTACGCCAGGGCGGCGGAGCTCTTCGGCAAGGCCGCCGCGGCGCCGAAGGTCGCGCCCAGGGCGGAATACAACCGCGGCAACGCGCTGTTCAAGTCCGGCGACCTGAACGGCGCCATAGGCGCCTACCGCGCCGCGCTCGCCCTGGACCCCAAGGACGAGAACGCCCGCTTCAACCTGCAGCTGGCGCTGGAGCAGAAGAAGCAGAACTCCTCGAAGAACAAGAAAGACAAGAAGGACCAGAAAAAGGACCAGCAGCAGAAGCAGGACCAGCAAAAGCAGGACCAGCAGAAGCAGGACCAGGACAAGAAAGGCGGCCAGGACCAGCAGGACAAGCAGAAGCAGGAGCAGGACCGGCAGAAGCAGGAGCAGGAAAGGAAGAAGGCCGAAGCCCGCGAGAAGGCCAAACAGATCCTGGAGATGATGAAAGAGAAGGAAAAAGCCGCCGCCAAGGAACCTGCCCAGCAGCTCCTGCGGCAGGCCGGCAAGCCGCCGCCGCAGCCCCGCAGGGAGGACTGGTGAAGCGCCTTCTCTCCGCCCTGCCCGCCCTGCTGCTGGCGCTCGCCGCGCCCGCGCGGGCCAACCTGTCCGTCACCGCCGAGACGGACCGCGGCACCGTCGAGATAAACGGCAGCGTCTACCTCACCGTCACCGTCTCGGGAGATTCGGCCAGCGTCCCCGAACCGAAGCTGCCGAACATGCAGAACTTCAACGTCTACGATTCGGGCCGCAGCCAGAGCATCTCCATCATCAACGGCCGCATCACGACGACGGTCTCTTTCACCTATATCCTGACCCCGCGCTTCCTCGGCCTGCAGCGCATCCCCTCGATCAGCGTCTTCAACGGCAAGGAGAAGGCCGTCACGCCGGAGATAGAGATAAACGTCGTCAAAGCCGGGCAGCCCAGACAGCAGGCGCAGCCGGCGGGCAGGCCGGTCCGCCGCCCGCCGCCCGCCGCCGGCAGGCCCCAGCCGGCCGCCGCCGGCGCCGCCGCCGACCCCATCTTCATAAAGGCCGAGACCGACCGCCGCACGGCCTACCCCGGCGAGCAGATAGACCTCAGCGTCAAGTTCTACACCTCGGTGCCCTTGAGCTCCAACCCGCAGTACGTCCCGCCGTCCTACAAGAACCTCATCGCCGAGGACCTGCCGCCGGTGCGCAACGGCGAGACCGACATCGGCGGCACGCGCTACGCCTACAGCGAGATCCGCACCGCCCTCTTCGCGCTGTCCCCGGGGCCGGCCGAGGTCAGGCCGATGACGGTGGAGGTGCAGGTGCCGTCGGGCCAGCCGGTGGACCCGTTCGACCCCAACTTTTTCCAGAACATGATGGCGATGACCGGCGGCCAGGGCCAGACGAAGGACTTCCACACCGAGCCGATCCGCCTCGACATCAAGCCGCTGCCCTCGCCGCAGCCGGAGGATTTTTCCGGCGCGGTCGGCAACTACGCCGTGACCGCCTCGGCGGACCGGGCCGAGGCCAAGACCGGCGAGGCCGTCAACTTCTCCGTAGCGATAGCCGGCAGCGGCAACCTCAAGCCGGTCACCGCGCCCAAGCTCCCGGACCTCCCGGACTTCAAGGTCTTCGACACGATGAGCTCCCTCGACATCAAGAAGGAGGGGGACGTCATCAGCGGCAAGAAGACCTTCACCTACATCCTCGTGCCGCGCGCCGCCGGCCGCAAGACCGTGCCGCCGGTAAGCTTCTCTTTCTTCGACCCCAGGGCCGGCGTCTACCGGACCGTGAAGACGGACCCGGTGGTCCTGCAGGTGGACAAGGGCGAGGAGGGGGCCAAGAGCGTCTATTTCACCCCGGGCCAGGGCCAGACCTCCGTCACGGCCTCCGGCACCGACATCCGCTACGTCAGCGACCGGGCCAATACGCCCGGCCTGGCCCGCGTGGCGGCCGGCATCGGCGCGCTGCCGCTCTGGGCGCACGTCCCGCCCCTCGTGCTGCTGGCGCTGGCTTTCTGGACGGCCAGGCTCAACCGTTTCAAGTCCGCCAACCCGCTGCTCTTCCGCTTCCGCCGCGCCCGCAGCGAGGCCTTCCGCGACATCGAAGAAGCGCGGGCCCTGATAAAGGCCGGCAAGAACAACGAGGCCGTCTCGGTGATCTACGACTCCTTCATGGACTACCTCTCCGACAAGTGCGGCGAGAAGGTGGGCGCGCTGACGATGAAGAAGGCCGCCGACCTGGTCCGCGCGCGCTTCCCGCGCGCCTCGGACCGCGCCCTGGACGACATCAGGGAACTCTGGGCCGCCCTGGAACTGCGCCACTTCTCGCCGGAGGCCTCCGCGGCCGAAGGCACTTCCGACCTGGCCGGCAAGTACGAGCTGCTGATAGAACTGCTGGAAAAGGAGCTGCGCAAATGAGCCTGGCCAAGCCCCTGCTGCTGCTCCTCCTCCTGGCCGCGCCCGCCGCCGCGTACGACCGCAGCGAACTGGCCGAGTTCAACGACCTCTACCGCACCGGCCGCTACGAGGAGGCCCTGACGGGCTACCGCGACATCGTCGCCAAAGAGCCGGAGGACCCCTGGGGCTACTACAACGCGGGCAACGCGCTGTTCCGCCTGAACCGCCCCGGCGAGGCCGTCCTCTACTACGCCAAGGCCTTCAGGCTGGACCCCCGCTCCTCCGACATCCGGGCCAACCTGGACTTCGCGCTGCGCCAGACCGGCCAGACCCTCGTTCCGGAGAACGTGCCCGCCTTCCTGCATTACCTCTACTACTTCTTTTCCGAAGCCGAACTGAAGGCCCTGGCCATCCTGCTGTTCTGGCTGGCCTGCCTGGCCGGCACGGCGGGCTTCCTGCTGGACGGCAGCCGGCCCGGCCTGGCCGCGGGCCGCGCCGCCGCCGCGGCCGCGGCGCTCATGCTGCTGTCGCTGGGCTGGCTGGAGGCCAGGCGCGCCGCCTCGCCGTTCAGCGAAGCGGGCGTGGTCACCAAACAGGGCGGCACCCGGATGCTCAGCGGCCCCGGGGAGAACTTTAAGACCTACGCTTCCGCGCCGGAAGGCCGCCTCGTCAAGATCCTGGACGCCGCCGACGACAACTATTACGAGATAGGCCTGCCCAGGGAAGGCATCAAGGGGTGGGCCCTGAAGAGCGACGTAACGCGCATCTGACCCCGGCCGCCCGGCCGGGCAGCATATAATAAGGAAGGAACGCCATGAAGATCGCCGTAGCCAGCGACCACGCCGGATATCCCCTGAAAGCGGCCCTGCTGCCGCACCTCAAAGCCCTCGGCCACGAACCGGCCGACCTCGGCACCGACTCGCCCGACAAGCCGGTGGACTACCCCGACTTCGCCGCCCTGGCCTGCCGCGAGGTTATCGCCGGCCGCGCCGAGCGGGCCATCGTGGTCTGCGGCTCCGGCGTAGGGGCCTGCGTGGCGGCCAACAAGTTCAAGGGCATCCGCGCCGGCCTCTGCCACGACACCTACTCCGCGCACCAGGGCGTCGAGCACGACGACATGAACGTGCTCTGCCTCGGCTCGCGCATCATAGGCCAGGCCCTCGCCTTCGAGATAGCCGCCGCCTTCGTCTCCGCCCGGTTCTCCGGGGAGGAGCGCCACCGCCGCCGCCTCGGCAAAGTGCTCGAGATCGAGCGGAAGGGGGCATGATGCTTTCCATATCCGACATAAGGACCACCGGCCAGAGCCTCTGGCTGGACAACCTCCGCCGGGACTACCTGCGCGACGGCACGCTGGCGCGCTTCATCCGGGAAAGGGCCGTGACCGGCCTGACCTCCAACCCGTCCATCTTCGAGAAGGCCCTGGCCGAGCCTTTCTACGCGCAGCCCATAGCCGCGCTGGCCGCCGGCGGCGCCGCGCCCGAGGCCGTCTTCGAGACCCTCGCCGCCGAGGACATCCGCGGCGCGGCCGACCTGCTCAAGCCGGTCTTCGAGGCCTCCGGCGGGCTGGACGGCTACGTCAGCATGGAAGTCTCCCCGAAGCTGGCCCGCGACGCGGCCCGCACCGAGAGCGAGGGCCTGCGCCTGGCCGCCCTGGTGGGCCGCCCCAACCTGATGATCAAGGTGCCGGCCACCGAGGAAGGCCTCAAGGCGGGGGAGAACCTGCTGAAGAAAGGCGTCAGCGTCAACTTCACGCTGATCTTCTCGGTGGAGCGCTACCGCGCCGTCACCCAGGCCTATACCGCGGCCATGAGCTGGAGGGAGAAGAACGCCCTGCCCCACGAGGGCCTGGCCTCCGTGGCCAGTTTCTTCGTCAGCCGCATCGACACCGCCGCGGACAAGGCCCTCGGTGCCGCCGGCGCCGATAAGGCCCTGCGCGGCCGCACCGGTATCGCCAACTCCCTGCTGGCCTACCGGCTCTACCGGGAGCTGTTCTATAACCCGGGGTTCAAGACCTCCGGCATCCCGCCGCAGCGCATCCTCTGGGCGTCCACCAGCGTCAAAGACCCGGCCTACCGCCCGTCCCTCTACATGGAGGAGCTGGCGCTGGAAGGCTCCGTCAACACGGCGCCGGAAGAGGCCCTCGAGGCCTATTTCGCGGACGGCCGCGTGAACCGAGGGGCGCTCGAAACCAGGTTCGCCGATGCCGAGGCCCACTTCAAGGCGCTGGCCGCGGCGGGCGTGGATTTCGGCCGCATCCTCGTCGAGCTCGAGACCGAGGGCATAGAGAAATTCTCCAAGTCCTACGACGGGCTCCTCGCGCGGATAGCCGGCGTCTCCGCCGGCAAACCCGCTAAATGATACCCTGCTAGTATCATTTACGTCGGAAAACGCTTGACCGCGCCGCCCCCAAGTGCTATCATAGTCCTTGAGGGGAAAGCACACTAACCAATTCCGGAAGAAAAGGCGGACGTCCGCGAGAGCGGCGGCCGCGGGGCCGGACTTCTCCAGCGCAGCACCCCTCCATTACGCCCCCGGGCGGGTCCCAGGACCCGCGGCGGGAGCAGGAGAGCCGGCAGTACCCGGCCCCCAATAGTACGGAGGAAAGCGATAATGCTTAAGATAGCCGTGAAAAAGAACACCAAAACCAACGCCGCCAAGACCGCCGCCAAGGTCGTCGACGTGAACGAGTACGTGGTCGTGGACTACCCGAAGAACCTGGAGAACATCACCTCCAGGCATTACTCGGTGCGCATCGGTTCCAGCGACTGCACCGGCGTGGACATCTCGGTCAACGACCAGCCGTGGCAGCCCTGCCGCTACGCCGTGGGCTACTGGTGGTACGACTGGAACAACTTCCAGCCCGGCACCCACCAGCTGGTCGCCCGCATGCACAAGCGCAACGGGGAGTACCTGATCTCCAAGCGCCGCCGCTGCAAGGTCAACTAAGACCAGGCAGTCCGGCAAGACCGGCCGTCCGTACGCGGAAGCCCTGCCCGGGCACCGCGCGGGCGGCCGGCGTTTTTTATGTAAAATGAGGGCATGATGAAGATACCGCGCACACCCAAGACCAGGATACTCGCCACGCTGGGCCCCGCCACGGACGCCCCCGGCGTGCTGCGCCGCCTCTACGCCGCCGGGCTGGACGCCGTGCGCCTCAATTTCTCGCACGGTTCCAAGGAGGACCACGCCGCCCGCGTGAGCGCGGTGCGGGAGCTCAACCGCAAGCTGGGCCGCCGCGTCCTGGTACTGCAGGACCTCAAGGGCAACCGCATCCGCATAGGGCGGCTGAAGGCGCCGCTGACCCTCGCCAGGCGCCAGCGCGTGGCGCTGGTCCAGGCCGGCTCCGCGCGCCGGGCGGGGGAGATACCTTTCGAC
>JAJZRA010000049.1 GCA_021847485.1 bacterium
GCTGGTCTACATGCTGGTCTTCGGCCTGCTGCTGCTCCTGCTGCTGCCGCGCCTCGGCGCGGCGCTGTGCGCGCTGGTCGGCGCGGCCGGCGCCGGGCTGGCGCTGTACGCGTCGTGGCGCGCTTTCTCCGCCCACGGCTACCTGCTGGACCCGGTCTTCCCGGTGCTGACCGTGCTGGCGGTCTATATGTCCTCCTCGCTGGTCAGCTATCTCAAGAGCGAGACCGAGCGGCGGCAGGTGCGCAACGCCTTCTCCCGCTACATGCACCCCAAGCTGGTGGAGGAGCTGGCCAAGCACCCGGAGAAGCTGCGGCTCGGCGGCGAGACCCGCGAGATGACCGTCATGTTCTGCGACATCCGCGGCTTCACGACCATCTCGGAGCAGTACGACGCGCACGGCCTGACCAAGGTGATAAACGGCTTCCTGACGCCGATGACCGGCGTCATCATGGACCGGTTCGGCTACATCGACAAGTATATCGGCGACTGCATCATGGCTTTCTGGAACGCCCCGCTCGACGACCCGCGGCACGCCGCCAACGCCTGCGAGGCCGCGCTGGAGATGCAGGAGCGCCTGGCCGCGCTCAACGAGGTCTGGCGCGCCGAGGCGGAGGCCGGGGGCCGCAGGCATATCCCCATCCATATCGGCGTGGGCCTCAACACCGGCCCCTGCCACGTGGGCAACATGGGCTCGGACCAGCGGTTCAATTATTCGGTGCTCGGCGACGACGTCAACCTGGCGTCGCGCCTGGAGGGGCAGTCC
Source organism: bacterium (assembly GCA_021847485.1). Taxonomy (GTDB): domain Bacteria; phylum Elusimicrobiota; class Elusimicrobia; order Elusimicrobiales; family UBA9959; genus UBA9959. Next base: position 764 of record JAJZRA010000049.1, read on the forward strand.
AAGCCTTACGGCGTGGGCGTGGTGATAGGCCCGCGCACCAGGGAGCAGGCCGCCGAGTTCGCGGCGCTGGAGCTGGACCTGATAAAAGTGAAGGGCAAGACCGTGCCGGTCAGGATCTACACGCTGCTGGGCAGGCCCGCCGTGAAGGGATCGCCCGAGTTCCTGGAGCACGAGCGGCGCCACTCCGCCCTGCTGGCCGCGTACCGCGCGCAGCGCTGGGACGAGGCCTCCGGGCTGCTGGAGGAGTGCCGCCGCGGGCCTTACCCGCTCAAGGCCCTCTACGATCTTTACGAGGCCAGGATAAGCGCCTACCGGGCCGCCCCGCCCGGGGCGGATTGGGACGGCACCTACACCGCCACGTCGAAATAGCGCCGCGGCGGGACATGAAAAAACCCGGCCGGGCGGCCGGGTTTTTCATTCGGCCCGAAGCCGTTCAGGGAACGAAGACGAACTTGATGTTGACGACGTAGTCCCGGCCCTGGGTGGCGCGCTGGACCGAGAGCTGCACCACGTCGCGGAAGTCGGCGTAGAGCTTCTGGTCGGCGGACTTGATGCGGGAGGAGTTCCTGACCACCACGAGCAGCTTGTCGTTGCAGTGGATCTGCGGCATGTCGCCCATATAGTCGATCATCGCGTCCCAGTTGTCCATGTCCTTCGGCAGGCCGAGGACCTTGGCGACGTGGGCCATCAGGGCGGGCTTGGAGGTCATCCTGGAGCCGTCCAGCTGGAAGACGGCGTAGCCGGCGGCGCGGGCCTGGGCCACGAGGGCGTCGGCCTGGGGGACGGCCAGGTCGGAAACGTCGGTCTTGAGGGCGCGGTCCGCGGCGGAGGCCGGGACGGCGCCGGGCACCACGGGCGCGGCGGGAGCGGTCAGGCCGGCCGAGGCGGCCAGCAGGTCGGCGAAAGCGCCGGTGTCGGCGGCGGCGGCGCCGGAGAAAGACAGAGAGACAGCGATAGCGATAGCTAACTTGTTCATAAAAGCAAAAAGCCTCCGAATATAATTTACTTATATTCCGATACTTTGTGCTAAGTTCCGATTAGGTGGGTGGAAACTTAACGCGCCTTCCGGGTGTTATCTGGGAAGGACATCGCCGCGGGAGGTAGTCTTGAGGATTTAAGGATACCTCGGCGGCTTGTAAGCTACGGAAAAACCCTGAAGTCTTACTTGGTGCTACCTGAATATTATACCAAAGCCGGGGCGGCCGGGTCAATTGAACGGGAGGGCCGAATTTAGTAGTTTTTAAGGTATGAAGTTCACCGTGGGCGTGAAATCCGCCGAGGAGGCGCGCTATTTCCTGGACAACGGGGCCGACGAGCTGTATTGCGGCCTGGCCGGGCTGCTGAACAACCGCCTGCCGCGGGAGAACCTGCCCGGGGCCGAGGCCGCGGCCGAGATCGTCCGGCTGGCCGGGCGCAGGCGCGTCTTCCTGGCGGTCAACGAGATCGTCCCGGCGGCGCTCTACGGCCGCGCGCTCGACACGCTGCGCTGGCTCGGGAGACGCGGGCTCTTCGGCGTCATCCTGCGCGACCCGGCCTTCCTCTCCTTCCTGCGCCGCGAGCGCTTCCGCTCCTACGTGACGCTGAGCACGCTGGCGCTCTGCTTCAACCGCCGCGCGCTGGAGTTCTTCGCGGAGCTGGGGGTGGACAGGCTGGTCCTGCCCATGCAGATGACCCCGGAGAACGCGGCCTACGCGCTGAAGAACCGCCTCGGCATAGAGACCGAGGTGTTCTGCCAGCGGCTCTATTACGGCGTCAACGTGGACTCGATGTGCTTCCTGCCCTGCCCGCAGACCGCCGAGGACGGCGCCAGGAAGTTCCCGGACTTCACCTGCCTGCTGCCCTTCCGCTCCGCGGGCGGCGGGTACCGCATGCCGATGCCCGGCCCGGAATACATGATGAACGCCTTCTACGATTTCTATCACGGGGGCGCGGATTACGTGAAAGTGGCGCGCTGGCCCAACACGCTGCGCCAGGCCGACCTGTTCCTCAAGGTGCGCTACCTGGTGAAGCTGCTGGACAAGGGCATCTCCCGAAGGCTTTTCGTGCACGAAGGACTGAAACTGGATTCTAAACCGCTGGAATATGGAAAAAGCTTTGCTTACAGGCCGGCTCCTGCCGCCGGCCTCCGCGCTTAAGGGCCGCACCCGCGCCGTGGCGGGCAGCGAGTTCTGCCAGAACCGCCTGCCTTCGGCGGCCGTGCTGGCCGGCCTGCGCGCGCGCGGCCTCAAGGCGACGCTGGCCACCTCGATCCTGACGGACGAGGGCCTGGCCGCCGCCGGAAAGCTGGCCCGCGCGGCTTTCCGCCGCGGCCTGATAGACGAGGTCATCGTGAACGACTGGGGGCTCTTCGCCTGCCTGAAGGGGCTGAAGGGGCTCTCGCTTTCGGCCGGCCGGCTGCTGTGCGTGGAGCTGTCCGCCGCCGAGCCCGGCTGGGCCCGGCGCTTCCTCGCGGAGCACGGGGTCTCCTTCGCCGAGACCGACGACGCCGCCATGGCCGCCCGGCTGCGCGGGCTGGGGCTGAAGGTCTCGTGGCACGCGCCGCACGCCTTCAGGGCGGTCACCACCTACTGCCCTTTCGAGCGGCATTTCAGGGCCTCGTGCGGCTTCTCCTGCGAGGGCAGGGTGCTGCGCCTCTCCAATCCGAAGGTCGGGACGCTGCTGCTGGCCTCCAAGGTCTACCTGGCGCCGGGCGCGCCGGCCCGGCCGCCGGCCGGCGTCCGGAGGCTCGTTGAAAGGTATAATATCGGTTAGAGGTCCTATGCCAGCCACAAAGCCCAAGGCCGCCGCCGCGGCCGTTCGCAGGAACCACAGGATGCGCGTCCTCGTCGGGGTGCGCACGCTCAACGAAGCCGGGTTCTACCTTACCCACGGCGCGGACGAGGTGTACTGCGGCCTGCCCGAGATCCCCAACCACGGCGTCAGGGCCGAGAACTACGCCTCCGAGGCCGAGCTGCGCGCCACGATAGACCTTGCGGGGAAGCTGAAGAAGCAGGTGTTCCTCGTCGCCAACGACGTGTTCCCGGCGGACGTTTTCCCGAAGGCGGCCGCCAAGGTGGCGGAGCTGGTGAGGTACGGCGCCAGCGGCGTCATCATCCGCGACATGGCCCTGCTGGAGTATTTCCGCCGGCGCGGCCTGAAGACCTATTTCACGCTCAGCACGCTGGGGCTCTGCTTCAACCGCGAGGCGCTCAGGTTCTTCAAGGAGCGCGGCGTGTCGCGCATAGTGCTGCCGCAGCACCTGACGCCGGCCGAGGCCGCGCCGATGTTCGACGGGAAGCTCGGCATGGACATAGAGGTGTTCTGCCTGCCGCTGTTCTACGAGGTCAACATCAACTCGCTGTGTTCGCTGTCGTGCCCTTGCTCGCAGGAGGCCGTGACCGATCCGCGCCTGCAGCGCGCCTATACCTGCCTGTCCGCGCTGAAGCGCTCCGACGACGGCGGTTTCTACACGATGCCGATGCCCGACAGCGCCTCGCTGCTGAACTATTTCTACGACTTCTACCGCCTCGGAGCGCAGTGCATGAAGGTGGCCCGCGGCCCCAACGGCGACGAGGTGCGGGAGCTGTTCTACAAGTCGCTGCTGCTGACGCGCCTACTGGAGAAGGGCGTGTCGCGCGAGGCCTTCGTGCACGAAGGCAGGAAGATCGTAAGTTCGTCCCAGAACTATGGAAAACGCTATATCGTTAAGCGTGACTGAGCCGGCGGGCCTGAAGCCCGCCGCGCTGAAAGGCTACGACCGCGTCTACCTCGGCAGCGAGTTCTGCCAGAACAAGCTGCCGACGGCCGCGGCCTTCCTGAAGCTGGAAAAGCTTTTCGGCGGGCCGGTCACGCTGGTCACGCCGCTGCTGACCGACGGCGGCCTGGACCAGGCCGCCGCGCTCGTGAAGGCGCTGTGCGCCGTGAAGCGGCGCCGGCCGCTGGAGGTGGTCGTCAACGACTGGGGCCTGCTGCGCCTGCTGAAGCGCAACAAGGCCGCGCGCCCGGTGCTCGGCCGCCTGCTGATGTGGGAGATCGGCGAGATGGACAAGCCGTTCCTCAACGCCTTCCTCCGCGAGTACCGCGCCGCCGGCGTGGAGACCGACGACCCGGAGGTGCTGGCCAAGCTCAAGGGAGTCTCGGGGCCGGTGCATTTCCATTACCCTTTCCGCTTCAAGTCGGTCACGCGGTTCTGCTCCTATATCCGGGACTTCAATTCCGCCCGCTGCCGGCTGGAGTGCGGCCCGGCGTTCGTGCGCCTGTCGTCCAGGGCCATCCCCGAGCCGATCTACATGCAGGGCAACGCCTATTTCATCCCGAACAAGCCGCTCAGGCACCCGCTGGTGAAGCGGCTGGTGAAGACTTCGGTCAAGGAGTGAGCCATGGCCAGGAAGATAGCGATGTTCATAGCGTTCCAGGGCTTCCGCGACGAGGAGTACATCGAGCCCAAGAAGGCGCTGGAGGCCGCCGGCCACAAGGTGACCACGGTCTCCACCGCCAGGGGCGAGGCCCGCGGCAAGTTCCGCCTGACCGCGCAGGTGGACCGGACCATCGACGAGATAGACCCCGCCGACTACGACGCGCTGACGCTGGTGGGCGGGCCGGGCGCGCTGGAGCACCTGGACAACCCCAGGGTGCACGCGCTCTTCCGCCGGGCCGCCGAGGCCGGCAAGCTGATAGGCGCCATCTGCATCTCGCCGGTGGTGCTGGCCCACGCCGGGCTGCTCAAGGGCAGGACCGTCACGTGCTTTCCCGACGGCGCGCCCGAGGTGGAGAAGGCCGGCGGGAAATGCACGGGCTCCGACGTGGAGATCGACGGCGGGCTGATAACGGCCAGCGGCCCGGTGCCGGCCCGGAAGTACGGCCAGGCGCTGGTGGAGGCGCTCAAGGGCTGAGCCGCGCCGGCTTTAAGGCATCATGCAGGAAGAATCTTTCATAGAGAAGCAGGAAGGCAGCCTTTCGATCCACATCTTCGAGGTCTCGGCGGCGCTGGTCGGCGTCTGCCTGACCGTGATCGGCATCATCGGCCTGATCAGCTCGCTCAAAAAAATGGAGACGCTGGCCGACGAGATCACCGCGCTGGACGCTGTGGTGTTCCTGGCGGCCTGCATCGTCTCCTACCTCGCCATCAAGACGCGGGACCGCCGCCGCCGGCTGGCGCTGGAGAAGGCGGCCGACTGGTTCTTCATCGCCGGCCTCTGCGGCATGGTCGTGATCTGCCTGGTGCTGGTCTTTAAGCTCGCCTAGGCGGGGCGGATACCGAAAACCTTCCCGAAGTCGCTCCAGAAACCAGGGTACGATTTGTCCACGCAGCCCGGGTCCTGTATCCGCAGGCCCGGGCAGGCGGCCGCGGCCGCCGCGGCGGCCATCGCTATGCGGTGGTCGGAGAAGGTCTCCACGGGGGCGGCCGCCAGCAGGCGCGCCGCGCCGGTCACGCGCAGCGCGCCGCGCGAATAGGCGGCCTTTACGCCGAGGGAGCGCAGCAGGGCCAGCGTGCTCTCGACGCGGTCCGATTCCTTGCCGCGCAGCGCCTCGACGCCGGCTATCACCGTTACGCCTTTCGCGCGGCCGGCCAGCACGGCCAGCAGCGGGACCTCGTCTATCATCGAAGGGATCTCCGCGGCGGAGAAACGCGCGGCCCTGAGCGGGCCCGGCCGCGCCAGCACGGCGCCGCTCGGCTCGGGGAAGGCCGCCCCGGGCTTGAATTCCAGCCTGGCGCCCATCCTTCCGAGCGCGCGCAGTAAGCCGAGGCGCGACGGGTTCAGGCCGCAGCCGGCGACCTCCAGCGCGGTCTTCGAGAGCAGCGCCGCGGCGAAGAACGGGGCCGCCGCCGAGACGTCGCCCGGTACCGCGACGGGCCGGGCCGTCAGCGGGCCCGGCTCGAGGCGGATCCTCCGGCCGGTGACGAGGCGGGCGCCCATCAGCGCGAGCAGGCGCTCGGTATGGTCGCGCGTGGGGAATTTCTCCAGGACCTCCACCGGGCCGGCCGCGGAAAGGCCCGCGAGCAGCACGGCGGACTTCACCTGCGCGCTGGAGACGCCTGCGACCCTGCCGCCTCCGGGCCTGGCGGGTTTTATCGTAAGCGGCAGGCGGCCGCGCGCGGCCGTCACCTTCGCTCCGATCCTCCTCAGCGCTTCGGCCACGGGGGCCATGGGCCTTTTGAGCAGCGTGCCGCGCCCCGTCACCGAGGAGGGAAAGGGCTGCGCGGCCAGCAGGCCGGCCAGCAGCCTGGCCAGCGCGCCCGACTCGCCGGCGTCGAGCGGCCCGGCGGGGCGCGCGAAGCCCCTGAGGCCGCGGCCTTCCACTATTATCGCGCCGCCTTCGCGGCAGAGCCGCACGCCGAGCGCCTCCAGGCAGCGCAGCGCGTCGCGGGTGTCGCCGCAGTCCAGCGGGTTCTCTATGCGCGTGGAGCCTTCGGCCGCGGCGGCCAGCAGCAGCGCGCGTATCGTTATGGATTTGTCCGGCGGCGGCGAGTAGGACTTCATTTCCCTTTTATCGAGGCGCAGTAGTCCAGCGCCTTCAGGTAGGAACCCGCCCCTTCGCCCTTGAACTGGGCGAGGCAGACCGGCTTTATCACGGAAACGCGGCGGAAGGGCTCCCGGCGGGAGATGTCGGTCAGGTGCGCCTCCACGGCGGGCAGCTCCAGCGCCTCTATGGCGTCGCGGATGGCGTAGCTGTAGTGGGTGTAGGCGCCGGGGTTGATGACCAGCGCGTCCGCCCAGGCGGCGTGCCGCGTCAGCAGGTCTATGATCCCGCCTTCGCAGTTGCTCTGGAAGGCGCGGACCCGGAAGCCCAGTTCGCCCGCGCGCTTCTTTATGTCCGCGTTCAGGCGCGCCAGCGTGGCGGTGCCGTAGAGCTCCGGCTTTCTCCGGCCGAGCAGGTGCAGGTTGGGGCCGTGTATCACCAGGATGTTCATTTCAGCGCTCCTTCGAAGGCCCGCTTCAGCAGCGGGGCGTCCAGGTCCTCGGCCGGGCACAGGCGGCCGGGCCCGGCGGCCAGCACGAAGCGGTTGGAGGCGCCGCGGGCCTTCTTGTCGCGCGACACCAGCGCGAGGAAACGCCTGAAATCGCGGCGCACCGCGGCCGGCCGCAGGCGCAGCGCGTCCACCAGCGCGTCGAGGCGCTTGAAATCCGCCTTGGACAGGATGCCGGTCTCGCGCGAGGCTATCAGCGCGAAGCGGATGCCGCGCGCCACGGCCTCGCCGTGCGGGAGCTTCCCGCCGGACATAGCCTCGAAGGCGTGGCCCGCGGTGTGGCCGAAGTTCAGCGCCTCGCGCACGCCGCGCTCGTCGCGCTCGTCCTTGGCCACGAGCTTCAGCTTGTAGGCGGCGCAGGCGCTGACGCAGGCCGTCAGCGCGGCGCGGTCGCCGGCCAGCACCTTCCGCAGGTCGCGGCTCACCGTGCGCATCAGCTCGCCGGGGCCGATGATCGCGTACTTCACCAGCTCGCCGGCGCCGCTGCGCAGCTCGGCGTGCGGCAGCGAGTCCAGGAAGGCGGTGTCGCAGACGGCGAGCGCCGGCTGGTGGAAGGTGCCGGCTATGTTCTTGGCTCCCGCCAGGTTCACCGCGGTCTTGCCGCCGAGGCCGGCGTCTATCTGCGCCAGGAAGGTGGTGGGCACGCTGATCCAGGCGATGCCGCGCATGTAGATGGAGGCCGCGAAGCCCGCCAGGTCGGTCACCGCGCCGCCGCCGGCCGCGATCAGCAGCGAACTGCGCGAGAAGCCGTGCTCGAAGAGGAACTCGCAGAGGGCGCCGGCCTGCGCGAGGCTCTTGGCCTTATCCGAAGGCGGCAGCCAGTAGTAGGCGTGCGGCCGCGCGCCCTCGGGGAACAGCGCCAGCGCCCGCGCGCGCAGGCTGGGAGGCGCGTCGGAGGAGGTGACCAGGCAGACCTTGTCGGCCCGGCCGAAGAGCTCCGGGAACTGCGCGGGCACGTTCTCCATGCCGCGCCCCAGCGCGGCCTTTATGGTCCTGTCGGAATGTATCCTGAAGCTGAAGGTTTTCATTTTTTGAGTTCCTCGGCTATGGCCGCGGCCACGCCCGCCGGGGTGAGCCCGGCCGTGTTCACCGTGATGTCCGCCCGGCGGTAGAAGGGCAGCCGCCTCGCGTAAAGCTTCCGCGCCCGGGCGCGGGCCTTCTCCCACGGGCCCTTGAGCAGCGGCCTGGGGCCGCGCGCCTTCTCGAGGCGCCGCTCGAGCAGCGGCCACGGGCAGTGCAGGAAGACCGTGACCCCGCCCCTCGCCAGCAGCCCGGCCCTGCGGCCCGAAGGGTAGAAACCGCCGCCGAGGGCCACTACCCGCCCGCGCCCGGCGGCGAGCTTCCGGACGCAGGCGGCCTCGAGCCGGCGGAAGGCGGCCAGGCCGGAGCGTTCCACGAAAGAATATACGCCGCGCCCGGCGCGCCGCGCGGCCAGCGCGTCGCTGTCGGCGAACCTCAGGCCCAGCCGGCGCGCTAGAGCCCTGCCGGCCGAGGTCTTGCCGGAGCACATGAAGCCTGTGAGGAAGATGTTCCTTACAGGTTCTTCAGCAATTTTCCGGTCTTTCTGCGCCATTCGTCCACGCGCGGCTTTATCTCGGCGAGAGAATCCCCGCCGAACTTTTCGAGCAGCGCGGCGGCCAGCGTCAGCGCGGCGGCGTGCTCGGCCACCACCGCGGCCGCGAAGACCGCGCTGGTGTCGGAGGTCCTGGAAATGGCAAGCGCCTTCCTGCCGGTGCGCAGGTCGGCCGAGGGCGCGCCGCCGGGCAGGCCGGGCACCGGCTTTACGGCGCAGCGCAGCGTCAGCCGGCGGCCGTTGGTCATGCCGCCGTCGAGGCCGCCGGACAGCTCCGGGGAGCCCGCGGCCTCCATGCCGCCGAGCGCGGCCAGCGCGAAGCCGCCGCCTATCTCGAAGCCCTTCACGCCGTTGACGCCCAGCATCGCGGCGGCCAGGCGCGCGCCCAGCCTGCGGTCGTGCTGGGTGAAATCGCCGAGGCCGGCCGGCAGGCCCTCGGCCGTCACCTCGAAGACGCCGCCCAGCGTGTCGCCGGCGCGGCGGGCCCGCAGCAGCTCCGCCGCGGCGGAGGCCGCGTCTATCGACGGCAGCCGGCCGAGGCCGACCACCCTGGAGTTTATCGTCACGCCGAGCAGCTCGTTGAGCTTCAGGGCGAAGGAGCCCAGCGCCACCCGGGCCGCGGTCTCGCGGGCGCTGGCCCGCTCGCGCACCAGCGAGGCGTTCATGGTGCCGTACTTGAGCATGCCGGCCAGGTCGGCGTGGCCGGGGCGCGGCACGGCGGAAAAGCCCGGCGCGGCCCGGCCGCGGTTGCGGAGCAGGACCGTCACCGGCGCGCCGGTGGTGGTCTCGCCGTCCATCCCGGAGGTTATCTCGAAAACGTCGGTCTCCAGCGCCTGGCGCGCGCCGCGGCCCGGGGCCCGGCGGCGGCGCCCGAGCTGGGCCGCTATATAGGCGCGCGGCACTTTCACGCCGGCCGGGAAGCCTTCGAGTATGCCGGTCAGGTATTCGCCGTGGGATTCTCCGGCGGTAAGATAGCGCAGCATCAGTCGCCCCCTTTCAGTCCGCGCCGCAGCAGCGCGGCGGCTTCACGCTTAAATTCTACTATATCGCCGGCCGGCAGGCCGGTCCAGTAGCGCAGCGCCAGCGCGGCCTGCCAGACGAGCAGGTCCAGGCCGTCGGCCAGGGCCGCGCCGGCCGCCGCGGCCGCCGCCGAGAATTCGGTGCCGCCGGGGGCGTAGGCCAGGTCGGCGCAGAACTGCCCGGCGCGCGGCTCGCAGGGCGGCCCGCCCGGCGCGTACATGCCCAGCGGCGTGGCGTTGACCAGGATGTCGGTGTCCGCGGCCGGCGCCGCGAACGGCGCGGCCGAGTAGGCCGTATGCGGGAAAGCGGCCGAAAGGCGTTCGGCGAGGGCCGCGGCGGCGGCCTGGTTCCTGGCGTGGAAGACCACGGCCGCGGCGCGCGAGCGGCCGAGCGCCCAGCCCGACGAGGCGGCCGAGCCGCCGGCGCCGAACACGGCGGCCCTGCGGCCGGCGGCCTCGAAACCGCGTTCCCCCAGGGCCTCGCGCAGGGCGCGGGCGTCGGTGTTGAGGCCTTCCAGGCCGGTCCGGCCGAAACGCACGCAGTTGACCGCGCCGCAGGCGGCGGCCGCGGGGTCCGTCAGGGAGAGCAGGCCGCAGATGCCGCTCTTGTAGGGGATGGTGACGTTGAAACCGGTCCAGCCTTCGGCGCGGGCCGCCTCTATGCCGTGGCGCAGCTCCGCCGGGGGAACGTCGCGCAGCTCGTAGGAGATGTCGAGGCCGGTAAGCGCGGCGAAGGCCCGGAAGACCTCCGGGGAGAGGGAACGGGAGAGCGGGCGGCCGAAGAGGCCGGCCTTCAGCGCGCTTTTCGGCACCGGAACCTCTCCGCTATGGCGCGGAAGGCGTCCACGGTCACGGTGTGGCGGCCGTCCACCCGGGCCAGCAGCGGGTCAAGGCTGGCCTCTATCAGCAGGCCGTCGGCGCCGGCGCGCAGGGCGGCCGCGGCCAGGACGGCGGCCTCCTCCCTGTCGCGCGCGACGTGGCTGGGGTCGGCCAGCACGGGCAGGCCGGTGGCTTTTCCGGCCGCGGCCAGCAGCTTCAGGTCCAGCGGGGGGGCGCCGGGAACGCCGGGCCCGTCGCCGCGCTCGCAGAGTACCAGTTCCTTCGCGCCGTACTTTAGCAGGTACTCGGCCGAAAGCAGCCACTCGCGCAGCGTGGCGCGCATGCCGCGCTTGAGCAGCACCGCCCGCCCCGAGGCGGCGGCCTCCTTGAGCAGTTCGTAGTTGCGCATGTTGCGCGCGCCTATCTGCAGCACGTCGCAGACGCGAGCGAGGCGCGCGACGTGGCGGGTGTCCACGGCCTCGGTGACGAGTGGCAGCCCCGTGAGCTTGCGGGCGCGTTCCGCTATCCTCAGGCCGGCCCAGCCGAGGCCCTGGAAGGAGTAAGGGGAGGAACGCGGCTTGAAGAGCGCCGCGCGCAGGGCGTCGGCGCCGGCGGCCTTCAGCGCCAGCGCGGTGTCGAGGTAGAGGCGCTCGTCCTCCACGGCGCACGGGCCGGCTATCAGCACGGGCCGGCCGGCGGAGAAGTTCAGCGGCCTGGAGAAGGGCTTGCGGTCCCGCGCGCAGGCGAGCGGGCAGAGCTCGGCGTCGGAGACGGAGACGGAGGCCACGCCGGGCAGGTTCTCGAGGACGGGCAGCGCCGCGCCGGCGCTGACTGGCGGCCTCACCTCCACGGAGAAGCCGCCCCGAGCCGCCGAGACGCGGCAGCCCGGCAGGACGCCGGTCAGCCTGGAGCGCAGCGCCGCGAGAGCCGCGGCCCCCGCGCGTCCGTCTATGGTTATCTTCATTATTTCCCGCCTTGCAGCAGCCTGGATTGCCTGATCATCTCGGCGAAGACCCTGCGCGCGGCCCCGGCGTACCGGGGTCCCGCGGCCGCGGCCGCGTTGGCCAGCACGGCGCGTTCGCGGGCCGGGTCCTTCACCCGCCGCTTGAGGGCGGCCAGCGGGACGGCCAGGGCGAAGCGCCTCGCGAGCAGCGCGGCGATCCTCCGGTCCAGCGCGTCTATCTTCGCGCGCGCGGCGGCGAGCTTGTCGGCCATAATATAGAATTCTATTAAAATACGGCAAAAAATAAAATTGCTAGAATAGTCCTCATATGGCGGAGAACCTGGAACTCAAGGATATAGTCAACAAGCTGGAGGCGCTCGGCGGCGCTTTCGCCGAGGCGTCGAAGCTTTTCGACCTGGAGAAGAAGCGCGCGCAGCTCCGGGAGAAGGAGGCCGTCAGCGGCACCGGGGACTTCTGGAACGACGCGCAGAAGGCGCAGGCCCACATGAAGGAGCTCAACGAGCTGAAGAAGGGCGTGGAGCTGCTGGACTCGGTGGGGCGCGAGCTGGAGGATTTCAAGGTCCATTTCGAGCTGGCCAAGGACGCCGGCGACATGAACGAGCTGCCCGTCATCATGGAGGGCCTGCGCGGCATAGAGAAGCGCCTGAGCGTGATGGATTTCGAGCTGAAGCTCGCGGACCCCAACGACAAGCTGGACGCGATCATCAGCATCCACGCCGGCGCCGGCGGCACCGAGGCCTGCGACTGGGCGCAGATGCTGCTGCGCATGTACACGCGCTGGGCCGAACGGAAGGGTTTCAGCTTTGCCGTGACCGACATCCTGCAGGGCGAGGAGGCCGGAGTGCGCAGCGTGACCGCCGTGGTGCGCGGCCGTTACGCCTACGGCTACCTCAAGAGCGAGATAGGCGTGCACCGCCTCGTGCGCATCTCGCCGTTCGACGCGAACAAGCGCCGCCATACCTCGTTCTCGTCCATCGACGTGCTGGCCGACATCGAGGACGACATCGAGATCAAGATAGAGGACAGGGACATCTCGATGGATACGTTCCGTTCCGGCGGCGCGGGCGGCCAGAACGTCAACAAGGTGGAGACGGCCGTGCGCCTGACGCATATCCCGACGGGGGTCGTGGTCAGCTGCCAGGTGGAGCGCAGCCAGCTGAAGAACCGCGAGATGGCGATGCGCCTGCTGAAGGCCCGCCTCTACGAGATCGAGATGGACAAGAAGCGCTCCGAGATGGAGCGCCATTATGACGCGAAGGGCGACATCGGCTGGGGGCACCAGATCCGCTCCTACGTTTTCATGCCGTACCAGATGGTGAAGGACCTGCGCACCGGCGAGGAGACCTCGCAGATCGACGCGGTGATGGACGGCGCGCTGGACCCGTTCATGCATTCGTACCTCTCCTGGGTGGCCGGCGGCCGCAAGAAGCGCAACGTGACGGCGGAAGATTAGAGAGGGGCTTTCCGGGCCGCGGGCGGCCAGAGGTATGCCCCCCTCGGGCCGGCGTCGGGCACACCGTGCCCGCGCCTTGTTCGCTCAGGCCCGGCGCTTACGCAAGCCGGGCCTTCCGCGACATCCCTCGGAAGGCATACCCCTGGCCGCCCGAGAACGAGATACGAAATGCTCATAGATACTCACGCTCATCTTAACGACAAGGCTTTCGACGCGGACCGCGCCGGGGTGATGGAGCGCTCGCTCGCCGCCGGCGTGGAGCGCTTCGTCGAGATAGCCTGCGCGCCCGGCGACTGGGCGCCGGGCGAGGCCTTCGCCGCCGCCTACCCCGCCAGCGTGCGCCTAGCCTTCGGCGTGCACCCCGAATACATCAAGGACCTCGCCCCGGACTGGCTGCCCGGGCTTAAGGCCTGCCTCGCCAAGCCCGCCGCCGTCGCCGTGGGCGAGATAGGCCTCGATTACTGGTGGGAGCCGGGGCGCCGGGATGAGCAGTTCGCGCTGCTGCGCGCCCAGCTGCCGCTCTGCGCCGAGTCCTCCAGGCCCGCCGTCTTCCACGCCCGCAACGGCAGGGAAAGCGGGCAGAACGCCTATGCCGACCTGCTCGCGGAACTGAAGGGCTGGGCGTATTCTCCGTCGCGCCGCTTCCGCGGCGTGCTGCACTGCTTCTCCGGGAGCTGGGCCGACGCGAAGGCCGGCCTGGACCTCGGGCTCGCCCTCGGCGTGAACGGCACCTTCACCTACAAGAACAACCACGACCTGCGCGAGACCGTGCGCCGCGCCGGGGCCGCCAACATAGTGCTGGAGACCGACTGCCCCTACCTGCCGCCGCAGAGCGCGCGCGGCCGGCGCAACGACCCGTCGTTCATCCCGGAGATAGCGGCGATGACGGCCGGCCACCTGGGGCTCTCCAATTCGCAGCTGGCCGACCGCACCTCCGCCAACGCTTTCGACCTGTTCGGGGAGTTCTGAAATTTATGACCAACGAAGAAATAAAGAAGATACTGGCCGAGCGCATCCCCGTCTTCGACGGCGCGATGGGCACCTACCTGCAGGGCTTCGGCCTGAAAGAGGCCGACTACGGCGGCCACGACGGCCTCAACGAGATCCTCTCCGTGACCAGGCCCGACGCCATCTCCAGGGTCCACGAGGACTACCTGGCGGCCGGCGCCGACTTCGTAGAGACCAATACTTTCGGGGCCAACGCCGCGGTCCTCGCCGAATACGGCCTGAAGGGGCGCGTCCGCGAGCTGAACCTCGCCGCCGCCAAGCTGGCCCGCGCCGCGGCCGACCGCTTCTCCACGCACGGCGCGCGCCGCTACGTGGCCGGTTCCGTCGGCCCCACCAATAAGGCCCTGTTCGTCACCGGCGGGCTCTCCTTCGACGACCTGCGCGCCATCTACCTGGAACAGCTCTCGGCGCTGGTCGACGGCGGCGTGGACCTGCTGCTGCTGGAGACCGCGCACGACACCCTCAACCTGAAGGCCGCCCTGGCCGCCGCGCGGCTCGCCTTCGCTAAGGCC
>JAJZRA010000005.1 GCA_021847485.1 bacterium
GCGAGAAGCGAAGTCGGTCCGACAAGGGGATGCCTTCCTCGGGTCGGTGTCGGCCACACCGTGGCCGCACCTTGTTCGCTCAGGCCCGGCGCTTACGCAAGCCGGGCCTTCCGCGACATCCCTCGAAAGGCATCCCCTTGCCGGCCCTCCGGGTTCGATAGGCCTGACGCGGGCCCGGGGGTTGGAAAAAGCCTCCGGAGGCCGAGGCTTGCGTAAGCGCCGAGGCCGAGGTAGGCAGGCGCGCGCACGGTGTGCGCGACGCCGGTTTTTCCGGCCCCCGGGCCCACGGCAGGCCTCTAGGGTCCAGAGGTGCTACCACCTTAGCGGACCTGCCTGAGGAAGTTCTTGACCATCGCGTTGTTCGGGTTGATCTCGAGCACCTTCTCCCAGATGACCTTGGCCTTCTCCTTCTGGTCCATCAGGTAGAACGAGCTGCCCATGATCTCGAGCGCGGTCTCGTTGTTGGGCTCCAGGTCCAGGATGTCCTGCGCGCGCTTCATCGCGAGGTCGTACTTGCCGTCGTAGATCGCCTGGCGCGCGTCGTAGGTGCGCTGGTCGATGTAGGTGAAGATCTCGGGGCCCTCGGGCTTGCGGGTCAGCTCGGAGACGCCGGCCTCCTTCTCCACCATATTAAGGAGGGAGAGCAGGCGGTCGTTCTTCGGGTCCTTGTTGAAGGCGTGCCGCAGGATGTTGACCGAGGAGCGCAGGTCCTTGCCGTCCACGTAGGCGATGATGCCGCGGCGGGTCAGCGTGGGCACCTCCTCGCCGCCGGTCGCGTCGGGCACGTAGTCGATGGCGGCCTGCAGGCGCGTCACCATGCGGCGGATCTCGGCGTTGCCGGGGTCGGCGTCCATCGCGGCGCGCAGCTTCTCCATCGCGCGGGTGAAGTAGCCGGACTTGAAGTACTGCAGCGCCTGGCGGATGATGTCGCGCACCTCGCGGTCGTGCTTGCTCTTGTTGCTCTGGCCCATGCGCAGGGTCAGCGACACCCGGGTGGTGGTGCCGAGCGCGTGCACGCCCTGGGCCACGTCCAGGCCCAGGTCCTTGTACTTGATGCCGAGGCCGAAGTCGGCCTCCTGGATGCCGGGGGCGCCCATCACGCCGAAGCGCAGCGCGCTCCAGTACATCAGCCAGTACTCGCCGCCGAAGCGCCACTGGGTGGCGGCGCTCTGCGGCTTGGCGATGTCGAAGCCGAAGACCAGGCTGCCCTTGAACAGCGACAGGGCCTGGCCGAACTTGAGGGTCAGCGGCAGCTTGTCCTCGGTGTCGCCCGAGGCCATCGAGAAGACGTTCTGGATGCCCACCGCGGCGCGGTAGGTCTTGGAGAACTTGTTGAGCATCGCGATGTCGATGGAGTTGAAGGAGTCGGCCGAGGTGTCCATCACGCGGCTGATGTTCTTTATCATCACGCCGAAGGCCAGCTTGTCTGAAACGTCGCGGCCCCAGGAGAAGGCCAGCGCGCGCTCGCTGCTGTTGAAGGTGCCGAGGTTCTTGATATCCACGATCTCGTCGCCGGCCGGGTTGGCCGTGATCGAGACCTTCTCGAAGCCGGTGGACTGCAGCTGGGTCATGCTGACGGCCCAGGTGCCCTTGGTGGTGGTCGGGTGCGCGTAGGTGAAGAAGTTCAGAGTGGTCTGCGCGAACAGCGTCGCCTGCATCGCGGTGAACTCTTTGCGCTCCAGCAGGGTGAGGGCCGCGGGGTTCCAGTAGGAGGCGGAGGCGTCGTCCGCCACCGCGAAGAAGGCGCCGCCCATGCCCAGGCCGCGGGCGCCGGCGCCGTAGCTCATGAAAGCGCCGGGCTGGCCGCCGCTCTGGGCCAGGGCCAGGGAGGCCGAGAACGCAATAAAAAGCCCCATGGCGGGGCTGAAGCGCATTATACGCTTCACGATAGCCCAAATAGCCAAGGGGGCAAAAGCAATACAAAGATTGCGTTTCATCGTTTTCGGCAGCCTGACCCCCGCTCACATAGCGGGTCTTAGCTTTGCGCCGCCGGCTTTGGCCGGCTTTGCTATTATCGTAACAAGACCGCGTTACAAACACGTTACAGATTTACGGCATTAATATTATAGCAGATGGAACGGCTTTGTCAAGGGGGACACCATTGACACGTCAAGGCCTTTTCACCCCCCCCCCCCCTGGAGGGCTTAGTGAATGACGCCCACCTTGCGCATCACGACCTTGCTGCCCTTGGGGCTGGAAGCCTTGACGCGCACTATATAGCCGCCCTTGGAGACGTAGCCGCCCAGGCCGTTCTTGCCGTCCCAGATCACGAAGTTCGGGCCCAGCTGGCCGCCCGGGGTCCCGCTGGTGAACTTGAACTCGCGGACCACGTAGCCCAGCAGGTCGTAGATCGTGATCGTGACCTCGGCGTTATCGTTCAAGGTATAGTTAATGACGGTACGGCCTTCCACGCCGCCCTTGCGCAGGTCCACCGGGTTCGGATAGTTGGAGACCTTGCCGAGCAGCTCGGTGCCGATCTGGGTGCCGGCGGGCGTGGAGACCTGCGACCACTCGGAATGCAGGCCGGCGAAGTTCCAGCTGCGGACGCGGTAGGTGTAGTACTTGCCGAGCGGCCGCGGCGACTCGCCGGGGTTGACCGGGTCGCCTATCGTGTAGATGTTGTTGATGGCGCCGCCGGTCTTGAAGCCGGGGATCGTGGCCACGGTCCTCCAGATCGGGTTGGTGCCCTCGCGCTCCTGGATCTCGTAGGAGGCCACGTTGGACTCGGCGTCGGAGGACGCGTCCCACTTGAGCGTGTAGGCCTGGCCCGAGGAGACGCCCTTGGCCACCTGCGGCTCGGGCGCGCCTGGGGTGGTCGGGTAGGTGGTGTCGATGCGGTAGACCATCACCGGCACGCCGTTGACGCTGGGCACGTAGGTGCCGTCGGCCATCTGGCCGCGCACGCTCAGGATATAGCCGCGGTCGGAGACGGTCTCGCCCCACGCCGTGTGCGGCCCGCGGAAGGAGCCCTGCACGCCGCGCTGGTTTATCTTGAACGTGACGCCGTCGAGCTTGGTGACGACCATCATCTCGTTGCCGACGTAGACCACGCCCTCGGCCGCGAAGCCGTCGGTGGAAAGCACCGTGAAGGAGGAGGTCTCCACCTCTATGCGGCTGGCCAGCTTGGTGAAGTGGCCGGGCGACAGGGCGACGTTGGTCACCTTGCCGGAGAGCTTGTCCCCCGCCGGCTGCCAGCCGTTCTTGATGCCGGTCGGGTCGGAGAAGCTGCCGCCCAGCGAGAGTTCGTAGAGGGCCACCGCGCCCGAGGCCGGGTTCCACCAGCCGGGCAGCTCGGTCGTGTTGGGCGACCAGCCGTTGGGGACGGCGCCCAGCTCGGAGACGGCCAGCTCCATCTTCACGTTCTGCACGTTGTCGCCCACGAAGTAGAGCGGCTTGCCGGTGCCGTCGTCGACGATGCGGTCCGGCACGTAGTCCAGGTTCTCGTCGAAGTCCAGCAGCCGGTCGCCGTCCAGGTCGTAGCTGGGCAGGCCGGAATTGTTCAGGCTGACGTCGTTGCACTTGCCGGCCTGGTAATAGTCGAAGTTGTCCGGCACGCCGTCGCCGTTGATGTCGATCTGCGGCTCGTCGGCGCGGCAGCCGTTGGCGGTGTAGTTGTAGATCCAGCGGCTCGGGTCGGCGATCGGCAGGTTGTTGGAGCCCAGCACGACGTTGCCGCTGGAGTCGCTCAGCGCGTAGGCGGGATAGCCGTTGGAGGCCAGCATGATGTGCTTGTAGACCGGCGTCAGCGGGATGATGGCCGGCGAGATCAGGATCTCGTTGGAGCTCATCGGGTAGTTGTCCAGGTAATACTGTCCGGCCGCCAGCTGCATGCCGGCCACGCCGCGCAGGTCCGAGAACGCGGCCAGGCTCAGGCCGGCCTGGTGGCCCATCGTGTCGGCGCCTGACATATCGGTAGCAGAACTGATGTCGCAGGCCATGTGGATGATGGTGGTCGCGGTGGAGATCACGAGGTAAGGCAGGTTGCCGTCCGTGATGTCCACGGCGAAGCCGTCCTTGAACGGGGTGGTGGAGGAATGGGCGGTATAGCCTATGCGCTGGTCCGAGATCGGGCTGAAGGCGCCGTCCCCGTCGTCCTTCCACAGCGAAACGCTGGTCAGGTCGCCGTCGCCGAGGTTGACCGTGGTGCTGCTGATAGTGCCGGTCTGGTGCAGGAAGACCTGGCCCAGCGCGACGTAGTCGGAGAGGGTCTTCATGTAGAAGGTCATGACCGGGACGTTACGCGTCCCCTTCTCCGCCGACTTCGGCGAAATGTCCACGGAATTGATGCTCAGGCTGATGGCCCTGATCGGCACCAGGCTGGAGCTGAACGGGTAGATCTGCGTGCCGGTGCCCTTCGGCAGGGCCTTCGTGATGCCCACGTACAGGCTGCTGGAGACGTCGTGCGGCGAGTTCACCACGACCCACGACTTGTCGCGGATCATCATGCCCACCTTGTTGGCCTTGATCGCCATTTCGCCCATGTCGTAGACCGCGAAGTAGGTCTGCGGCAGCGGCGACAGCGTCTGGTACTGCGACAGGTCTATATAGGTCTGCGTGTTGAGCGGGTTCTCCTGGTCGAACAGGTCCACCTTGCGCACGGAGGCGCGGGCGGGGTGGTTGACGACCGGCGTGTAGAAGTCGCCCAGCTTCTCGCCCCTCGAGAAGACGTGCAGGAACGGTTTGCCGCTGGCGGGGTCTATGCCGGTGCCGGAATAAGAGGCGAGCTCCGCCTCGGAGATATAGATGCGGCCGGCGGCCGGGAAGCCGGCCGTCGAGTTGACGACCAGGTCCATAGGCAGCGTATCGGTGGACATGAACGGCATCATCGTCAGCGCGTTCGCCTCGGAGATGTTGACGTCGTTGACGTCGAGCACGTCGTTCTGGTTCGAGTCCTGGTAGATCTTGATGAACTTGACGTCGGTGTTCTTGCCGAAAGGCGCGTTCGGGTCGTTGGAGGCGCCGGTGCGCTGCACCTTGAAGGCGCTCCAGCGGGCGTTGCCGGCCTCGGTCGCCAGGTTGAAGCGGATCATGGGCGCGTTGAGCTGGGCCTGGTTGACGCCGCCGGACAGCACGAGGTCGGTGGCGACGTCGTTGGCGCCGAGGACCACGTTGGACGGGATCTCCTTGACCACCATCGGCATCGTGCTGATGGGCCAAGTCGAGAGCGTGATCGTGTTCGGGATGCCGATCGTGAAGTAGCCGGCCGAGGAGATCGAGAGCGCGGCCGTGCTGCCGATAATCGCGAACTGCGACATGTCGTAGCTGATGAAGGCGCACAGCGGCGTCGTCGTCACCACGATCGGCTTCTTCAGCACGATATTGACCGTGCTCGACGAGAAGGACTCGTTGCCGTAGCTCATCAGGTTCGGGTAGAGGCCGGCGGCGTCGCTCGAGGTGTCGACCGAGTCCAGGATGCAGTTGTCGTTGGAGTCGGTCCAGACCTTCAGCAGGTCGATATCCGAGTCGTTGGAAGAGCCGCGGCGGTCCACGCGGATGGCCTCCACCTTGGCCGAGGTCTTGTCCGTCACGAAGCGCATCGCCAGCACGCCGACGTTCTTGTCGTTCTGCGTCACCGTGACCGGCGAGATATCCTCGGGGGTCATCGTGACGTTGTTCATCGTCGGCAGCAGCACGTTCATCTGGCTGAGCGTCGGGCTCAGGAACTGCGCCACGTGGCCCGAGTTCTCCGGCCCGAAGATGAAGTTGGTCTCGAACGGCACCTCGACGCCGAGCACGTCGTTCTGCGGGTTCAGCAGGACGTTCGAGAAGTTGGACGCCTTGTCGATGTCGACGGTGATGAAGATCTTCGTGGGCGTGGAGCGGATGACCACGTAGTTCTGGTCGTTCAGCGCCGGGTCCTTGACCAGGATGGTGGCCTTGCCGACGGCGTCGGTGCCGGTGCCGAAGCGCCCGGTGCCGATGATCGTGTCGGACGTGTTGAGGCCGGTGGCGGCGTCGCGGTCGAAGACGCCGTTGCCGTTGTCCTTCCAGATCTTTATCAGCGCGGTGTCGGAATCGTAGCCGTTCAGGCTGGACGGCTGCTTGCGGGACAGCTTGACGCCCTGCCAGCGGACGCCGTAGCCTTCGGTAGCCAGCGTCATCTGCGCGAGCGGGTAGTTGCCCCAGCCCTGGTAGATCTCTCCGCCGACGACCGACCCGCTGGAGTGGTTGACGATCGGCGAGTTGAAGGCGCCGCGGGTCACCGTCAGCAGCGCCCCGGGCCCCGTAGAGTCGTAGTGGACTATCTCGTTGTCCACCATGGCATAGCCGGCGGACGGGATGCCGGCGGTGGAGGTAACGAGCCAGGCGGCGTCCTGGGGTCCGGGGCTGACGACGTCCTGCGTAAGGCGCATCGAGACCTGGGAGCCGGAGCCGCCGGGCGAGAAGACCGGCTCGGTCAGCACCGTGATCGTGCTGGGCGAGGAGATGATATCGCGGAGCTTCGAGACGAAGGTCAGGTTGGAGTTCTCCTGCGAGAAGTAGTTCGGCAGCGAGATGGCGTTCTTCAGCGCGTCGTCCACCGTCGGGCTGTTCTGCGGCAGCGAGTCCGGCTTCAGGTAGGCGCCGAGGTAGCGCGGGTTGCCCAGGGCGTCGTTCGGCATGGCCGAGGCCCTGATATCGTAGGTCAGGAAATAGCGCTGCGAGACGGCGTTGTTGGCCGCCTCGAGCGGCGTGATAAGGCGCTGCTCCGCGCTGAAGTCCACGCGCGCGGTCAGCGGGCCGTAGATCGTGTTGCCGAAAGTGCCCGAGCCGATCATGACGTCGTTGGCGCCCAGGAAGCCGTTGTTGTCCTTGTCGTACCAGACCTTGACGGCCGAAACGTCGCCGATGGCCGTACCGTCCTGGATGACGGTGCCGGTGGCGTAGACCATCAGCCAGCGCCACATCGCGTCGGCCACGTTGGTTTCGGCGTTGAACGTGAGCACGGGCTGGTTGACGGCCTGCTGCTGCAGGCTGGGGCCGGTGAACGTGTCGCTGGCCGTGAAGATGACCTGGTCGGGATACTCGCGCACCTTGCCGATCAGCGAGACCGACTTGCCGGGCGGCGTCACGCCGATATTGGCGGTGCTCATGATCTTGGGCGGCGCGATCATGAAGTAGTCGGTGGCCCTGATCGCGAGGCCGAGGTACGAGAAGTTGGAGACGTTGGCCAGCGGATCGATGTCGTAGGTTATGAAATAGTCCTTCGGGGAGTTGTAGATGATCTGGCCGTCCAGCGCGCCGCCGTCGCCGATGATCGGCAGCACGGCCTGGCCGGACACCACGGTGCCGGTGGACCAGTCGCCGACCATCGTGCCTTCGGCGCCGCGGGTCAGGCCGCCGAAGCTGTTGTTAAGCACGTCCACGGTGGAGTAGTAGACGACTTCCTTCAGCGAAGGATCGGCCTGGGCGTCGTTGACGACCAGGCGGCCGGGCGCCTGCGGGAACGGGCTGTCCGCGGGGAAGAAGCGCTGGATGTCGTAGACGCGCAGGACCGTGTCCGTGGAGGTCAGCGGGGCCTTCAGCGAGTCGTACGGGAACGTGCGGTCCTGCATGCCGATCATCAGCACTTCCGTATCCTTGACCGTGCCGGACGTCTCCAGCAGGCCGTCGCCGGTGGAGTCGTGCCAGATGCTGATCTTCTTGACGTCGGTGACCTTGTTCCAGAGCGGGGTGCCGCCGTTCTCGGCCCCGGTGATCCAGCGGTCCAGCTTGAGGCCGCTCCAGACCGCCGAGCCCTGCGAGCCGTTGATCTGCAGCGTCAGGCGGGCGACCGCCTTGTCCTTGTCGTTCTGCGTGACGAAAGAGGGCGTCGCGAAATTGTTGGGCTGGGACTTGTTCACGTCCACCAGGTAGACGACGTCGGCCGTGGCGCGCAGCGGGATCGTGGAGGACACTATAGGCTGGAAGGCGCCGACGACGCCGTCGATCAGGTTGACGCCGGAGTTCTCCATGCGGGCGCCGTGCGTCATGTTCGGGACCGAGTCGGGGCCGAACTCGTAGACCACGAAGTACGTGCGCGTGCTGATGGAGACCGCGCCGTCCAGGCCGGGATTGATCAGCGGCAGCACGAAGGTGTCGGGGTCGTTGACGTCGTAACCCGGCGGGTTGAGCGGGTCCGTGACCTCCTTGTCGATGCTGGGCTCGAAGATGCCGTCGCCCAGTTCCGGGTCGCCTCCGGAGGAGTCCATGAACAGGCGCACGCTCTTGAGGTCGGCGCCGGAGCCGGTGCCGGTCTTGATGATCTTGAACGACTTGATCGTGCCGACGAAGTTATCGGTCCAGGCCTTGACCGCGAGGAAGCCGACGCGGCCCTGGCCCTGTTCCACGTAGTCGTACTGCCCCAGCGTCAGCGTCGTGGTGCCCACCGTGGGCTGCCACCAGGCGCCGATGTCCTGGCCCTTGATCTGCACCGTGGCGGGCTGGTTGCGCACCGGCGAGGTGGCCGTCGCTATCGGGAAGTTGTTGTAGGCCACGCCGACGAACGTGGAGTTGAGCACCACGAACGACGGGTTGTCCATCACCAGCGCGAAGCTGCGCGGCGTGGCCGCGACCGTGGACATGCGCACCGCGAAGAAGAAGTTGCGCGGGGTGTTGGAGACCAGCGCGGCGGTGGAGACCTTCGTGGCCAGGTCGTCGAAGGTCCAGGCCATCAGGCCGGTGTCGTAGGTGCCGCTCGACATGAAGATGTCTATCGGCGTCCCGCCGAGCGAGGTCTCGCCGTCGAAGGCGCCGACCTGGCCGTAGGTCGGGTTGTCGGCGTACATCGCGACCTCGACGATGTCGGACCACGACAGCGTGCCCGAGCTCTTGAGCTGCACCGACTTCAGGTAGGCCGGCGGGGCCCCGGCCGGCGAGGTCTGCATCGTCAGGCGCAGCATCGGCACCGGGGCCGGGACGTCGGGGATAACGCCGTCGCCCTGGTAGATGGCGTACTTATTGATGCCGAGCGAGGCTTTCGCGACCGGCAGCGGGTCCTCGGGCGCCAGGTCGGCCGGGGAGATCACGAGGCCGGACAGGATGACGTCGGCGTTGGAGGGCACCGGCATGCCGCGCGCGCTGTCGCCGGTATAGCCGTAGATGTCGGCGCGGTAATAGTCGGTCACGTTAAGCTTCAGCGTCTCGACGAAAGTGTCCTGCACCAGCAGCTGGCGCTCGCCGTGGTCCGCCGGGACGAAGGTGTAATCGGTGGTGTTGTTCAGCCAGTCGCGCAGGTCGGCGGACCCCTTGGAATTGGTCGCCATATTGATCTTGCCGGTGTAGTACATGCCGTTGACGGCGTCGCCGGTGCAGACGTTGCCGAACCTGTCGCGCACGCGCAGCGTGACGTTGCCCGGGGTCTGCACGCGCAGCGGGTTGGTCAGGCTGTAGGCGTGATGCAGCGTGAAATACGCGGCGGTGCTCGGCGTGATATATTCGTCCTGGGTTATGGCCGGCAGCGTAATGCCGTCCGAAGGTATCGTCGTCTCGGCCTTGATCGTGGAGGTGCCGACGATGGTGTCCCAGACGTAGACATTGGCGTAGCTCTGGCCGGGGAAGATGCTGAGGTCCAGCGGGTTGGTCTTCAGCAGTTTCCACGCGGGATTGGAGGAGAGGACGTCCTCGTTGGGGTCGATGCCGCCGTACATCGTGTTGCGGACGGCCGTAAAGCGCACCGTGGCCACCGACGAGGTGGTCGTGGTGTTCTCGAAGCGGTCCTTCAGCACCACGCTCACCACCGAGACGGTGGTTATATTGCTGACGTAATCGGCGTACTGGACGGTGGTGCCGGCCACCAGCCGCCGCGGCGCCGTGTAGAAGGCGGCGTGGTCCGGCGGCGCGGCGACGATCACGTAGGAGGAGATCGCCGGCAGCCAGCCCTTCGGCATGACGGTATTTATCGTCAGCTGGTGGGAAGGCTCGGACAGCTTGGTGTCCGTCATGTAGAAGCTGGTGGCGGACTCGCCGAGCGCCATCTTGGCCGAGCCGGGCCTGGCCGTCCACGAGGAGACGTCCGGCGCGGCGAACTTGACCTGGCCGGGCGAATCGGAGTCCATAGTGAAGGACACGCCGGCCCCGATCGCGTCCTCCTGGCCGCCGGCCACCGGGGTCGGGTTGCCGTACTTGTCCTCTATGGACATCAGGAACATCTGCGACGTGGTGCCCGCCATGAAGGTCTGGCCCGCGTTGGAGCTGACGTTGATGCGGTACGTGAAGTCGGGCAGCACGTGCACGGCCTGCGTGGAGGCCGCCCAGGCCGGCCTGTCGGGCACGGACAGTTTTATGATAGGGCGCAGCGGGGTCGTGGAGCCGTAGATCGTGGACGCCGCGGTGTCCAGGTAGTAGAAAGTGGCCGAGTAGCCGTCGAGCGGGATGGTGATGTAGCTCAGAGTCGAGGCGAAGACCGGCGGGAACGCGCCGGACAGCGCGGTCGAGACCGAGAACGAGAAGGAATCGTTGATGGCCGAGGGCTGGCGCGTATCGGTGGACAGATAGACCTGCACCGCGGCCGTGGCCAGCGACGGGTTGTCGAACATGTCCCGCAGCTCGGCCTTGAAGTCCTGGTTCACGCCGAAGCTGTCTATGGTCTTGCCGGCCACCAGCGTGCGCCGCGCGTTGCCGAAGGAGACCTTGGCGATGTCGATCGGGTTCACGCGCAGCTGGTGAATGGCGGGCTGCATCGAGCCGGAGCGGGCCTCTATCTGCCAGTAGCCGGGCCTGCCCCCCTCCGCCGTGTTCTGGTCCGGGGACAGGCCGGAATAGGAGGAAGTCCTGTCGTGGTAGCGGAACGAGACGTTGGTCTGGTTGGGCAGGATGCTGGCGGCCGGGATGAACTGGTCGTTGAGCGTGGTGCGGAAGCCGTAGTCGCCGAAGGTGCCGAACGTGCCCAGGTTGCGGCCCAGGGCGGTATGGATGGAGATCTGGGCCGACGGGATGCCGAGATAGACGTCGGTCTGGCCCTGCTTGGTCAGGTTGTCGAAGTCGTCGCGGCGCTCCACCGTGAACAGCGCGCCGGAGCCGGCCACCTCCTGGATGCCGACGGTAGCCGCCGGCTGGCTGGAGATGAACAGCAGCTTGGACGGCGTGCCGCCGGTAGTCGTCATCCTGCCGCTGATGTTCTGCCTGGCGGACAGGTAGGTGGCGTAGATCGGGGCCGTGTTGGAGGGCGCCGGGGTGGTGCCTATCCAGACGCGGGCCCAGTCGCCGGCCCTGGACGAGACGCCGTAAGCCACCGGGGTGGAAAGGCCGATCTGGCCGGTGGAGTCGGTATAGACCACCGTCGAAACGCCCATATCCAGCCAGGCCGAGGCGCTCTGGTACTGCAGCGTGCCGGTGGAGCCGTAGACCTCGGCGACCTGGATATAGGCCGGCACCCCGGCGGACGAAATGTTGTTGTCGAAGGCGTCCGAGAGCTGGGCCGTCATCGCCTGGCGGCCGGGCAGCAGGATCGAACCGGCCGGCACCTCGAGGTCGTCGTTGGGGACGACGCGGTAGATGTTGGGCGGGCCGGGCAGGACCATCACGTTCACGAGCGGGGAGACGTTGACGCCCGGGCTCAGCGTATCGTAGGCGCCCAGCGTATTGACGCCGGCCTTGCGGAACGTGAACCAGCTCACCAGGTCCTTCACGCCCAGGTCGGAGGCGCCGAACGCCGTGTTGGGCGAGGCCAGGCTCGGGTCCTGGTTGGGGTTGATCTGGTCCACCACGGCGAAGGCCGCGGTGCCCAGGTAGACGTTGGGGCCGGTGGAGCAGTCGTTCTCGTAGATGTCGCGCACCTTCAGCGTGGCGGAGAACGGGAAGCCGGCGACCACGGTGGTGGACGGCAGCACGAAGATCATGTGGGTCGGCGGGCCCGGGTTGACGGCGAGGGTGGAGACCCCGGTCGCGTAGTCGGCCGCCGAGGAAGCCGTCGTGGCCGCGACCACGGTATAGGTGCTGAACGAGGTGCGGGCGTCGATCGCGAACACCGCGCCGCCGTTGGAGAGCGTCTGCGGCGAGGGCGGCGAGATCTTGAGGTCGCCCGGCAGCGAGATCGCGACGTTGGGCATCACGGCGGCCGGGTTGGTGTCCTGCGCCGCGCCGGTCAGTTCCGTCGCCTTGTTATAGAACTTGTCGGTCACGTAGACGTTCGCGAACAGCGCGCCGGTGCCTATGGTGTGCGCGTTCGGCGGCCCGGTGCGGCCGGGCCAGGAGATCAGCGGGTCGCGGCAGGGCGGGCTGATATTGCACTTGCCCTCGGCCAGCGCCTGGCCGGGCAGCACCACCTCGATGCGCGTCGCCGTGGAAGAGAAGACCTTCAGCGACGCCTTGGCGGCCGCGTCGTCGCCGCGGCAGGCGCCGCCGAAGTTGCCGAAGCAGACGTTATTGTCGGCCGCGATCACCGGGTAGACCTTGATCGCGGAGACGCTCTTGCGGGTCACCAGGTTCATCTGCACCTGCAGCGTGCCGTAGTTCAGGGCCGAGCTGGAGACGTCCATGTCGTACGGGTCGTCCATCGAGACGATATAGACCGTCGGGCCCGCGGAGAGGTCCTGGTACCTGTTCATGTACGGGTCCACCAGGTTGACCGTCACGTTGAACGGCGTGCCCGCGGTCTGCGTGGAGACGACCGAGGACTTGCCGCCGTAGGGATAATTGCCGGAGCCGGGGACGGCCGTCTCGCCGGGCAGCAGGATCTGCAGGCCGACCGGGTCGGCGGGGCGCACCGTGAAGGTGGAGGACTGCGGGTCGTCCGAGAGGCCGGAGGAGCCGTAGTCGGTGGCCGTCAGGTAATGCGTGGCGGCCTTGTGCAGGTTCGCGTACATCAGGTCCGTGTAGCCCACGGCGGTATTGACCGCGGCGGTGCTGACCGCCGGCGCGTACGGGTCCGAGGGGGCGCTGACGCGCACGTCCGCCGGCCGGCCGGGGCACAGGTTGAAGAAGTCGTCCACGACGCCGACGCGCACGCCGAAGTCGGTGCCGGCCTTCTGCGGCCCCACCGCGCCGATCTTGCCGGTCGGGGAGCCCTGGTCGAAGGACTCGCCCGGCATCAGCAGCAGCATGCGCTTCGGGATGCCGGGAGCCACGCTGACCACGGTGGCGGTGTCGACGTTGAGCGACGGGCCCCACGGCGGGATCGCGTTGACCAGCTCGGCCCGCACGTAGGTGAAGCCGGCGCGCTTAGGCGTCACGGTGAACGTCGCCGAACCCACGATCACCTGCGTGGACGGGCTCACTATCGAGAACGGGTCGTCGCAGACCAGGCGGATCTCCTGGCTGGTGCCCGGCGTCAGGTTCCAGAAGGCGTCGGTGATGTCCACCGTCACCGCGAACGGGAAGCCGGCCTGCTGGCCGTCCACCGCGCCGGTGCGGCCGTTGGAGACGGAACCCGGGACGCGGGTCTCGCTGGGGACCATAGCGCGCAGCTTGGTCGGGTTGCTGGGGTTCAGGACGAACGTGCCGCTCTGGGTGGCGCCCAGGTTCGGGCTGGTGCCGCTCAGGTCGGCGGCCGTTATGGTCCGGAAGCCGGCGCTGCGCAGGCTGATATTGCTGATCGTGGCGCTGCCGTCGGCCATGTCGAAGAAGCCGAGGAGGCCGCCGTTCACGTTGAGGTCGTCGGTGGCCGCGCGCATATTGGTCTTGTTCACGCCGTAGACGCGGTTGTAGCGGCTGTCGGCGGCGTAGACCTGCGCGTTGAAGTAGACGCCGGCGGTCTGCGTGGAAATGGCCCCGGCCGCGCCGTAGGGCGGCGTCACCTTGCCGGGTACCAGGTACTGGGTCGGCAGCAGCACGATCAGGTGCGACGGCGCGCCGGGGACCACCGTCACCCCGGCGTCGGTGCTGGTGGACAGCTTGGGCACCACGGTATCGTCGTCCAGAGCGTCTATCACCAGGTTATTGGTGGCCGCGCTGGGCACGAAACCGTTGATCAGCGCGATGCCGCCGGCCATAGGCTGCGCCGGCGGGTGCACGGCGTAGATATCGTTCGAGACCACCCTGACCATGCGGCCGTCCGTGGTCAGGTTGCCGTAGGCGTCCACGGCCCTGACCGTCAGCGTGTAGGTGGTGCCGGCGGTCAGCGGGCCGGCGGTGCCGGTCTTCCCCCCCGGCACGCCTTCGGCGGCGACCTCGTTGGGCACCAGCAGCAGCATGCTGGCCGCCTGCGCCGGGTTGACGACTATGCCCGAGACCGTGTCGGTACTGAAGGCGGTGTAGGTCAGGCCGGTGTCGGTCACGCGCACCGAGAGGCCCGGCGACTGGTTGCGCGTGACCGGGATCACCGGGAAGTTGGTCGTACCGGCGACGAGGCTCTTCTGGTACGGCGAAGGATGCATGCCGCGCAGCTGGATGTTCGGATCGTTCAGGAAGTCCACCTGGATGACCGGCGCGTTGGAGGAGACGGCCAGGAAGGGCGTGGTACCCCTGACGACGTTATAGTAGTCGTCGGTCAGGTAGACGCTCATCCACGTCGTATTGCCGGCCTGCAGCGGCGAGGGCGAGCCGGCCTTGCCGCCGCCGGACGGGTCGGAGGTATAAGGCGGTTTGCCGGGGTCCAGGCTCTGGCCGGCGGCGATCAGGTGCAGCTTGACCGGCCTGTTCCACCAGACCCTGACCGGGTTGGGCGTGTAGTAGACGGACGTGGCCGGCGGCAGCGAGGAGCTCTGCGCCCGGATGACGTGAGTGGACGCGACCACCGGCACGAAAGCGAAGTTGGTGGCGCCGGAGACCAGGTTCTGGGCCGGCGGCGTTATGTCGTAAGGATCGGTGTTCACGTCGGCCGAGACCTGGAAAGAGGCCGTCTTGTCCACGTTATAGTAGGGGTCTACGCCGTAGACCGTGACCGTCAGCGTGGAACCGGCCACCGCGTCCGAAGGCGAGTCCTTCTTGCCGTAGGGCTGGACGGCGAACTTGCCTTCCACCAGCGTCTCGCCGGGCAGTTTCACCAGCAGCCTGTCCGCCGTCTGCGCCACCACCGGCACGTTGGAGGACGGGTTGCGCGGGTTGGTATAGAGGCCCTGGCCGGAGGCCGAGACGCCCCAGCCGGAAACGCTGGCCGAGACGAAGGTGCGGTAGATAGTGGTGGAGCCGACGAAATTGACATACCCGTCGGGCGATATCGGATCGTTGTTGTTGTCGGTATCGGTGATATAGACGCTCGCCGCGGACGAGACGACCAGGTTCCAGTAGCGGTCCGTCACCTGCAGCAGGAACGGGATGTTGGAGCCGGCCGGCTTGGTGCGCGGCGTGCCGGTGCTGCC
Organism: bacterium; assembly: GCA_021847485.1. Lineage (GTDB taxonomy): Bacteria > Elusimicrobiota > Elusimicrobia > Elusimicrobiales > UBA9959 > UBA9959. The sequence goes on from JAJZRA010000005.1 coordinate 15,198, forward strand.
CTCGACGCCGGCGTCCATGCGGCCGGGCATCGGCAGCTGGCCGGCCGGGTCGTAGTCGGCTATGACCTGCACCCGGTCCGGCGTCGTCGGGTTGGCGGTCACGTTCTTCGTGCCGAAGATGGCGGGGTTGTCCTTGTCCTCGGTGCGCAGCACGCGGCCGCCGGCCTTGCGCAGGCGCATCTGGAAGGTCTTCTTGCCGAAGTCGCCCGGCAGGAACGTGTACTGCTGCGGCAGGCCGTGGTAGTCGTCCATCACGGCGTCGTTGTCCATGACCTCGGGGCCGCCGGGCACGCCGTCCACGTAGAAGTTGACCGTTCCCTGGTAGGCCGCGGCCGTGTTGCCGGAGCCGCTCGGACCGTCCTTGGCCTCGACCGTGATATTGACGTCCGAGCCGGAGGTCATCGGGTCGGCCGAGACCGTTATCAGGAAGCTCTGGGCCGGGGCCGCGATGTAGAACTTGGGGCCCTGGTCGATGATAGCTTCGGTGTTGCCCGAGTTATCGGTCACGCGCACCCAGGCGGCGTACGGGTCGCCGCGCACCCAGCACGGCTCGCTGGTCGACACGCAGACCAGGCCCGAGTACTGCCAGTTGCCGAGCGAGTCCGTGAACTGCCCCTGGTTCCAGACCGGCCCGGCCGAGGCCGCGGTCCACGTGGAGCCGTTCCAGAAGTAGCCGGAACTGTCCCAGGCGCCGTAGATGATAGGCCCGTTGGAGGAGAGGTAAGGCTCCGTGTCGCGGAAGACCAGCGCCTCCACCTTCCCGGCGTGCCAGGGCTGGTCGGGGTAGACGCCGGAACCGGTGCCGTCTATCCCGGAAGTGAAGCCGGGGTCGGAGGCGTTGCCGAGCAGCACCTTGTTGTCGTTGTAGACGCTGGCGTTGACGGGGCTGACCACCACCGACTGCGGCTCGGTGGTGTCGTAGAGGAAGCGCGACTGCCCGACGATGTTCTGCACGTTGCCGATGGAGTCGGTGGCGGAGGACTTGACGATATAATGCCTCTTGTCCGCGAACGTGAGCATGCCGCTGGAATACGTCCAGGAGGACGGGTACAGGTTGGAGACGGACAGCCAAGTCTCGGCCGTATTGGCGAAGCCGGTGGAGCCGTTGAAATACTTGGGCCCGCCGGGCTCGTCCTGGCTGAGGACGGACACCTTGACGGAGCCCACGGTCGTCACGGCGTCTACGGAGGTGCCGGAGAGGACCGGCAGGTTCTTGTACGCGGTGTCTATGCCGGGCTGCACCGGGGCCGACAGCGGCGGCACGTTGTCGAACTGGAACGTGCGCGTGGTAAGCGAGACCTGCTCGTTGGTGGTCGCGTCCACGGCCTTGGTCACGACATAGAACACCTTGCCGTTCTGCCCGTCGTGCGTGCCTTCCTTCCAGGCGAAGTTCACGGTGCCCGGGTTCGTGAAATCGGAGTTGGTATAGGACCAGGGGTTGTACGTGGCCTTGGGGCCGGGCGCGCCGCCTATGGACCACCAGCCGGTGTCGGAAGGGGACCAGTGCGGGGTGGTAGGCTGCCAGTAATAGGTGGAGCCGCCGCTCAGGTACCAGATGCGGATGCGCACGTCGCTGACGGCCGAAGTGAGGTCGAGCGAAGTGCCCGAGATGGCAGTCATCGAGGAGTAGAGCACGCCGTTCGTGGGCGGGTACAGGATGGCCGACAGCGGCGGCGTGGCGTCGTAGCTGAACGTGGAGGAGGCGAACGTGTAGTTGCCGGCCTGGTCGGCGACCTTGGCCTCTATCTGCAGTTCGTTGTCGCGGTCCGGCCACGCCACGGCCGAGGCGTCGTAGCGCCAGCCGAAGCTGCCGGCCGCCGAGGAGGAGTCCAGCGCCACGTTCCAGATCTCGGGGTAGCCGGCGCACAGGTCCCCGGGGCCCACCCAGATGCGGGTCTTCGGCTGGCCGTTGCAGACGCCGGAATCCAGCCAGTACTTGTTGAGCGGGATGTCGTAGACGCGGATCAGCGGGAAATTGACGTTGAAGGCGTCGGCCGCCGTGCCCGTGACCAGCGGCAGCGCGTTGAAGCGCGAGCCGTTGAGCGGCTGCGTCACGTAAGCGGTCGGGCTGGAAATATCGAACGTGAAGATGTTGCCCGCCATGTAGACGCTCTGGGTGTTGGCGGCCACGTCGTAGGCGCGGGTCTGCACGGTGTAGGCTACGCCGTCGTGCAGCCCGGCGAAGTTGTCCGACGGCGGCAGCTGGGCCGCCTTGGTCCAGGACGCGCCGGCGACCGGGGCCAGCCAGGCCTCGGGCGAGCCCCACGTGGAACCGTTCCAGTAGAGGCCGTCGGTATTGCGCTGGATCTTCACCTGCGAGCCCGCGACGCCCGAAGGGTTGCTGTTCACGTCGGCCGCGGTGCCGGTGATGGCCGGGAGCGAGTTGATGAAGCCGTTGTTCGGCGGCGTAGCGGGCCCGGAGAGCGGCGGCGTGACGTCGTAGCGGATGACCGTGGGAGAAGGCGGCGCGAGCACGTTGCCGGCAGCGTCGTTGGCCGTGACCTGCAGGTTGTAGTTCTTGTTGTCGGTCAGCGGCGGGGCCGCGGCGGTCCAGGTGTAGTTGGGGGACGCGCCCGCTATCGCCGCGCCTATCCACTTCTGGGTCGGTGAGCTGAAGGTGGAGACCTGCGGGTCGTAGTAGAGCAGCGTGTCGGCTTCCTGCACCGAGACGGAGGCCGACTGGATGCCGAACTGCTCGTAAGCCGTGCCGGACACCGAGGCCAGCGCCTTCAGGTTGGCCCTGACGTCGGGCAGCGCGTACGGGTAGGTTATGGCCGCGGCAGGCGGCGTGGTGTCGTAGGTGAAAGTCACCGACGAGACCGCCGTCTCGGTATTGGGCGGGGTCACGTCGTCGGAAGCGCGCACCTTGACCACGTAGGTGTAGCCGTCGCGGAGGTCGGGGGCGTTGAAGCTCCAGTGCAGGCCGTCGTAGGAGGCGGACAGCGACGGGGCGCTCAGCGGCTGGAAGGTCTCGGAGGTGAGCGTGAACGTGCCCGGGTACAGGCCGTTCCAGCCCGCGCCGCCCTTCTCGGAGATGCTGACGCCTATCTGGTCCAGCGTGGAGATGCCGGCCAGGTTGTCCAGCGAAGTGCCGGTTATGACCGTCAGCGTCCTGACCCTGGCCTTGTCGGCCGGGGCGGTGACCCTGGAGACCGGGGGCGTCACGTCGTAAACGACGCTGCCGTTGGTGACCGCGTTGGCCAGCAGGGAGGCCGGGTTAGGCACCGGGACGGCGTTGTCCTGCGCGCGGGCCCTGAAGCGGTAGGTCTTGTCCGGCACCATCGCGGCGGACAGGCCGGCGGGCTGGTAGGTCCAGGTGCCGGAGGAAGGCCCCTGCGGCGTCCAGTAGTTGGCCGGCTGCCAGGAGGTCAGGTCGTTCAGGCCGGAAGTGAAGGTCGCGGCGCCGTCGTAGTAGTAGGTCACGCCGGCGTCCAGGTAGGAGACCTGGACCTGCACGTTGCCGGGGCCGGCTATGCCGGAATTGGTGGCGTAGTTGGGGTCGTTGGCGGTGCCGTAGACGGAGAGCACCGAGGAGATCTTGGTGTTGGCGGCCGGGGCCAGCACCGCCAGCGACGGGGCCGTCTTGTCCACGGTGAAGGTGACCGACGAGCCGTTGCCGGAGAAAAGGGTCTGCACGTTGCCGGCCTTGTCCGAGGCCTCGGCCCACAGCGTATAGGAGCCGTCGTCGGCCCAGATGGGCAGCGCGGCCAGGGACCACGACGACTGGTAGACGGCGGCGTCGGCCCAGACGGCGGGGTTGGAGCTCCAGCCCGAGCCGTCCCAGTACTGCACCAGCTTGTTGTCCCTCAGGCGGACCTTGACCCCGGCGATCTGCGCGCCGGGCTGCTGGCCGATGTTGGCCAGAACGAGCTCCTCCTGCAGCGTGCCGCTGGCCACGCCCACCGAGGAACGGCTCTGGCCGGGCGCCACCGCGGTCACCACGGCCGTAGGCACCACGGTGTCGTAATTAAACAGCACCTGCGCGGAGAAGTCCGACTCCGTGCCTTCCAGCGCCGCGTTGTTGTAGGTATTGTCCAGCGACTTGGCGCGCGCGCGGTACTGCACGCCGTTGGTGTAGGCCGCGGTAGGATAGCTGACGGTATAGGTCCACGACGAGCCGGCCAGGAAGTAGGAGCCCTGGTTGCCGGCCTGGTCCCAGACGGCGGTGAAGGTGGAGGTGGCGTTGTCCCAGTAATTGCCGGAATTGGGGCCGTTGACGTCCTGCAGTTCGGCCCAGACGCGGTAGATGCCGGCGGCCGGCGGCGTGGTCCCGGGCGGGTCGGAAGTCAGGCCGCCCAGGACGGGCAGGCTGTTGTAGTAGAGCTTGGCCGGCGACGGCAGCAGGACGGAGGCTACCGGCTTGTCGGTGTCGAAATAGACCTGGTTGGTGGCCGGCGCGGCCTCGTCCACGTCGGAATAGCTCTTGCCGATGGAGCGGAAAGTGTAGGACGAGCCGCTGACCAGCGGCGGCAGGTTCGTGCCGTAGGTCCAGGCTCCGCCCGAGGGGACTATGCCGGTAGCGGAGGAGAGCGCCAGCTGCCAGGCCTGGGTCCCGAAGTTCCAGTAGTAGTTGTCGCTGAGGCGCTGGACCTGCAGCGCCAGCGTCTTCGCGTCGGAATTGGCCGTGCCGCTGACCTGGGCCAGGGCCTTGTAGAACTTCAGGTTGTCGGGCACGTTGATGCGCGTGGAGGCCGGCGGGGGCGTGAACTTGAAGCGGCGCGTGCCCCAAGTCGCCTCGCCGTTATTGACGTTGTCCACGGCGCTGGACTTGACGACATAGTAGCATTGCGCCCTGAAGACCACGGCGGAAGAGTCCAGGTTCCAGGCGCCGCCGGCGGGGTTGTAGGAATCCACCCCCAGCCATTTCTCGCCGGACTGCCAGGCGGTGCCGTTCCAGTACATGCCGTTATTGGAGGTATCCAGGCAGTCGGTCTGGGTCATGTCCTGCTGGATGCGGACCTGGACCGTGGAGATCCCGGAAGTGAAGTCGGCGGCGGTGCCGGTGATGCTGGAGACCACCAGCTGGGGACCGTTCTCCAGCGGAGGCGAAGTGACCTGGGAATCCGGCAGGATCAGGTCCAGCGTGAAAGTCGAATAATTCACCGTGAAACTGGAGACGTTCAGCGCGTTGTCCGTGATCTTCACCTGCAGCAGGAAGGTCGCGCTGGAGCGGCCGACGGCCCAGGAGTTGGCCGCCGAAGGCGGGTTGTTAACAGGCAGCGAGGTCACGGTCCAGTTGGCCGCAGGGGCGGTGACGCTGGAGACGTAGGCGGCCTGCCAGGCCCCGTTCTGGAAGTCCCAGTAGCGGTTCGGCTTGCGGTCGGTATCCACCAGCAGGTACTCGATGGAGGCCATGCCGGACGGGATGCCCCCGCCCGCCACCGGGTCCTGGGCCGTGCCGGACAGCGAGGAAACGGCCCTGAAATAGCTGTTATGCGGCGGCTGCGCGATGAACGCGGCCGGGGTGCTGAGGTCCACGAGGAAGGTGGAGGTGGCGTACAGCACCTCGGTGTTGGGACCGCCGTTGACCGGCTGCGTGTTGTCCTTCGCCTCCGGCTGCACCTCGAAGCTGTAGCCGTCGCCGTTGTCGGTGCCGGAACCCGAGAAGGCCGAAGACGGGATGCTCCTGGTCCACGGGGTCAGCGCGGCGTCCACCGGGGTGAAGATCCAGGCGGCCGGGTCGGTGGTCCAGGTATTGAGCGACCAGTTGTAATAGTAGCGCGTGCTGGCCGAGTTAAGTTTGGACAGGCGCAGCCGCACGCTGTTGAGGCCCGAAGGCACGCCGAGGCTGGAATCCGAGGCCGTGCCGTCCAGGTGCGAGACCGGCGCGTTGACGTAGGCGCCGGCGGCCGGGTAGGTCACGCGCGAGACCGGGACCACCGGGTCCACGGTGAACTCCACGTCCGGGTTGGCCGGCGCGGCGGCGCCGGGGCGGGACTGGTTGCCGGCGGCGTCCTTCGCCCGCACGAACAGCCTGAACTGCAGCGAGGCGTTGGAGGCCTTCAGGCTGTTGAACTCGGTGTTCAGGTTGGGGTCGGCCAGGCTCCACGAGGCCGGGCCTATCGTGGTGGCGTTGCGCCAGTGGGCGGCCGCGGAGAAGACGGCGTCCCAGCCGGTCCCGTTCCAGTAGTTCAGGTCGGAGACGCGCTGTATCACCAGCTGCACGCCGGAAACGGGGTCCGGGTAGCTCACCTTTTCGGAGAGGGTCCCGGAGATGACCGGCATCGAGACGTAGGCGAAGCTGCCCGGCATCGTGACGGCCACGGTCGGGGCGTAGACGTCGTAGCAGAAGGACTTTTCGACGTAGTTCTCCAGGTTCAGGGCCCTGTCGTAGGCGCGCACGCGGACGGTGTAGGTGCTGCCTTCCACCAGCGTCGGCGGCCACGCGTCGGGGGACCGCGGGTACGACCAGTTGGCGGCCGTGACCAGGTCGAGACCGAAGATACCGTCGTTGACGAAGGTGGTCGTGGAGAAGACGGCCTTCCTCCAGTAGGAGCCGGAAGCGAAGCCGGCGCCGTTGAAGGTATTGCCGGAAGGGTCGAGGATCTGGACCTCCACTCCGTCGGGGGCCAGGCCGCTCATGGCCTCGGTGGAAGGGTTGACCAGCCAGTCGGCGGCGAGGCCGGAGAAGGTCTGCACCTGCGCGGCGTTATGGAACGGCGCCGACGGGGACAGGATCGTGGAGGAGGGCGCGTTGACGTCGTAGATGAACTCGCGGGTATAGGTGTCGGCCGGCACCTGGTTGCCCGCGTAGTCCACCGCCCACAGCTCGGCCTTATAGCGCTTGTTGGCGGGCCAGCCCGGCGGGGAGAAGGTCCAGGGGCTCAGGCCGGAGACCGCCAGCCACGTGGAGGGGGTCACCGTCCACGCCGAGCCGTCCCACTTGGGCTTTACGGCGCCCGGCTCCGAGATGTTGGAGAGCTGAGTCTTGATAGGCGGCAGTATGCCGGCGGGGCTGTCGGCCGAGTTGCCGGTCAGCAGGCCGGTGGGCCTGGAGGGGCCGTAGAAGGCGGAAGCGCCGGCCATCGGCGTCGAGATCGTGAGCGCCGGATAGTTGAAGTCCGAGGTCACCGTTACGGCGGCCGGGGCTTCCGCGTTGCCGGCGTTGTCCGTGCCGGCGATCGAGATGGTATAGACCCTGTTGTTGGCCGTTATCGTGGGCGGCTCGTAGGTGGCCGGCGGGTACTTCCAGGTCACGGTGGACTGGGAGGCCGTGTATTCCACCGGCAGGTCCGTCTGAACGTTCATCAGCCAGCCCACCGCCGCGGTGCCGCCCCAGTAATAGGTGTCCGCGCCCGACACGTAGGAGATGCGCAGCTTGAGCCCGTTCGGGAAGGGCAGCAGGCCGGAGCGCCCGCCGTAGCTGGTGCCGTCTATCTCCGGGAGCGTGCCCTGGATGAAGCTGTTCGCGGTAGGCGTGGAGACGCGCGAGACCGGCGGGGTGCCGTCCACCACGAAGCGGGCCACCGTCCACGGGTTCTGCTCGTTGCCGCCGTTGGCGTCCTGGGGCAGCGCGGTGTCGAAGGCGCGCACGCGCAGGATGTAGTCCCGGTCGGAGACCCAGTTGCCGAACCCGCCGGTGACGCCGTCGAACGGGTAGCGCCACGTGGAGGTGCCGATCACGTCGCTCCAGGCGCCGTCGAAGGTCAGCGTCCACGAGCTGAAGGTGGTGCCGGTCCAGTAATAGGACGTCCCGTCCTCCAGGTACAGCAGGTTCATCTGCACCTTCTTCAGGTGGTCCGTGCTGTAGGGCAGCGGCGCGTCGGAGGCCGTGCCGCGCAGCGGGTTCACGCCGGTCAGGCCCGACGGCTTATAGCTGGCCCCGTCCAGCGGCTGCTCGAGGAAAGTCTGCGGCGGCGTGGTGTCCCAGATGAAGGTCAGCGAGGAGACGTTGGTCTTGAAGCCGGCCTGGTCGTTGCCGGCCCGGTCCACCGCGCGGGCGTTGAGCACGTAGTACTTGCCGGACTGCAGCGAGGGCGCGAGGGCCGCGTTGGAGTAGCTCCAGTTGCTGGTGCCGGTAACGGCGTTGAAGCTGGAACTCAGCACCGAGAAAGCGCTGATGCCGGAGTGCCACCAGCGGTTGCTGGCCTCGTCGAAGATCTGCAGCTCGACGCGGTCCAGGTCCGATTTCAGGCTGGGCGCGTAGGTGCCGTTAGGGTCGGCCGCGGTGCCGGCGATGGCCGTCAGCGACCGGAGGATGGAGAAGGGCGCCGGGGCGGTTATGGCCGAGTCCGGCGTGGTAGTGTCGTAGATGACGGTGAAGGAAGGCGCCGTCAGCTCGTTGTCGTCGCGGTTGCCGGCCTTGTCCTCCGGCTTGGCGAAGACCGTATAGCTGCGGCCGTCCTTCATGTAGGGCGTGACGGCCGTGGCCGTGCTCCAGTTGAGCGTGCCGGCGGCCAGGATGTTGCTGGACGACATGAACGTATCGAACGTCAGGCCGTTCCAGTAGGTGCCCATCGTGTTGTCCTTGACCATCACGAGGACGCGGCTCATGCCCTCCTGGTAGGCCGCGGGCAGCGCGGCGCGGCCGGGGTCGTAGGCGGTGCCGCTGATGTCCGGCATGGCGTTCACGTAGAGATAGCCGGGGGACAACACGGCGCCGAGCGGGACCGTATTGTCGACTATGACGTTGCGGTTGGTCGGGACGCTGGCCTCGTTGGCGGAGTTGTAGCCGGTCACCGCGAAGGTGTAGGTGGCGTTGTCCACCGTGAAGGCCGAGGCTCCGGAGACGCCCATCGACCAGGAACCGGCGCTGGCGTTGACGTAGGTATAGGTGTCGTAGGAGAGCCACGCGCCGGAGCCCTCGCTCCACCAGGCCGCGGGCTCCTTCTGCCGTTTGACGCGGATCTGCACGCTGTTGAGCGGGCGCAGGTTGGTGCCGTTGCCCAGCACCGCGCCGAGCGAGCTGGAACGGTAGTTGCCCATCTCGTCGGCGGGGATCGTGATGAAGACGGCCGCCGCCGGCGACACGAACTTGAAGCTCAGGTCCGGCGAGTTGGCGCCCGGGCAGGTGGCCGGGGTGGCCTGGCAGCGGACGTTGCCGGCCTTGTCTATGGCCAGGGCCTGCACGTCGTAATAGGAGCCGTTGGCCCAGGTGATGCCCGAGGTGTCCCAGGTCCAGTTGCCGGGCTGGCCGCGCGGGTCGTTGACCGTGCCGGTGGAGAACCACAGGCGGTCGTTAGGATAGGACCCGGTGGGGCAATTCACCCAGTTGTTGTTGGCGTTGTCGTAGCAGGCCGTCGGCAGGTCGGTCTTGCGCAGCGCTATCCTTACCATGTCGCTGTTGCGCAGCTCGCCCGGCAGCGTGTCCTGCGCGGTGCCGATGATGGCGGTGATCTGGGACGGGTCGCCGGAGTGGACGGGCAGCACGTCTATCGCGCGGGAGTCGGGCGGCGTGGTGTCGCCGGTGAAGTAGTTGGTGGTGTAGGCCGTCTGCAGGTTGCCCACCAGGTCGCGCACGCGGCTCATCGCGTAATAGGTCGTGCCGTCGGCTATGGCGCCCGCCGGGATGTTGTAGACCCAGGTGCCGGACGAGGCGCCGGTGAAGGCCGCCAGGTGCCACTGCCGCGAGGCGGCGCCGAAGCCGGTGCCGTCCCACCACTTGTTGTCGGTCAGCCGCTGGATGGCCAGCTCCACGCCGGTATCGGTGCTGACGCCGGCCTCGTAGTTGCGCGGCGCGGCCCAGGAGTGCAGGTTCTCCACGGAATCGTCGGCGGTGCCGGTGATGGCCGGCACGGAGCCGATGAAGCTGTTGTGCGCCGGGAACGTGATCTTCGAGGTCGGCGTCGTGAGGTCCACCGTGAAGGTGAACGTGGAGAAGTAGGCGCCGGACTGGTTGTTATGCGCGTTGTCCACCGCGTAGTGGTAGATGTCGTACTGGTAGCCGTCCTCCTGCGAGGCGGCGTCTATGGCCTTGGTCCAGTTATTGGTGCCGTTGACGCCGAACGTGTCGCCGGGCATGGCGCTGGTCCAGTTGTTGTTGATGAAGCTCCAGTAGGCGCCGTCGGAGCGGCGGATGCGCAGGCGCACCTCGCTGACGCCCGAGGGCTCGGTGCCGGCGTCGAAGGCCGTGCCGGAGATCTGGCTGGTGGCGACGTTCAGCGCGTACCTGTCCGGGTAGGTGACGCCGGTCACCGGCAGCATGTTGTCGTAAGTGAAGTAATAGGCCGGCGACCCGTCGGCGTTAAGGTTCGCGTCTATCTGCGCCGGGGTCGGCGAGTTCTCCCAGTTCCCGGCCTGGTCCCTGGACCTGGTCCAGACGGAGATCTTGTTGTTGTTGACCGGGTCCAGCGAAGGCAGCTGCAGGCTCCAGGCGCCGTTGGCGTACGCGGCCGTGCTCCAGTAGACGTAACCGCCGGAGTCCGTCCAGTCGGCCACCGTATTGGTGTAGGGCGGGTATTTCAGGATGGCGTTGAAGGTGCCGCGGGCCTTCACCAGCACCTGCACCCCGGTTATCACGCCGGTGTCCGTGGCGACGCCGTACAGGTACGGCGCCGAGCTCTGGTAGGAGCCGTTGGCCGGCGAGGTGGCGACCGAGACCGGCTTCATGTTGTCGAACTTGAGGATGCGGCCCACCGCGGCCGGCACGTCGGCGCTGGCCGGGTCGGAGCCGCCCGGCCCGAACTCGCGGTTCTGGGCCAGGTCGTAGGCCCACGGCACTATCAGGTAGCTGCGCAGGTACGGCGAGGAGCCGCTCAGGCCGGAGATGACGCCCTGCATGTTGGCGGGCACCGCGTACTGCCAGTCCACCGTCGCCTGGCCGGCGCCGTAGGCGGCGGTGTCGACGGCGGCCTCGTACCACTTGGGGTTGGCGGAGTCGAAAGCGGTCGAACCGTTCCACCAGTTGCCGCCCACCAGGCGGATGGCGACCTTGACCGTGTAGGTGCCGAGGCCGGCCTCGTAGGTCCTGGGCCCGAAGCGCTCGTCGCTCGCGGTGCCGGTGACCAGCGGCAGGGCGTTGACGAACTCCGTCATCGGCGAGGTGATGGTGGAGGTCGGGATGTCCAGGTCGAACTTGGTCGTGACGGCCGCCACGCCGGAATAATTGCCCGCGTCGTCGGCGGAGCGGGCCTCGAACTTGTAGCTGTGGTCGCTGATGAAGGCAAGGTTCCCGTTGTTATAGGTCCAGTTGGCCACGGTACCCTGCGCGGGCAGCCAGACGCTCTGCGAGCAGGCCGTAAAGGACGTCCCGTCGAAGCAGGAACCGGCGAGGTCGGAGATGGCGACCGTCACGGTGCTCGGGCCGCTGTACGGGGCGGTCTGGTTGTTGGAGGCCGTGCCGGCCAGCGGCGTGGACAGCAGGATCTGGGAATAGGTGGCGCCGTCGACCGGGTAGGCCAGCGAGACCAGCGGCCCCGTAACGTCGTAAGTCACGGTGAAGGTGGAGTAGACGGCGGAGACGTTGCCGGCGTAGTCCACGGCCCTCGCCACCAGCGTATAGGCCGCGTCGTCCCTCAGGGCCGCCGGAGGCAGCGTATAGTACCAGGAGGCCGGCCCCAGCTTGGCCGCGTACAGCGCCGGCCACGCGGCGGTCTGCCAGCCGGTGCCGTTCCAGTAACGGGTCGCGGCGTCGACCCCGGTGGAGATCATGACCTCTACCCGGTTCAGCCCGGCTATATCGGCGTTAACGGTACCGCCGAAACCCGGCAGCTCGCGGACGGCCGGAACGGCCGGGGTGGTGATGGCGACCGTGGGCGGGGTATCGTCTATCAGGAAGTACCTGACGTTGGCGCCGCGGGTCTGCGGGTCCTCCAGGTTGCCGGGGCCGGAACCGTCGGCCAGCCGCGCGTCGTCCATGGCCCGTATTTCCGCCTTGTACTCCCTGTCCCCGGCCGGCCAGGAGATGTCGTTGAGGTAGATCCAGCTCCAGTTCGGCCCTACGTAGGAGACCGAGACCGGCTGCCAGGCCGTGTCGGAGGAGATCGCGCTGGTGAAAGCCGAAGGCTGCCAGTAGTAGGTGGTCCCCCCCGCCACGTAGCTCAGCCGGAGGTCGCCGCTGTAGACGCCGGCGTTGTTCTCGCTGTAGGCGTTGTCCGCGGAGGCGCCGTAGAACCTGGTGCCGCTGGCCGTCCTGCCGATATTGGCGGACCTGTAGCGCCCGCTGAAGCCGTCCTGGTCGTCCGCCGGCAGCGTGAAGGCCGAGGACGGCGGCATCTTGTCGACGTTGATGACCACCGAGGAGACGTCCACCGGCAGTACGTCCTGGGCGTTGCCGGCCACGTCCACGGCCTTGGAGAGCAGCAGGTATTTCAGGCCGGTGGTGCCGGCCGTGAAGCGCAGGTCCAGGCCGGCCGGCGCGTAAGTCCAGCTGGTGGCGCTGGGCAGGAGCGTGCCGTCGGCCTTCATCGAGATCCACACGGGGCTGACGCCGGGCGTCAGGAAGTCGGTGCCGTTGAACCACAGCGGCGGGTCGCCCTGCTGCTGCAGGGCCACGTAAACGTCGGAGTTGCCGAAATTGTCGGCCGCGGTGCCGGCGATGCGGTCCACCTGGCGCACGCCTTTCTTGTCGGCGTCGTAAGGCACCAGTATCCTGGCCACCGGGGAGGAGACGTCCATCGTGAACGTGAACGCGGAGGCGGAGCCCATGTTCCCGGCCTTGTCGGTGGCGTAGAGCTCGACGACATAGCTGCGGTCCGGCTCGAAGGCCAGGCCGGCCGTGAAGACCGAGGTGCTATAGTTTACGGTACCGGTCTTGAGGACGTCGTTCCAGGCCAGGGACGCCGGCAGATCGGTGTAAGTCCCGGCGGCGGTGAACGTCGAGGCCTGCCAGTTCCAGTACTCGGCCAGGCCCTGCCGCTTGACGCGGAAATAGGCGGAGGTCACCTCACCCGGCGCCGTATCCGACACCGTACCGGCGAGCGAGGTCAGCGAGCGCATGTAGACCTTGTCCGGCATAGTGACGCCGGCGGCCGGCGCGCTGGAGTCCACGATGAACTCCACGCCCACGCCCGGGGATTCGATGGTGCCGTTGATCTCGTGCGAGGCCTGCGAGATCACGCGGTAGCGGCGGTTGCCGTTCCACTTGGCGGTGGGAATGCTCCATTGCCAGTTCGGGGCCGCGTAGGTGTCGACCCCGGTAAAGCCCGTGAAGACCGAGGCCGGGGCCCAGGCCGCGCCGTTCCAGGCCAGGTCGTCGCCGCCGGCGTTCTCGGTCAGGTCCGGGCCGTAGTCCACCACGCGCACCGCCACGGTGGTGGCGTAAACCGCCGTACCGATGACGGCCGGGGCCGGCGCCGGCTTGAAGTGCGGCACCGTGCCGTCCGGGATGACGATGGCGGAGACCGGCGGCGGAGGCTTGAGCGTGAACTCTATGTAAGGCGACAGCGGCCCGGGCAGGCCGGGCTTGGGCACCTCGTTGCCGGCCTGGTCCACGGCCTTCGCGAAGATCCGGTAGGTCGCTCCGGCCAGCGGGGCTATCCAGGTAGGGGTAGAGGCGCCGGTAGCCGTCCAGTTGTTGCCGGAGATCCCCGCTTCGTAGAAAAGCTCCGAGGCGGAGTCCCAGGCGTGAGTGGCGAAGTTCCAGTATCTGCCGATATCCGTCTTATAGTACGACAGCAGCACCTTGTCCAGCACCCCGGGCGGCACGTCGGAAGCCTGGCCCTGGACGCTGTTCAGCTCGGCCTGTATCAGCGCCCCGTTGGTGGGATAGGTGATAGTGGATGACGGGTTGGTGAAGTCCGCCTTGATATTGGTGGCGGTGGAGTAGTCCAGCTGGTAGTTGCCGGCCTTGTCCACGGCCCAGGCGTTCATCTCGTAGATCTCGCCGGTGGCCCACGGGGAGGTATTGAGCTGCCACCAGGTGGCCGCGGGGCTCAGCGTGCCGTAGGAGACGACGCTGTTGGCCAGGGCGGCCGCCGCCCACGAGGACCCCGCCACGCTCCAGTACTTGCCGGCGTTGGGACCGGCAAGCTGCTTGATGCGGACATTGACGTCGGCCACCTTGCCGTTGGGCTTGTCGTAGGAACCGCCGGCCACCTTGCCGGACGCGCTGATGTAGCCGTTGTCGTACGGGTAGGAGATGGCCGCGGTGGGCCGGCTCACGTCGTAGACGAAAGAGGCTTTAAGGCCGTAACCCTCCTCGTTGGTGGCGCGGTCCCCGGCGTTGGTCTGCACCCGGAAGATCTCCCCGTCGTTGTTCTGGAACATGTTGGCGCTGATGGCCCAGGTCCAGCTGCCGAAAGGCGCGGCGGCGCTCAGCAGCTGGGGCGTCGGGTCCCAGCCGCCGGTGCCGTTCCAGTACCAGCCGTCCGAGGCGCGGGAGACGTAGAGGTAGATATGGTCCACCCCCGAGGAGCCGGGGTCGTAGCTGGTGCCCTGCAGCTGCGCGGGCTGGTAGTTCAGGTTGGCGCCGTCGGACGGGACCGTGACCGTGGAGACCGGCGCCTGGTTGTCGAAGAGGAACGTGGCCGTGGTGTAGACGTTATCGTAGTTGCCGGACACGTCCCGCGCCCGCGCCCTGATACTGTACCAGGCGCCGCTGGTCCAGGAGGAATCCTGCACGGTATAGCTCCAGGCCGAGGAGCTCTGGTAGACGGTCTCCTGCACCGGGATCCACGGCGCGTCGTTCTCGTTGGCGCCGGGCGCGGACCAGGGCAGCGGCGTGAACGACCGGGAATAGTATTTGTTCAGCGTCGTATTGAACAGCGTGATGCGCGTCTCGGCGATCCCGACGTTGTCGCCGGAGGTGCCGGAGATGGTCGGGATGCTGTTATAGTACTGCAGCGCCGGCATGGTGACGTAGCTGCGCGGCGGCTCGTTGTCGAAGGTCACCAGCCGGCCCACGCCGGGCGGGATGTCGGCCTCCAGCGGGTCGCCGGCCTGGGGCCCGAACTCGCGGTTGAGCGCCAGGTCGTAGGACCACGGGACCACCCAGTAAGAGACGTTCTGGTTGGCCGGGTCGGTCAGCTTGGAGATCATCGCCGCCGGCAGGTCGTAGCGGAACTTGTTGGGCGTCGTCGTGGTGGAATTTACCGCCTCGTACCACTTGGCGAGGCCCGAAGTGAAGTCGCCGGCCGCGCCGTCCCACCAGCCGGCCGGGGCGGTGAGGCGCTTTACCGCCACCTTGACCGTGTAGCTGGAGAGCTTGGCCTCCCACTGCCGGGAGCCGTAACGCTCGTCGTCGGCGGTGCCGGAGATATAGGTGAAGCCGGTGGTCAGCCCGGGCAGCGGATAGGTCAGCGTGGACGTGGGCTTCTCCACGTCGTACCTGATCGTGACCAGCGCCGGAGGCGAGTCGTTGCCGGCGAAGTCGGTGGCCCTGGCCTCCACCTGGTAGCTGTGGTCGTTGACGAAGGACAGCGCGGCGCCGGTGTAGTTCCAGGCGCCGGGGGGCCCGCCGGCCGGCAGCCAGACCGGGCAGGCCGCCCAGCCGGAGCCGGTGAAGCAGACGTTGCCGCCGTCCACGTCCGTTATCTTGACCGCCGCGGTGCTGACGCCGGTGTAGGCCGAGAGCTGCCCCGGCTGCGAGGAGGCGCCGGCGATGGGCGTGGAGACCTTGATCTGCGAATAGGCCGCGCCGTCGAGCGGGAATCCTATGGAGACCGCCGGCGGCGTTATGTCATAAGTGAAGGTCTGGGTGGAGTAGACGGCGGAATAATTGCCGGCGTAGTCCAGCGCCCTGGCGGACATGGTATAGACCACGTCGTCCTTCAGCACCACCGGGTCCACGAGGCAGTACCAGGAGGTGGGGCCGAGGGTGGTGGCCGGGTTCCAGGTCTCCGCGTTGGAGGTCCAGACGCCGCCGGCCTTGTCCCAGTACCTGGTGCCGTCCACGCCCGTGGTGGAGAGGCGCACGTAGGTCAGTTTATGGCCGGCCAGCGCCGCGTCGGCCGTGCCGTCTATGCGGGTCAGCGAGTTCAGCGCCAGGACGGACGGCGTGGTTATGGCCACCGCCGGCGGGGTGCCGTCCACGATGAACCGCGTCGAGGGATAGGGCCAGGAATTCCAGTTGCCCGCGCCCGAGTCGTCGGAAAGGCGGGCGTCGTCCATGGCCTTGGTCTCCAGCAGGTATTCCCTGTCGCCGGCCGGCCAGGCGATATCCGTCATGTAGTTCCAGTTCCAGACCGGCCCCGAGCCGGAAACGGAAGCCGTCTGCCAGGCCGTCTCGGACGAGACGGCGCTGCTGAACGCGCCGCCGTCCCAGTAATAGGTGACGGTCCCCGACAGGTAGGAAAGCCTTATGCTGACGGCGCTCACGCCGGAGTTGACGTTGGCCGGGCTGTCCACGGCCGTACCCTTGAGCTGCGTGGAATTGGCCGTCTTGCCTATCATCCCCGGCTGGTAGCGGCCGCTGACCCCGTCGGAGTCGTCCAACGGGTTGACGGTCTTAGGCGAAGGCGCGGACTTGTCTATCTTCACCACCATCGAGGACTGGCCCACGACGAAGGTCTGCTGCGTGTTCTGCGCCACGTCCACGGCCCTGGCCAGGATCAGGTAGCGGTAATCCTCGGCGAAGACGTTGTCGAGGCCGGCCGGGACGTAGGTCCAGGAAGTGGCGTCCGGGGAGAGGTAGCCGCTGGCCCCGTTCACTTCCAGCCAGTGGGCCGGGTCGTTGGTGTCGGTGAAGCCCGCTCCGTCGAACCACACCGGGGTGGAGGCCAGCTTGCGGATGGCCACCTGGACCCTGGAGTTCTTATAGTTGTCGTAGGCCGTGCCGGAGAGGGCGGGCAGGTAGCGGATACCGGCGCCGTTGGCGTCGTACGGAACGAGTATCCTGGCGGCGGGAGAGGAGGCGTCCAGCGTAAAGGTGGCCTCCGTCGCCGCGCCGGTATTGCCGGCCTTGTCCGTCGAGAAGAGCTGGACCACGTAAGTCCTGTCCGGCTCCCAGGCCTGGCCGGCGGAGAAATAATCGGTGGTGTACGAGGCCAGGCCGGCCGCCACGGCCGCGGGCAGGTCGGTATAGCCTCCGGAAAGGGCCGTGAACGTGGAGGCCTGCCAGTTCCAGTACTCGTTGGCGCTCTGGCGCTTGACGCGGAAATAGGTGCGCTGCAGCGCGCCCGGGGGAGTGTCGGACACGGAGCCTTCCAACTGCGGCACGGCGTTCATGTAGGCCTGGGCCGGGTAGGAAATGGCCACGGCCGGGGCGCTGGAGTCTATTATGAACTCGGCGCTGGACGGGGAACCCTCGGGCACGGCGCCCAGCCAGGCCTTGGAGTAGACCCGGTATTTGCGGTTGCCGTTCCAGCCGGCTGACGGCATCGTGAACTGCCAGGCGGAACCGTCGAAGCTCTGCACGCCGATGAACAGGTTCGGGTTGGCCGCCGCCGACACCCACGCCGCGCCGTCCCAGACCAGGTTGTCCGCCGTGGCCAGCTCGTCGAGGTCGGGGCCATAGTCAACTATGCGCACCTGCACGGTACTGGAGAACACCGCCGTGCCGACTATGGGCTGGCTGGGCAGCGGCTTCCAGTGAGGCACCGTGGAATCGGGCGAAATTATTACGCTGGAAGGCAGCGGCGTATGGAGCCTGAACTGCACCAAGGGGCTGTTGTAGGCCGGCGAACCGGGCTTGACCACCTCGTTGCCGGCCTTGTCCACGGCCTTGGCGAAGATCTGGTAATCGATACCGGGATCGGAGGTGATCCACGTCGGGGTGGAGGCGCCGGTGGCCTGCCATTTCCTGTTGGGGGCGTCCACGCTCGTGGCCTCGTAGAAAAGCTCCGAGGCGGAAGACCAGTTGTTGGCCGCCATGTTCCAGTAGCCCGACGGCGCCGTGACCTTGTAATAGGACAGCAGCACCTTGTCCACCGAGCCGGGCGCCACGTCGGAGGCCGAGCCGGAGATGACGGTCAGGTCGGTAGTCAGGTCGTCGCCGTTGTTGGGGTAGGTGACGCTGGAAGAGGGGAGCGTAAAGTCGGCGGCGACGTTCAGGGCCGTGGAGTACAGCACGGTCCAGTTGCCGGCCCTATCCTGCGCCTTGGCGTCCACGTCGTAGAACACGCCGGTGGTCCACGGGGAGGCGTTGAGCTGCCACCAGGTGCCGTTGGGACTGAGCGTGCCGTAGAGCGTGACGTCGTTCCAGACCTCGGGGGCGCCGGTATTCGTCCAGTTGGAGATGGAGCTGTTCCAGTACCAGTTGTCCGAATTGCGCTTTATGCGCACGTAGACCTTGGCCGGGCGGCCGGGCCACAGGTCCGCCGCCGTGCCGGCCGGCTTGCCGGCCGCGGAAACGTAGCCGTTGGTGATAGGGTAGGTCACCGTGACCGTCGGCCTGTCCAGGTCGTAGACGAAGCTGGCCGTGGACCAGACCTGCTCGTAGTTGCCGGCCTTGTCCTTGGCCCGGGAGACGATCTCGTAGCGGCGGCCGGGCTTCCAGAAATTAGTCTGCGGCGTGCCCGACTGCGGGGTGTTCCAGTACCAGCCGCCGCCGTTGGTATCGAAACTTCCGCCGTCGCTGGCCGAGGCGTCCGGCCAATTGGCGGTGTTGGCGTTGGGGTCCGCGGCTTCCCAGTCCTGCGTGGCGCGGTTCCAGTAATACGTCGTGTTCTCTCCCAGCGAAGGGGTCGGGTAGCGCAGGACCTTCAACTTGACGCCGGTGACGATATTGCGGACGTTGTCGTCGTAGGTGCCGCTGCTGGAGAGGAACTGGTAATTATAGTGCGTATCGTCGGCCGGCACGGTCACGTCGGAGTTGGGCTTCTCGGGCAGGGCCTGGTAGACGTCGTAGACGAAGTTCACCGTCGAGAGCGCCACCTCCTCGTTGTCGGCCAGGTCCACGGCCTTGCTGACCACGCGGTAGGCTATGCTGTTGCCCCAGGCCGGCGAGGCGAAAGTCCAGGTGCCGGAGCTGGTCCCCACGAAGCTGGCGGGATACCAGTAAGTGTCCCCCAGCTGCTCGCCGGCGGCCCAGAGGGACGGGTCGGGGTTGCCGTTGTAGGTCCTGCCGTTGACCGAGTCGTAGATATTGAGCCTCACCGAAGAGATGCCGGGCACATAGTAAACCGCCGGGTCGCGGTCGTCGGCCGTGCCCGCGATGACCGGCAGGCTGTTGACCTGGTCGCCGTCCGCCAGGCTGGTAAGTTTGGAGGAGGGCTTCTCGGGGTCGTAGACCAGCGTGACGCTGTTGAGCCCCACGCCGTTCTTCTCGATATTGCCGGCGGCGTCCACGGCCTTGATCGTCAGGGCGAAGGTGCCGCCGTCGCTCCAGACGCAGACCCCGGAAGAGCCGGTGGACCAGTCAACGTCGTAGGTGTTGAACTCCCAGCCGCCGGCCACGATGGAGGCGTTGTTCTCCAGCGTGCTGTCCCGCTCCCAGTTGCCGGTGGCGGCGTTCCAGTAGCAGCCGAAGCCGGGGCTGTCCACCTTCCCGATCTTCAGCTTGACCGACGCCACGCCGCCGTAGGGGGTGGCGGGCCAGTCGTCGGCCGCGCCGTTGACGAGGGTTATGTTGTGGAAATAGGTACGGGAGAGGAACGGCACCGGCACGCCGTCCTCGTAGGCGTTCACCAGCGTGGACGTGGGCCAGGAGACGTCGTACTTGAAGCGGCGCTCGTTGACGCCGTTGGTCCACGAGGCCTCCAGGTTGCCCACCGAGTCCACGGCCCGCGACCGCAGCCGGTAGTCCTTGCCCTGCTGCAGGTTTATGCCGGCCGGCAGGGTATAGGCCCAGTCGGCCGGGATGAAATCCGCGGGGTTGGACAGGCGCGCGTAGGTGCTGAAAGAGGTGCTGTAGGCCTTCCAGGAGGAGCCGTTCCAGACGCTGACGGGGTCGTAGGGGGCGATGGGCGACAATTCGGCCAGCTCCAGGTCCAGGTACTTCACGTTGGTGATGCCCGGCGCGTCCTTGGCCGTGCCGGTGATCTGGGGGAAGGCCTTCATGAAAGCCGCGGCCGGCACGGAGATATAGGAATCGGGCGGCAGGTTATCGCAGGTGAAGGTGTTGGACGCCGTGCCGGCCGCGAAGACGCTCTGGTAGTTGCCAGGGGAGGAGGAGTCCTTCGCCCTGGAGACCAGCAGGTACTGGTGGTTGGGCGTAAGCGAAAGGGCGGCGTTGTAGTAGGTCCAGGAGCTGGCCCAGACCTGCGCGTCCGGCCAGTCGTCGGCGGTAGGCGGCGGCACCGTCTGCCAGCCGGTGCCCCAGTACCACTGGGTCGGCACGGCGGTCTGGTCCATCAGCAGGATCTCCACCTTGCCGCCGGTAACGGGGCCGATGCCGGAATCCTTGTCGTAATAGCCGCCCGAGAACGTAGGGTTGGTGCCGACGTAATCGTACTGGGCGGGATAGGTTATGGCGGAGGTGGGCACGTCCACGTCCCATTTGAAGACGCGTTCGGCGGTCCACGCCTGCTGGTTGTCCGCTATGTCCTTGATCCGGCACGAGACCGCGTAGCTGGAACCGGACACACCCCAGTCCACCAGGGAGGCGTCATAGGACCAGTTGATGACGGAGCCGGCGTTATTGGTGACGTTGATGGTGGTATCCGGGCCCCAGGACCCGCCGGTCCAGTACTGGTTGCCGGCGCCGGAGAGTTTGCGTATCTTGACCTGCTGGGCGTTGGCGACGAAGCCTGACCCCGCCAGCGAGTCGGTGGCCGTGCCGGTTATCGTGGTCATGACGCCGTACCAGGGCTTGATCCCGTCGGGCTGGGTAGGGGCCGACAGCGGCAGCGAGTTGTCGAACTTGAACACGGTGTTGCCGCCCATCGGGACGGTCAGGTCGGAATTATCCTTGGCGGAGACCCTTATGGTGTAGCTCAGGTTGGAGCCGAAAGTGGCCCAGTTGGGCGCTATATACCACCAGGCCGTGGCCTGCGGGCTCAGCGTGGCCGTCAGCGGGTATTCGGTAGAGCTGTTGAAGCCGGAGCCGTCCCAGTACCAGCCGGAAGTGTTCTTTATACTTATGGAGACGCTCTTGATGCCGCTGTTGAAGCCGTTGGCGTTCACCGGGTCGTCGGCGGTGCCTTGTATCTGGGGCAGCGCCTTGGTGCTGTCGTTATAGGCGTCCCCGTTGGCGGGCAGCGATACTCCGGCGGTAGGGGCTATCTGGTCCACGTTGAAGATCATGGACGGGTCGTAATAGTTATAGCTTGTCCACGCCCCGCCGCCGGTCCTGTACTGGGTCTTGCCGTTAGTCCCTTCCCAGGAGTAGTCCTGGTAGGGTGTGGCGTTGGTCGTGTATTGGTTGTTGAGGTTGAAGTAGTTGCTGCTGGTATTGGACCCGCCCGGGGACCAGAAATAGATCTGGTAGGTCTTTCCGTTGACCAGCCTTACGGCGGTAGGATTATCGTTCAGGTCGCGGATCTGCTTCTCGAACCAGGTCAGCGTGGTGGAAAGCATCGTGCCGTTGATGAACGTGCCGGTGGTCACTATGACGCTGTCGGTCTGGTTATAGAAGCAGTAGTTGAGGTCCCCGGTGGGGGTGCCGGTCTTGGAGAGGGCCGCGCCTATGGAGTTGATCACCTTGTCGCCGCCGGTTACCGTCAGCAGCATGCCCGCCACGCGGGACAGCGTGTCGCCGTCGGCCGGCAGGCCTGTGCCGCCGCCGTAGCCTATGGTGTAATTGGCCTGGCCGTAATAGACGTTGCCGAGGAACTTGCCGCTGGCGAAATCCAGCATGAAGACCGGGGTATTGGTGCCCTGGATGGCCCAGGTGGCGCCGCTGTCGAGCGACTGCAGCACCGCGCGGTTGGTATCGTCCACCTGGTTGATGGGGTCGTACTCCTGGTAGGGCGTGCCGTACAGCAGACGCGAGGAGTAGGCGGTATTCTTCACTATTATAACCATGTGGTAGACGGAAGCGTTGCCCAGGTACGCGTCCGGCAGCGTACCCACCTTCCAGCCGGAGCCGGTGCCTATGGCCAGGGTATTCGAGGTTATGTAAACGCCCGAGGGGTCGCCCGAGGCGTCTTCCTGTATGCCGGCGTCCACGTTGGGGAGGTCTTTACCTCCGTCGACATTGTAGATCCTGACGCCGGTGACCGTGTCGTTGAACGGCATCGTGAAGCGGTAGGAGAACCGCTTCGTGGGCGTGTTCATCGCGTTCTGCGTCTGGTTGGTCTGCCAGTAATTGTTGCCGTAATAATAATCCGCGCGCGCGTAGACCGAGGAGAGGAGCAGCACGGCGGCCGCAAAAAGCGCCCGGCGGGTATTCTTTCCGAATACCCGCTCCAGCGCTTTCATGGTCCCGGCCGGCTTTATCATCGTTCTATAAAAAGGCAAAGGACGGCCCCGCAGGAATATTTCTTCCAGCAGGGTCGTTCAGTG
Organism: bacterium; assembly: GCA_021847485.1. Classification (GTDB taxonomy): domain Bacteria; phylum Elusimicrobiota; class Elusimicrobia; order Elusimicrobiales; family UBA9959; genus UBA9959. Next base: position 37,398 of record JAJZRA010000005.1, read on the forward strand.
CCATCCTATTATAATAAATAATTATTGTTTCGCAAATGTTGCAGGCCCGCGAAATACCCGGCGCGCGCGCGGACGACAAAAAAGCCGCCACGGCGCGAGCCGGGACGGCCACATAGAAAGGACAAACGCGGGAAAACCGCTTTTCCATATCGTCTTCGGCAGCCTGACGCCCGGGCACTTACCGGGTCACAGCTTTGCGCCGCCGGCTTTGGCCGGCTTTGCTATTATCGGATCAGGAACTGACACCCCGCCCTTTTGGGACAACCGCACGCTCACACCGCTACCGCTGTCTGCGACCGCTGCAGCTTCCGACCGCACCGCTGTACCGCACAAGCCAAAAGGGCGGGGCACAGCACCGCTCTGCCTTGATATTATAGCAGATAAAAGTTGTTTGTCAAGCCCCCCCGGCTTGACGCGTCAACGGTTATTTCTTGAACACCACGGAGGGATTGTACTTCGGGGCCTCGGCCCCCCCGGCCAGGCGGGCCTGGGCTTCGCGGCGCTGCTCTTCCGCCTCGCGCCTGAGGCCCAGCGCCATATAGGCGTTGGCCAGGTTCAACCGCGCCTCTATCTGGTCCGGGTCCAGATCAACGGCCTTCCTGAAGTATTCAGCGGCCTGGCGCGCCTTCCCCTCCCCGGCCGCCAGCACGCCGAGGTTGGTATAGACGCCCGGTGAGCGCGGGTTCAGGGCGGCGGCCTCCAGGTAGAGCGCCCTCGCCTTGGCCCTGTCCCCGGAAAGCAGGTACATGGACCCCAGGTTCATGCGCAGCTCGGCGCTGCCGGGCTCCAGCCGGCTAGCCTCCGTAAAGTACCCTATTGCCCCCTTCACGTCGCCTTTAGCCTGGGCCAGCACGCCCAGATTGGCGTAGATGGAGCTGTTGCCCGGGAAGCGGCGCAGCAGCTGGAGGTAGACTTTCTCCGCCTCGGAGTAAGCACCCGCGCGCATAAGGCCGGCCGCCAGGTTATCATAGGCCCGGCCCGGATTTTCCCTGAGCGCCTGCGCCCAGAAACGTATTTCGTCGGCCCAGAGCGCGTTGCGGGCCATTATCATATAGCCGAAGAACAGCAGCAAGGCCGCCAGAGCCGCGCCCGCGTATTTTCTGTAAGCGCCCAACCCGCCGTATAGGGCCGCCAGAAAACCTCCCAGCAGGAAGGCCACGCCCGCGGAGGGTACATAGAGGCGCTGCTCAGCCACCGGGCGGGCGGCCAAAGGCACCAGGTTGGAAACAGGCCCCAGGAACAGGAAGATCCAGGCGGCGGAGAACAGGTAAACGCCGGCCCCGGCCGGCCTGCGCTTGTACAGCACCCAGGCGACGGCCGCCCAGAAAAGCGCGAAGAACAGGAAAGCCGGGCTCGCGGGCCCCGACAGCAGGTCGAGCCGCCTGTCCAGTTCCAGTTTAAAAGGGAAAAAAAGCAGATAGAAGTACTGGGTCAGCGTGCTCGCTACCAACCGCAGCGGGCCGGCCCCGGCCAGCAGCGGGTTGGCCTCGGCCAGGCCGGCCGGCACCTTAAGGTAGAGCAGTTTGAGCGCCAGCAGCCCCGCGGCCGGAATAAAATACGGGAGGGTTCTTTTAAAAACACTCCCTTTCCCCTCCCGGCCCGCCAGGAAAAGCAGCACAAAGGGGTAGGCCACGGCCAGTTCCTTGGCGAAAAGGGCCGCTATGTAGGCGGCCAGCGATACGCCCTTCCTGCCTTTCATAAAGGCGTAAAGCGAGGCTAACAGCAGGATGAGGCACAGTATATCCGACCTGTTCTTTATGAAGTTGACGGTTTCGGCGTGCATCGGGTGAAAAGCGAAGACCAGGCCGGAAAAGAGCGCCGCCGTCTCGGACAGGAACAGCTCCCGCGCCGCCAGGCAGATCAGCCCCACCGCGGCCAGGTTAAGCAGGTAATTGGTGAAATGGTACCCGGCGGGCCGGTTGCTCCAGAGACTATAGTCAAAAGTGAAGGTCAGGTTACGCAGAGGCCGGTACTGGCCTTTGGAGCCGGGATGTTCGGTAAGCCAGTAGCCGGGCCTGAATGTGGACAGCGAAGACCCCCAGCTCTTGACGGCGGGGTTTTCCAAAATGACACCTCTGTCATCCCAGAAAAAGCCGCCCTTCAGCGAGTTCAGGTAAAGGATACCGGAAAGCGCCACCGGGAGCAGCCACCAGAGGTTATTGGTTATTTTTTCGCGCACAGGTCTTCCAGGTTCTTGCGGGCGGGGGCGTAGGCCGGGTCCACGGCCAGGGCCCTGCGGTAAAGTTCCCCCGCCCTCTTGCAGTCCCCGGTCTTCTCGTAGACTATGGCCATGTTATTGTAGAGGTCGGGACTGGGTCTCTGGGCCAGCCTCTCCACCATCCTGTAGGCCTCCAGCGACCTGGGATATTCTCCAACTTTGTCGTAGCAGAAAGCAAGGGAATAGTAGATCTCCGGGAGATCGGCGTCGCGGGCGGCCGCCTCATAATACTTCACCGCCTCTCCGAAGCTCCCCCGGCGCTGGTATTCCGCGGCCAGGTTATAGTTAGCCCGGTAATTAGAGGGGTTCTTCGCCACCGCGTCCCGCCAGAAGGAAAGATCGTCGCGCCAGACGAAGGTCCTGCCCAGGCTGGCCGCGGAGAGGACCAGCAGCAGCGCGCCGAGCAGCGGCCGGGCCGGGCGCCAGCCGCGCAGGCGCCAGGCGGCCAGCGCGGCCAGCCAGGCGACGCCGAGCGAAGGAAGGTAGAGCCGCTGCTCGGCCAGCGGCCGGCTCTCCAGCGGCACGAAGTTCAGCACCGGCAGCAGCAGCAGCAGCGTCCAGCCCAGCGCGAACAGGGCCTCCCTGTCCCGGCGGTACCAGAGCCAGGCGGCCAGCGCCGGCAAGGCGGCCAGCGCCAGCTTTACCCCCGGGGGCCAGCCTCCGGCCGGTTCGAAAGCGCGCTCGGCCGCCAGCCTGAAAGGGAAGGCCAGCAGCGCCAGATAAGAACCGAGGGTATAGAGGACGGCGGCCAACTGCGAGTGCGCGTCCCCGGGGGGCGCGGCGGCCAGTTCCGGCCGCCACCAGAACTCCTTGGAGACGAACCACGCGGCGGCGGCGGCCAGCAGCCCCAGCCAAAGCAGGTAGCCGCGCCGCCGCTCCGCCCCTTCGGCAAAAAGACGGGACATGGCCAGCCCGGCCAGCGGCACGGCGGCGGCCGTCTCCTTGGAAAGCAGGCCCAGCAGGCAGAAGCCGGCGGCCGCGGCGGCCGCCCGGGCCCGCCCGCGCCGCATGAACAGCAGCCCCGCCCACAGCGAGAGGAAGCTGAAAAGGGCGCAGAGCAGGTCGGAGCGGTTCTTTACCCAGGCCACCGACTCCACGTGCACCGGGTAGGCCGCGAAGACGGCGGCGCCGGCCAGGCCCGTCCAGGGCCCGAACAGCGCCTCCCCGAAGCCGGCCGCCGCCAGGACGGCCGCCGTGTTCAGCAGCGCGTTGGTCAGGTGGTAGCCGGCGGGCCGCTCCCCGTAAACGGCGCGGTCCGCCAGCAGCGAAAGCGTCCGCAACGGGCGGAAGCGCCCCCGACGCTCCTCCGGCACCCCCTTCCAATAAGCGGGGCTGAAAAGTTCCCCGGCCGAAGGCGGGGTAAGGGCGCGGTCCTGCAGCAGGGCGAAATCGTCGGAGAGGAAGCCGTTGAAGAGCGCCGGCGAGTACAGCAGGAAGGAGAAGGCCGCGAGCAGCAGGTATCTCTTCATTTGCGGCCCACGGCTATGTTGTAGAACAGCGGAAAAGGCATGGGGGAAGCCTCAGCCGCCGCGAAACCGGCCCGTTCCAGGGCGGCCTTCAGCTCAGGCAGGGAATAGTTGCGGAAATGGTCGCTCTTCTTGAAGCCGGTGAGCACGGTCAGTTTCTCGTACAGCGGCAGAACGGCTATGACGCACAGGGCGCCGCCCGGTTTAAGCACCCGCCGGGCTTCGGCCAGGCCGGCGGCCTCGCCTTCCACGTGCTCCAGCACCGAGCTCATCACGACGAAGTCGAAGGTCCCGTCGGGAAAATCCAGATCCTCTGCCCGGCCGGCCCGCACTCTCACCCTCGGGTCGGAGACGCGGGCCAGGAAGCGGGGGTCGGGCTCCACGCCCTCGCAGCGGGCCTCCGGCAGGCGGTCCTTCAGGTAGGAGAGCATCCGGCCGTCGCAGGCCCCTATGTCCAGCACGGCCGGCGCCTCGTTGCCGGGGCAGTAAAGCCTCAGGCGGTCATAGACAGCCTCGCATCGTTTCCGCAGCTTGTAAGTCGCGAAGCCGCCGGCGCCCCTGCGCTTCAGGTAGGATAGCTCCATAAAAATCCGGCGGCGCTCAGGCCGCCGGTAAGATTATACAAGATAAACCCGTCCCCGCCGCCGTCAGGGGGACGGCGGCAAAGAAGTGGAATAGAAGGCATAGACGGCCCCGTTATCGTCCGTGGCGTATACCGTACCGTCGGCCACGGCCGACGGCATGTTGAAAGCCGTGGCCGGAGGGGCGGCCGTGACCGGCCCCCAAAGAGCAGTATCGCCGGATCTGGCGGCGGCCAGGTCCGCCGTGGAGACGGCGTAGACGGCTCCGTCCCGCCCGGAGGCCGCCGGCTGGGTAACGGCCGCGAAGGAGGAGCTGAAAGCGAAGCCGACCCCGGTCTCGGAACTTACCCGGATCACCCCCGACCCGCTGTCGAGTACATATACCCCTCCGTCTAGTCCTATCAAGGGACCCACATCGGCCAAGGAAGGAATGTACGAAAAAGGCGCCGCCCACTTCGTCGAGCCGGCCGCGGTCGCGGCGTTCAGGTTATTGGAAAGGTCCAGCCAGTAGACAGAACCGTCCGCCCCCACCGCAGGCGGCATTGTTATGCCGGTCACGATGGTCGGCGTAGACCCGCTCAGGCCGGCCGCCGGCACCGCGTAGAGAACGTCGTCAACGCCGTCATTGGCCGCCACGTAGATAGAGCCGTTCGGGCCCGCTACCGGCGCGACCAGTATCCCGGAGAGGTCGGTGAAAGTCGAGACTTCCACCCCGGTCACAGGGTCTAGGGAATAGAGGGCGGCGCTGGTACCGTCATACACGTATATCCCGCCGTCCGGCCCCACAACCGGGGAAGCGTCCACGGTAACGGCAGGCAGCGTGGTATTGCTCCATTTGAGCGTGCCGTCGGGCCGGACGGCGTAGACATTGTCAGAACTGTCCACGGCATATACCATCCCGTCGGCGGAGACCACGGGAGGATAGTTGAGCGCGGCCGCGGTGGTATAGCTCCATTTCTGCGCGCCCGCGCCGTCCAGGGCGTACAGGACGCCGCCGGAATCGGAAACGTAAACGGTCCCGTCGGGGGCCGGCACCGGGGGAAGGCTGAACGGGTTCGCGGCGGAAAAGTCCCATTTCGGCGTGCCAGGCGCCACCGCCGTCACCACGACCGAAGTGGACACCGAGAGGGAGCCGTCAGAGGCGGCGCATGAGAGCGTGTATACCCCCGAGACCGCGGGGGCCAGCCAATAAGGCGCCGCGCCGGAGCCCTGGAATACCCCGGCCGTGGATGTCCAGACGTAGGTTACGGTGTCGCCGTCCGGGTCGGCCGCGGCCGCGGAAACGCGGGTATAGCCCCCGGCGGCCACGGTGGTGGAAACAGCCGCCGAAGCGCTGAAGACAGGGGGGCGGTCCGGCGATGCCGGCGCCCGCGCGGCGGCGCGGACCTTGTCGTCCAGCTTGTCCACGCGCTTTTTCACCGCGGCCGGGCGGCCGAGGCTGAAGCCGGCAGGGGCGGGCGCGGCCAGACCGAGCAGGAAGAGGAAGGCCAAGGTCTTCTTCATAGCTTACCCGTTGAGAAATAGAAATTGACGCCGAAGGTCATCAGGAACTCCAGCCCGTCCTCCAGCAGCGAGGTGTCCTTGTCCGTGACCGAGACGTATAGCGCGCCCAGGTCAGCCTGCACCGAGAACTTGGGCCCGAGGCGGTACTCGGCGCCGGCGAAAAGACCTCCGCCCCAGCCGGAGCCCTTGGAATACTTCCCTTTGAAATCCAGGTAGTCGCCTTCCGCCGCCAGGTACGGGGCGATGGCGCGCCCGGCCAGCTTTTCCGGGTAATAATAGTACCGCAGGGAGCCGGTGAAGATCTCGTCCTGCTTCTGGCCTATCAGTTCCAGCGCCCTGCCGGAGGCAGGGAACCAGCGCAGGCCCGCGCCGGGGTAATTGAGGTCCAGGTTCAGCGCGCCTTTGGCCGGGAAGAACTTCCCGGCGGCGGGCGCTTCTTCGGCGCGGACCAGGGAAGGGGCGGCAGCGAGCAGCAGCAGGATGAGGAGGCGTCGAAGCATTTTATAATAAGGGGTTCAGGCCTTTCTTTTCAGGATCATCTTAGCCAGCTTGAGGGCGCTTATAGTGTCCAGCGACAGCAGGAAGCACAAGATCACGAAATCGTAGTCGGTGTTGAACCTGGCTATGAAATGAAAGCCCAAAAAAAATAAAGTTCCCATTGTACCCTCCTGGACCGTTCATTTCATTATATCTAAATTCCAGTAAGTTTCAATCCGGCCCGCCGCCGCGCCGGAAGACCTTCCCGGGATACGCGCGCAGGTAGTAGAAGAACCGCCGGTCCCGGCGCAGCAGGCCGGCCAGCAGCTCCGGCGGCTTCACCGCCGCGCCCGGCAGGAAGCGCAGCGCCTTCCATAGCCCGGAGCGGGCGGCGAAGGCCAGCCCGCGCCCGCCGAGCAGGCCGTAGAGCTTGAAAAGATTGCGGAAACCGGCGTCGGGGCCGCGCATGGCCGGCGCGGCCCTGTCCCCGCTGAAGAAATCCCCCCGGGCCAGCGCGGCCTCGCCGGCCATGCCTTCCCTGACCGCGTAGTCCGCTATCGGCAGGCCGCGGTAATAGACCAGGTTATGGCATTTTATCCGGTTGAGGAGCTTCAGCCCCGAAAAGAACTCCGCCGCGGCGAGGTGGTCGGCGAGGGTCTCCCCGGGCAGGCCGAAGATATAGTCGGCGTCGTAGGCCAGGCCGGCCGCGTCGCAGGCGGCGAAGGCCTTTTTAACCGCCTCCAGGCTTTCGGGACGCTTCAGCAAGCCGGTCCGCAGTCCCTCGTTGAGCGTCTGCAGGCCGAACTCCACGCAATAGCAGCCGGAGGACTTCAGCAGCGCGGCGGTCTCCGCGTCGAAGGCGTCCGGGCGGCCGAAACATTTGAACGGCGCGCCGACCTTCCGCCGGTAAAGCCCTAGGAACTCCCGCAGCCAGGCCTTGTCGGCGGTAAGGACGGAGTCCTTGAACGTTATCTCCCGCGTGCCGAAACGCGCCCGGACCGCGGCCAGTTCCTCTATCACCCGGGCGGGCCGGCGCAGCCGCACGTAACCGGGGCCGTAGGCGCTCCTGTAGAAAGGCTCCTCGCAGTAGGAGCAGGAACCGGAACAGCCCCGGCCGGCGTAGGCCATGTAGCTGGCGCCGAAGTCCTCGTAGCCGGCGAAAAGGCCGTGGTCCGGCAGGGGCAGCGCGTCCAGGTCCGACGGCCCCGGGGCCGTTATCGCCGCCGGCGGGGCCGGCAGCGCCTTAAGGAACTCCCCGAAAGCCTTCTCGGGCTCGCCGTAAAGCGAGACGTCCGCGGCGAAATGGCCGCGGCAGGCGAGCACGGCGGTACGGCCTTTATAGCCGGCCCTCCACAGGTCGGAGAGGAAGCGTTCCACCCAGGGGCCGTTGTGGACGTTCTCGAGCAGCACCACCCAGGACGGGCCGGCGGCCGCGGCCTTCTTCGCGGCGGCCGCCTGGTCGAAAAGCAGGCGGTTGAGCCGCGGCAGGCTGAGCACGTTGTCGGAAACCCCGAAGAGGTCCCGGTCGTAAGCGAGCGAGGTCGCGTGGCCGGCGGCCTTGGCCATGGCGGACAGCGTCTCCAGCACGCGGGTATCGCGCACCCAGTAACGGCCCCTGTAGGCGAAGACGATCCTATTCATGGTCCGCCTTCCAGCGCAGGCGGCGCAGCAGCACCCTGAAGATGTTCTCCGGGTAGGCCAGGAACCGGCCGCGGCCCTTGGAGAAAAGCATGGCCAGGAAAGCGCCGGTCTTGCGGAAGAACTCGGCGAGGGAGCGGCATTTCAGGGCGTGGCGCAGCAGGAAGAGCGGCCGCGAATGGTAGCTGACGTAGGCCCAGCGGGCCAGCTCGTCCACCTGTTCGTTGGTCAGGGTCTTCAGCCAGGGCCGGGGCAGCTCGCGGTCGGTCTCCTTGCCGAGTACCCAGTCGCGCCAGTAGTCCTTGCCGGTGGCCTCCACCAGCTCGCGCCAGAGCGGCGTCAGCGGCTTGGCGAGGAGCTTGGAGAACTGCACGTAGTCGAGGTCCAGCTCCTTGGCGAAAGCCACGGTGCGGCGCACGGTCTCCCTGGTCTCGCCCGGCACGCCGACGAGGAAGAAGCCGAGGTTCTCGAGCCCGGCCCGGCGGCTGGCCTTCATCGTCTCTTTTATCCTCTCGAGCGTGATGCCTTTGTTCAGGGAATCCAGCGTGGCCTGCGAGCCGCTCTCTATGCCCCAGTAGATCCTGCGGCAGCCGGCGGAATACATCTCCCCCAGCAGTTCCGGGTCGGCGGTGTCCACGCGCGAGCGGCAGGCCCAGTGGACGTCCAGCTTTTCGCGCCTGATGCCGGCGCAGATGTCCAGCACGCGCCGCCTGGCGCCGGTGAACTCGTAGTCGAAGATGTCTATCTCCCTCACGCCGTGCTTCTCCACGCATTCCTTCATCTCCGCCACGACCGTGGCCGGGGAGCGCGGGTTGTACTCGCAGCCGCCGGCCTCGCAGAACGCGCACTCGAACGGGCAGCCCAGCGACGTCACCATCACGGTGAAGTTCCTGCGGCGCGTCGGGAACTCGGCGTAGAGATCGTTGGGCAGCAGGTCGCGCGCCGGATTGGGGAACTTGTCGAAGTCTATCTTCTGCGGGTGCGGGTTGACCACGATCTCGGCGCCGCGTTTCCACGCGAGGCCCGGCACCGACGACAGGTCCGTCTCCCCCCGCTCCAGCGCGGCCAGCAGCGCCGGCACCGTGTAATAGGCGTGCTCGACGCAGCCGAAGTCGATATCAGGATGGCTTATGGATTCTTTCGGGTATACCCGCAGGTTATAGCCGCCTATGAGCACCTTGCACTTCATTCCGGAGGCGTGCAGCTCGCCGCGCAGATAGCGCAGCCAGGAGAGCGTCTCCGGGAACATGTAGGTGGTCATCATGGCCCCTATCACGTCCGGCCGGAACTTCCTGAGCGCCGCGGCCACCTCGGGCATCGTCAGCCGCAGGGTGCGCGCGTCTATGAGTATGACCTCGTGCCCAGCCTGGCGGGCTATGGCGGCCACCCAGCTCATAGAAAGCGGCGGGAACAGCCCGAAATACCGCTGCACCACGCGGAGGTTCTCCTCGTGCGTCTTATAGGAAAAAGGATTAAAGACCAGCGCCAGTCTCATAGCGATCATCGAGGCTTCGCCTCGCCGGGAGCAGGTCTTCCATGGCTTTTATCACCATGGCGGGGGTGACGCCGGTCACGCATTCGTTGGACTCGCGGACGCAGTTCAGTTCCTTGCCCTTCAGGGCGTCTATGCACGGACTGCAGGGCAGGCCCAGGTAGAGGGCCCTGTGCTTCGGCCCCAGCGGGGCGTAGCCGGCCGGCGTCTCCGGCCCGAAGATGGAAACGGTGGGACAGCCCATGGCCGCGGCTATGTGCAGCGGGCCGCTGTCGTGGGTCACGAACAGGGCCGCGCGGGAGAACAGCCCCGCCAGCCCGCGGTAATCCAGCTTGCCGGAAAGGTTTACCAGCCGGGGCCGGGCGGGCAGCTCTACCCGGCGCTGGCTTATGACGACGGCCCGGTACCTGCCTCCGGCCAGGACCTGCTCGAGCACGGCCGCGTAATGCTCCCGCGGCCAGGCGCGCTCCGGCATGATGTCCTTGCGGTCGTAGTTGAGGACTATAAAGGGTCCCTCGCCCAGTTCCTCCAGGCCGGCGGAGGAGGCTTCGAGCGGCCCGCGGTCCGCCCCGGAGGCCTCTACGCCGGCCGCCCTGAAAAAAGCCTCGTAGTTGGCCGTCATATGGCTGGCGGGCTCGAAAGGGACCGTTATGCCGTGGAACCCGCCGCGGTAGAAGCCCTCGCGGCCGAACCCGGCGGCGCAGGCCGGCTTTACCGCGGCCGTCACCAGCGCCGAGAAGCGGCTGAGGAACTCCAGGTCGAGCAGCAGGTCGTAGCGTTCCGCGCGCAGGGCGGGCAGCGCGCGCGCCAGGTCGAGGAAAAATAAAGGCAGGCCCGCGGAGACCCGCAGCGGGATCACCCTGTCGGCGGCCCCCAGCATCCCGCAGAGCTGCGCGTTGACGTCCAGCGTGAGGAAATCTATCCTGGCGCCGGGATAGCGCCTGCGCAGGGCGCGGTACCACGGCGCCCCCATGACTATGAGGCCGCCTTCCCAGAACTTAAGTACCAGTATCCTGGCCGGCTTTTCGGGAAGCGCGCCGCGGGGAGGCGCGCGGAAGAGGGAAAGCAGGGCGCAGGCCGGGTAGCCCGCGTAGCGGTCCAGGAACCGCGCCGCCGCGACCGGGATCATTTCTTTTTGGGAGCTGCGGCCTTCCGGGCTTCGCCCTTGACGCGCGGGTCTTTGTCGTTGCGGTAAAGGTTTATCCTGTCGGCCGCTTCCTTGGTGCCTATGCGGGCCAGGGAATTTACGGCGAGCTGCCGCATCTCGCCGGGATTGCCGGTATTGCCGGCCACGTAGTCCAGCAGCCGGACGGAATCGGTGCTGACGTGGAAGCCCAGAGCGTTGACGATGGCCTGCTTGACCCTGGCGGGCACGGCCTTATCCTTTACGGCGGTTTCGAAGACCGGCACCACTCTGGCGGAATCGGAGCAGGCCCCCAGCGAGATAGCGGCGGACTGCGCCACGTACTGATTAGGGTCTTTCAGCAGTTTCGCCACGAACGCAAAGGCCGCCGAGGAGACATTGACGTCTATCGCTTCCACGAGCCTCGCCCTCAGCCCCGCGTTGGGCTCGGAGCCTATGCGTTCCATGAGGACGGCGTCGGCCGGAGCCGAATGCTGGTCCCGGAAATACTCCACGGCCGCCGCCCTGAGCGCCGGGGAAGAGCCGGCGAGATCGTACTTGCTCTGGTCGAACCGGCTTTGCGCGCAGGCCGGAACCGCGAAAGAAGCCGCGAGCGCGGCGGATAAAAGAACGGACATCGTCCTCATAAAGTTGCTGCCTCCCTTGACTGGCACGGGGCGGAATACGCCCTCATGAAGATTTTAATTTATTTGGACAGGATTTCCACCGCCGCGGCGTAGGCCCGGTCGCCCAGCAGCGCGGTCTCGCTGGAGGAGCCCCAGGCCTCGCGCAGGTCCTGGCGCGCCTTCTCGTCCACGTCCACCGGGACGTCGGGCTCGGCGCCCTTGCCCTCCAGGTCCAGGCCCGAGGGCGGCAGGATCCTGGCCACGGTCAGCTCCAGCCCCTTGCCCCCGCGGCCCAGCCGGAAGGTCCTCGTCACGGAAACGTCGCCCATGGTGCGCCCGCCCACCAGGCGCGCGCCGGCCAGCTCGCGCAGGGCCTGCGCGAAGGCCTCGGCGGCCTTGCCGGTGCCGGCGTCGGTCAGCACCGCCGTCTTCAGGTCCGCGAACCGGCCGCGGCCGGAGGCTTCGAAGACGGCCGCGTAGCCCGGGTGCGCCGACTTGAGCTCCAGCACCGGGCCGGCCCTGGGCGCGAAAGCCCCGAGCAGGCCGGCGGCTTCGGCGGCCACGCCGCCGGGGCTGTCGCGCAGGTCCAGCACCAGCTTCCTGGCGCCCAGCGCGGAAAGGGCCTCGAGGCCGGCGGTCACGGCGGAACTGGACCCCTGCACCAGCATGCCCACCTTGACGTAGGCCGTGTCGGTGCCGGGCTCCATGAAGCCGAAGACCAGCGGGAAATAGAACTCCTGCCGGTTAAGCCTGACCTCGGAGGCGGCCGCCCCGGGCCGGGGCCCCGCGGTCTTAAGGCTATAGCCGAAAGCGTCCGTCATCTTCTCGGCCACCGCATGCGGGGTGGCCTGCTGGCCGTCTATCTCGAGCAGCCGGTCCCCGTCCCTGAGGCCGGCGGCCTCGGCGGGCGAGCCGCGGAAGACCTTGAGCACGTAGACCGCGCCGCGGCTGTAGCCGACGAGCAGGCCCGCCGAAAGCGGCGCCTTCCCCGCGCGCTGGCGCACCGGCAGTTTGCCCGGCACCAGCCGGGCGTGCGGGTCCAGAGCGGCCAGGCCGGGAAAGCCTTTGGCCTCCAGCGCGGAGCGGACCTCCGCCGCGCTATAGTCGCGGTAGCCGTGCCTCTCGAACGCCTTGACGGCGTCGTCGTAGAGGCCCTTATCGGAACAGGCCGAGCCGAGGAGCAGAGCGAGGAGCAGGGCGGTTCTTTTCATGTCGCGGGATATGTCCTCCGGGTCAGACCGGCTTCGTGTTGACTGTCGGGAAATCGCCCGTGACCCCGGCGCCGTAGTTGCCGCAGGGGTCGTTGGGCTGGAAAGGCCCGTAGAGCGGGCAGGAGTTGTTCACGCTGTTCTGGGGCAGGCAGCAGCACGGGGCCTCCGGGGTGCAGCCGCACTCCTGGCCGTAGCCCTCGGTGGCCACGTAGTCCTCCAGCGCCAGGCCGGTGATCTCGGCCTGGTCCTCGGGGGTGACGGAGAGCAGGCCGGGGCCGCCGCCGTCCCCCTCTTCCTGCGCGGGGTCCTCCGGGCCGGACCGGGCGGTGTTGCCGCCGCCGAAGAAGGTGCCCATCGGGTTGACGGCGCCGGCGTAGAGGTCCTTGGCCATCTTCTTGGCCTGGTAATCCTTATCGTTCTTGAGGGCCTCCTTGGTGCCCTCGGCGTTGACCGAGGGCTTGCCGACCTCCGGGGAGGCCAGCGTCTTGGCCTCGGCGGCGCTGATGTCCTGCTCGCGCAGGAACTGCGGGATGGAGGAAGGGTTGACCCTGTCCAGCTTGGCCTTCATCTTCTCGTCGTATTCCAGCGACTGCTCGGCCTCGGCCGAACCGTCGAACTGGCGGGAGATCCAGCTCTTGGCGGAATCCTGGGAGGCTATGCGGGCGCCGTAGAGCGAGGCGCGGAAGGCGCCTTTGAGGGCGTCCAGCACGCCGCCTCCGCCGCCCTTGCGGACATTGGCCGCGGCGGTATCGCGCTGGGCCGCCGGCTTGGCGGCGGCCGCCGCCCCGCGGGAGAACGGGACCTCGTCCGCCGCGTAATTCCTGCCTTTGACGGCGGGCGGGGCCTTGCCGCGGGAGAGGTGCGCGCCGGCCTGCAGCCTGGCCTGGGGGGCGTCCTGGGCGGCGGCCGCCCCGCCGGCCTCCCGGTCCCCGGCCTTATCCTCTTCGGAATAGGCCACCGGAGCCGGAACGGCCCCGGAGTCCCCGCCGCCCCGGGAGGCGCGGCGGGCGGTAAGCCCGGCTTTAGCGGGGGCCGCCTGGCCGGCCTGCCCGGCCTTTACGGCCGGCTCGTCCGTATCCGTCTCCCCGTAAGAGAAAGCCTCCGCGCCGGCGCCGGCGGCGGAGCGGCCGCTGTAGACGGCGTCGTTGGAGGCCAGCTGGTCGTAGTCCGAGCCGCCGGCCAGCTTATGGGCGCTCTTGCCCATGGAGGTGAGGGCGTAGAAGCCACCGCCGGCCAGCAGCAGGAAGATCAGCGAAAGCGCCAGCCACCAGTAGCTACGCTTTCCCGGCCGCTCTTCAGAAGCCCCTACCGCGCCGTCCTTCTCCGTATCTTCTGGCGACATATAGCCTCCGGAACCCCTTAATAAAAAAATCTTCAGGTCTGCCGACTGGCCGCCTTCCGGGGCACCGCCCGGGACGTCCATCGCCACGACCTTTCCTTACCAAATGTTATAGCAGAGGGAACCGGGATTTTCAAGGCCTATTTCCCGAGCATCCTGGAGGGCTTGCCGAACTCGGCGAAGACGGCCGCGATCTCGTCGTAGTCCAGCTCCTCGCGCTCCAGCAGCTCCTTGATGAAGCGCTCCACTATCCGCCAATGCTCCTTGAGCAGCGCGTCCACCTCGGCCAGCTGGGCCTTCAGCAGCTCCTGGGACTCCTTCTCCAGCCCGTCCTTTATGGCCGAGGAGCGCTCGGCGCCGGGGACGGCGGAATAGTTGCCTATGAACCCGGAGTTGCCCATGCCCATCTCCCAGACCATGGAATGGGCTATGCGCGTGGCCTTGGCGAAATCGTTCCCCACCCCGGACGAGGTGACGCCGTACTTTATCCGCTCCGCGGCGTAGCCGGCGAGGGCGGTCCTGAGGCCGCCGAGGTACGTCTCCCTGTCCGGCACGTAGATCTCCTCCGCCGGCATCTGGTAGACCCCGCCCAGCGCGCCGGCCCGGTGCAGGATGGAGGCCTTGAAGACGTCGTTGGTGGGGTGGGACAGGTAGGCCGCCACCAGGTGGCCGGCCTCGTGGCAGGCGATGCGCTCGCGTTCGCGCGAGGTGACGTCCAGCCGGTGGGCCACGCCCAGGTTGACGCGGGCTATGGCGCCGCTGATGTCCTTGTAGGTGACCCGGTCGCGGGAGTCGCGCACGGCCAGCAGCGCGGCCTCCTTGACCACGTTCTCTATCTCGGCCGGCGTGTCGCCCACCGACTTGCGGGCGAGGCGCCCCAGGTCCATGCCGGCGTCGTACCTGACCTTGCCCAGGTAATGGGCGTAGAGCTTCTCGCGCTCCGACAGGCTGGGCCTGCCCACGAAGATCTTGCGGTCGAAGCGGCCCGGCCGCAGCAGGGCCTCGTCCAGGGCGAACTCGGCGGCGTTGGTCGCGCCGAAGACCACCACGTTGGAGGCGGGGTCCAGGCCGTCCATCTCCACCAGCAGCTGGTTCTGCGTGCCGTTGGTCTCGGAGCCGCCGCCGAAAGCGTCGTAGAGGACGCGGCGGCGCCCGACGACCTCGATCTCGTCTATGAAGACGATGCAGGCCCCGTAGGCCCCGGCGTAGTCGCGGGCCAGCGCGAAAAGCTTGCGCACGCGCGCCGCGCCGACGCCGACGAAGACCTCCACGAACTCGGAGCCGGCCGCCGACAGGAACGGCACGCCGGCCTCGGCGGCCACGGCCTTGGCCAGCATGGTCTTGCCGCAGCCAGGCGGGCCCACCAGCAGGGCCCCCTTGAGGATCTTGCCGCCTATGGCCCTGACCTTGGTGCGGTCCCGGATGAGCTGCACCACCTCCCAGGCCTCGCGCTTGGCCTCCTCCAGGCCGACGATGTCGGAGAAGCGCACGTCCACGGCCCCGGCGTCCACGCGGGTCTTCCTGAGCGCGCTGAAGCCGCCGGCCTGCATCAGGTACAGGAACCCGACGAAGATGACCGTGTTCAGCACCATCCACGGCATGCTGGCGACGTTCATGCCTATGACGTAGGCGCGGAAGTTCTCTTCCATGCCGGCCAGGTACCAGACCGGGAACAGCAGCGCCAGCGCGGCCACGGCGCCGAGGGTGAGCGCCAGCCAGTGGCGCCGGACGAAGAGGCGTACTTTGAAGAGGAACATAGCTATTTCAGGCCGGGCAGCACGAACTGGATCGGCCTGTCGCGGTTGGGCACGTACTTGACGACCTCCAGCGACTTGCCGCCGGCGCAGAGGTAGTCGTGCCCGGTCATGCAGGCGGCGCCGTAGGGATAGGTGCAGACGGCCTGCTTCGGGTACTTGCAGAGGATCTTGACGCCGGACGGGTTGGTGATCACCGTCAGCGTCACGACGTTCCAGACCTGCGTGCGGACCACGTCTATCTTGAGGTCGCGGAGATTGAGGAACTTGGAGACGGCGGGCGTGTCGAAGCCGATGTAGCCGCGCACGTTCTTCTCGATGTCCTTCTTCAGCGTGCCGTCGTCCCAGCCGACGAAGTCGGCGTTCAGGTGCGATTCCAGCTGCCAGCGGCGGGCCGCGTAGTAGGAGGCGATCTCCAGCTTCTGCACCAGCACCAGCAGCGCGAAGATCTTGGCCGTGACGAAGACGATGACCAGGAACAGCGGGAACAGCAGCACGACCTCGGTCATCGCCTGGCCGGGGCGGCCGGCGCGCAGCGCCGAAGCGGCGCGCCCGAGGCGGGCGCCGACGGTCCTAAGGGGCCTCATGGGTAGAGCCTCGTCTGGTACTTGGGCGTCGGGTTGGGCCAGACGCAGTTGTTGCCGTCCTTGAGCTGCGGGCACTGCGTCGCCACGCGGGCGTGCACGCAGGGCTTGTCCATGCCCCTGCACCGGCCCAGCATGTTCAGGTCCACGCTGAAATAGTTCTTCGGCGCCTGCCAGGACTGGTAGACCTCCAGGCCGGTGCCCAGCGTCCCCAGCGTGGAGTCGGGGATGGTGGCCAGCTGGAACAGGCCGTCCTTGGCCATCGTGGTCATGTCCATCGGGGGCGTGGTCTCGCCGAGGTAGTACGGCGGCAGCGTGGCGCCGGTGAAGACCTTGGCGAAGAACACGATCTTGCGCGCGTAGTGCATCAGGAAGGTGTTGCTCTCCTTCTTGATCCGGTTGCCGTAGAAGCTGTTGGTGCCGTGCAGGCCGACGTCGCCGCAGAGCTGCGGGTTGTCGGTGCATTCCTGCGTGTTGGCGTTCAGGTAATAGGACTTGCGGAAGAAGTTGAAATTGTCGGTCAGGCGGTCGAAGACGGTGTACTGGGATTCCTCCACCGAGCCGAGCAGCGTGTAGACCTGGGCGTAGAACTTGTAGTAGCCGATGGCCGTGCCCCACTCCAGCATGATCTTGTTGCCCTGCTCCCAGGTGATCAGGTGCAGCACATCCGGGCCGCGGCCGTCGGCGTTCTTGGCGTGGCTGCGGATGCCGGACTGCTGGGCGATATCGGGCGGGTTCTTGTTGATATCCGGGCGCGCCGGCGCGAACTCTATCTCCCACTTGGACAGGCCGTCCAGCGAGGAGGGCTGGGAGCCGGAGGTGTCGTCCTTGTACTTGGGAAAGGCCCCGGCGGCGTAGAGCATGTCGTAGGGGCAGATCTGGCCGGACTGGTCGGATTTCTGCAGCGGCTTCTCGGGAGGGCACTCGTAGGCTTCCTTGAAGATGCGGTACGGGAACGCGCCGTTGACGTAGGCCGTGCGGTTCAGGAGGTTGGTGTAGTCGCCCATCTGGATGAAGGCGGCCGAGTCCACGGCGAACTGCTGGCGGATCTTCTCGCGGGAGATCTTGGTGGTCTCGAAGAGCAGGTAGACGAACAGCAGCAGCGACGGGATGACGAGCAGCGACGGGATCAGGATCTGCCCCGCCCGCCTGGAAAGATGGATAGCCTTCGTCCCGGCGTTCATAAGCTATTTCGGCGTCCCGGCGCCTATGATCATGCCCACCAGCGTGAAGATGCCGCCCAGGATGCGCTTGTGGAACAGGACGGCCATCATCGCGGCCATGCCCGCCACCACGGCCAGCATCAGCAGGTACTCCACGGTGGTCTGCCCCGGCCTGCGCCGCAGCGCGGCGCTCCCCGGCAGCGGGCCGCCGCGGGCGCACCAATGCGCCCGCAGCCCGATCTCCGCCAGTACGCCGGCCAGCAGCCTCTTCATCGTTCCAGATGTTATACCAGCAAAACTGCCCATTTTCAAGTATATAGGACGCGTGTTTCCGTATTATTAATAAAAAGGCGGCTAGCTCCCCGCGGGGAACTAACCGCCTTTCGGGGCCGCGGCGGGCCTAGCGGCCGTCTTCGGGCGAGATCAGGCCCTTCTCTATGGCCTTGACCACCGCCTCGGTGCGGTTGTTCACGCCGAGCTTCTGGAAGATGCTGTTCAGGTGGTTCTTCACCGTCTTCACGGAGCAGTCCAGCTCCGCCGCTATCTCTTTGTTGCTCTTGCCCTTGCCGAGCAGCGCCATCACCTTGATCTCGGTGGCGGTCAGGCTGTCGGGGGCGCTGTCGTAGCCGCCGGAGCCCATCTGGCGCAGGCCCTGGATCAGCTTGCCCATGATGGGCTGCGGGATCATCACGCCCTCGGCGGTGAAGGTCTTCAGCGCGTGCACCAGCTCGCTGGCCGGGAGCATCTTGGACAGGTAGCCGTTGGCGCCGGCCTGGATGGCCTCGGTCACGTGGGCCTCGTCCTCGTAGGAGGACAGGATCAGCACGTTGGTCTGCGGACAGTCCTTGCGGATGATGCGCGTGGCGGACACGCCGTCCATCTGCGGCAGCTTGATGTCCATCAGGATCACGTCGGGCTTGATCTTCTTGGCGAGCGCCACCGCCTCGGGCCCGGTGGAGGCTTCGCCCACCACCTCTATGCCCTTCTCGTCCTCGAGAAGGTCCTTGATGCCTTCCCTGAACAGCGTCTGGTCGTCCGCTATGAGTACGGTTACAGTCTTCTTTGCCGTGGCCATGTTCCGCTCCTTGCTCGCTTGCTTTTTACCGCTAGTGCGCCTGCCCTTCGCCCTGCCCCTGCTGCGCCTGCGCGGGCGGGGCCTCCTTGGCGAAAGGGATCACGAACTTGAAGGCCGAGCCCTTGCCCACGCCCTCGCTCTCCACTATTATCCTGCCGTCGTGGCTCTGCACGATCTCCTTGGAGATCGACAGGCCGAGGCCCAGCCGCCCGTGCGGCGACTTGCCGCCGGCGGGCTGGTAAAAGCTCTGTCCCAGCTTGGGGAGCACTTCGGGGTCTATGCCCTCGCCGTTGTCCCTGACGGACACGCAGACGTTGTCGGCGTCGAACGGGGCGACCGAGACGACTATCCGGCCGCCGCGCTGCGTGTGGCGGATCGCGTTCTCGAGCAGGTTCAGCAGCACCTGCCCTATGCGGCGGCGGTCCGCGCAGACCATCTTGAGGCCGGGCGAGACCTCGGTGGCGATCTCGATGTTCTTCTGCTGCGCGCGGCCCTTCGGGCCGACGACCATCTCCTCGACCATCTTGTCCATCTCGAAGTAGTTCTTCTCGAGCCGGAACTTGCCCTGCTCGATCGAGGCCCAGTCCACGAGGTCGCCGATCAGGCGCGAGATCTGCGTGATGCTCGCGCTGATGAAATCCATCTTCTTCTTCTGGTCGTCCGAGGGCTTGATCGTGGCGGCCAGCATCTCGAAGCTGATCTGCAGCGTCATCAGCGAGTTGGACAGGTCGTGCGACGCCATCGACATGAACTTGCTCTTCATGCCGTTGAGCCTGTCGAGCTCCTCGTTGTTGTGCTTGAGCATGTCGATCAGGCGCTTGTTCTCCTGCTCGAGGTACAGCTTCTCCTCCGCCTTCTTTATCGCGCGGCGCAGGTAATTGAAATCGACGGGCTTGATCAGGAAATCGTAGACCGACTCCTGGATGGCCTTGACCGCGGTGTCGAGCGAGGCGTGCGCGGTCATCATCAGGATCTGGCTGTCGGTGTTGAGCTTGCGGATGTCCTTGATGACCTCGATGCCGGTCTTGTCGGTCAGGTTGAAGTCCATCAGGATGACGTGGAAGAAGTCGCTGACGACCATCTTCATCGCCGCGGCGCCGCTCTCGGCCTCGGAGACCTTGTAGCCCTCCATCTCCAGCAGGTCGCGAAGGGTCTCGCGCAGGTGCGCGTCGTCGTCCACGATCAGGATCTTGCTTTCCATGTGCAGCCGGCGCGGGCCCCGGGCCCGTGCCATCCAATATTTATATTAATTTATAGCCCGCAACACAATAGGGACGTTGCGGGCGGGCGGGACGGCGCCGCGGCTCCCGTCACCTGGGGGCCGGGGGCGGGTTCTGGACGATGGGCAGGAAGATCCTGAAGCAGGTGCCCTGACCCACCACGCTCGTGACCTCGACGCGGCCCTTGTGGCGGTCGGCCACCTTCTTGACGACGGCGAGGCCCAGGCCGGTGCCGCGGGCCTTCGTGGTGAAGAACGGCGCGAAGATCTTCTCGAGGGTCTCTTTCGGGATGCCGGGGCCGGTGTCCTCCACGTCCACGCGGACGGTGCCCGGGTCCACGACCTCGCTGCGCACGTAGACCTTGCCGTGCTCCGGCATGACCTCGATGCCGTTCTTGATCAGGTTGCGGATGGCCTGCGCCATCTCGTCCGGGTCGATGCTGACCACCGGGTTCTCCGGCGCCAGGCTCTTGACCAGCTCCACGTGCGGCGGCACCGGGAAGCTCATCGTCAGGTCCTCGAGGTAGGAATTGATGTGCATGATCTTCGGGTTCAGCTCGCGCGTGCGGGCGAAGCCGAGGATCTCGTCGATGATGCCGTTGGCCTGCCGGATCTCGGACTCGATGATCGAGATGTGCTTGGCGACCTTAGGGTCGGGCGCCGGCACGGCGTTGTTCTTGGTCTTGATGAAATAGATCGAGTTGTTGATGACGGCCAGCGGGTTGCGGATCTCGTGGCCTACGACGGAAGCCATCTGCCCGATCGCGGCCAGCCTCTCCTTCTTGATCAGCTCGTCCTGCGCGCTCTTGAGTTCCCTCGTGCGGGCCTCGACGCGGTTCTCGAGGCTGCGGTTCAGGCGCTCGAGCTCGTCCTTGGCGGTCATGATCTCGGCCGTCTTGACCTTGAGGCTCTCGCTCATCTGCATGAAAGTGTGGGCCAGCTCGCCTATTTCGTCGTTGGGCATGCTGAGGTCGGGCAGGTAGTCGAAGTCGCCCTCGCCCAGCTTGATCGCCGCCTCGCGCAGCGCCTGGATGGGCTGCGTGATGACGAGCGACACGGCGTAGCCGAGGAACAGCACGAAAACGGTGACTATCAGCATCATGCGCCAGGTGCGCTTGAGCATGTCGTCGGAGGCCTGGTAGGCGACCGAGACCGACCGCTGGATGTAGACCACCCAGCCCAGCTCGGTGACCTCGGCGAAGGCCGCGAGCACGCGCTCGCCGGTGGACTCCAGGATCATCTCGCCGCTGCCGGTCTTGGCGTCGTTGCGCAGCAGCACGTTAAGCACGTCGTCGGGGAGCTTCGCGTCGGGCTTGTAGATCTCCTTCGAGTTGGAGTGGGCTATCAGGAACCCGCTGGAATCTATCACCGCGGCCTGCGTGTGCGTGGCCTCGGGGAAGCCGGTCTTCAGCAGGCTCGACAGGGCGGTCAGGCTCATCTTGGCCAGCACCGCGCCGACCGGCTGGTTGGTCTGCGGGTTGACTATCTGCACGCCCATCGTGATGGCCGGGTAGGAGCCCATGTACTTCTCGAGCCCGCCCACGAACTCGCCCGCGCGCATCACCTTGGTGAACAGCGCGTCGTTGGAGAGGTCGCGCATCTTGGTGTCGTGCACGAAGCGCCCGAGGCGCACGGTCTCCTGGCCGTCCGCGTTGATGACCGAGATCTCCAGGAAGGCCGGGTGCAGCTGCATGATGTGGCTGACCAGGGCCTGCTGCTTGGCGACGTTCATCGAGGCGAAATCCTCGAGGTGGGCCGCGTCGAAGAGCACGTTGCGGAAATTGATGATGTAGCTGGAGACGGTGTCCGCGAAGCCCACGGCCAGCGCTTCCTGGTCGCGCGAGATCGCGCGGTTCAGCGTGATCTGGCTGAGGTTGACCAGGTAATAGCCGACGATGCCCAGCGGCACGAGAGATACGATCAGGAAGATCAGCAGGAACTTGTAAAAAAGTCTTCCGCGCTTCTTGGGTGCTTCTGTCATACGGTAAGCCGGGCCCTCATAGGATAACTATATTATCCCAGACCCCTGTTACGGAATTGTTTCCTGGCCGAAAAAAGGCCGGCTCGCGGCCGGCCTTTTCCCCTGCGCGCTACTTGGCGCAGCCGGCGGCGGGCTGCCCCGGCGGCGGCACTTTCTCGAAGCCCGGCGTCTTGATCAGCTCGCCGAGGCCCACCATGAAGTCCTGCCCGTCGACGATGAAGGACGGCGAGGTGGTGATGCCGAGGGCCGTGGTGGCGGCGAAGTCCTCCGCCAGCATGTCCTTGGCCTCCTCGAAGCCCTTCTCCACCTTGGCAGGGTCCACGCCGGCCGCCTTGGCGGCCTTCTGCCAGTCGGGGGAGTTGATGTCCTTGTTGCGCTCGGCCACGTAGGCGACGAACTTGTCCGGGAACTTCCTGGCGATGTAGATCTGCCTGGCGTCCTCCTCCCACTCGGCCTGGCCGTGGAGGCTGTTGAAGGTCCAGCCGCCCTTGTCGTCCTTGCGGGCGTCGCCGATGAAGTGGACCTCGAGTTTGAGGCCCGGGGGCAGCAGCTTGTTCTTCTCGGCGTCGAAGACCGAGTTCTCGGCCATCACGCCGAACGGGCAGTGGCTCATCACGTAGAGCTCCAGCGTATCCTTCTTCGCGGGGCGGGAAGGGTAGAGGCCGGTGCGCTGCCGGTCCTCGTAGACCAGGTAGCCGCCGACAGGCCTGAACAGGCCGGCCCGGATCTCGTTGGCCAGCTTCTCCCTGACCTCGGGCGTGGCCTCCAGGATGTAGGCCGGCACGAACTCCATCGACTTGAACTTGGCCTCGCGCTCCGGGGAGGAGTAATCCAGCACTACGGGCTTGATCCCCTCGAAATAGCGGTCGAAGACGCTTATCAGCGAAGCGCTCTTCTGCATGCCCTTGCCCAGCACCACCCACAGGCCGGGCGGCGGCGCCTTGGGCTTGGGCTTGTAACCGGCCGGCGGCGGCACGCGGCGGGAGGCCGGCAGCGCGGCGTTGACGGCGTCGTAGAGCGGCAGCAGGCGCTGCGAGCCCTCGTAGCGCTTGCCGTCCAGGTACAGCGAGGTCTCGGCCGCGCCGGCGGCCCTGGAGGCCTCGTAGGCGGCGGCGAGGTCCTTCTGACCCTCGGAGTCGGCGCGCTTCTCCAGCTCGTCCGGGTTGATGCCGGCGAACAGCGCGGCGTCGCGCCAGCCCTCCGCGGAAGGCGACAGCGAGCGGGCGTTGAGGTAGGTGAGCAGCTTGCCGGGCCACGCGCGGTCTATCACGGCGAGACGCCGGGATTCGGCCAGCTCGGGCTCGCCGCGGCGGGCGGCGAAGGAACCGTCGGAATTGCGGGTCACGAGCGGGTAGACCGCCAGTTCCGAGGCGCCGAGGCGGCGCCGGACGGTATCGGCCAGGAAGAACCACTGCCAGCCCTGGCCGTCCATGGCCTCGAGGTAGAGGGTCATCCTGCCGCCGGCCTTGGCGGGCGCGGCGGAGGCGGGGAGGGCGGCCGGGACGGCCAGCAGCAGCGAAAGCGCGAGCGGGACGAGGCGTTTCATCATTTCCCCCTCCTCGCGAGCAGCTGGCGGATGCGGATGGAGAGCTCCTGGATGTCGAAAGGCTTGGTCAGGTACTCGTCGGCGCCGAGGCTCAGCCCCTGCGTCTTCTCCTCGGCGGAGAGGAAGCGGCCGGTCATCATGATCAGCACCCAGTCCCTGGAGTGCCTGCGCAGCTCCTGGCAGATCTGGAAGCCGGAGGAGTCCGGCAGCTGGATGTCCATGATCACCACGTCCGGGTTGTGCTTCTTGGCGGAGGCTATGCCGCTCTTGGCGTTGCCGGCCTCGATGGTGGCGTAGCCCTCCAGGTCGAGCACCTCGGCCAGGCTCTCGCGCAGGTGGTTGTCGTCGTCGATTATCAGGATCTTGTGTTTCTGCTGGGCCATAGTTAAATCCTCCGTTCCCCTTATTTGGTGCCGGGCACCAGTTTGTAGCCTACGCAGGGCACGGTGTGCACGTACCTGGCGGCCTTCCCCATCTTGGAGCGCAGCCGGCGCACGTGGACGTCCACGGTGCGCGGCGAGCCGAAGTAGTTGTAGCCCCAGACGCGCTCGATCAGGTAAGGCCTGGAGAGCACCCGGTTAGGGGAGCTGAGGAAGACGTAGAGCAGGTCGAACTCCTTGGCCGTCACGGTGATCTCCTTGTTGGCGATGCGCACCGTGTAGCTCGACATGTTCAGCTCGATCTCGTTGAGCTTGATGACCTCGTCGGGCTGCACGCTGACGGTGCGGCGCACGACGGCGCGGATGCGGGCCACGCTCTCGTGCAGGTCCTGGCTGTAGGCGAGCACTTCGTCGGCGCCCAGCTGGAAGAACGCGAGCTTATAGGAGATCTTGGGCGTCTCGCGGCCGGCCGGGCCGTGCGGCAGCAGCGCCTCGGCCGTCAGCCCGGAGGGCATGTGGTCGAGGAAGGTGTCCGGCGATTCCAGCACCGCTATCGCCGGGATGGTCTTGTTCTTGGCCCTGAGGTTCTTGAGGAAGGTCAGGCCTTCCTCGTCGGCGAGGTTCTGCCCCACCATCACCATGTCGAAGGATTTCTCGGCCAGCATGCCCATGACCTCGCGGGCGCGGTGGGCGGTGGCCACGGAGTAGCCCTGGCGGGAAAGCATCTCCAGCATCAGGGATGCCCTCGAAAGGTCTTTCGAAGCGAAAATGATGTTTATCTTCACAGCGTCTCCTAAAAGGGGGCGCCGGGAGGCCCCGGGCGCCTGGCGCCGCGGAAGGCCGTGCCGGCGCCGGCCGTCAGTCGTGATGCAGTTCTTCTATGTCGAGCGTGATGCCGCGCAGTCCCATTACGCCGGTGAGCACGTTATAGACGAAAGCCGCGAAGACGAGGGCCGCCGTGGTGATGACCACGTAGAGCAGCGCGTACAGGCCGACGCTCAGCAGCCTCTGGCCGACCGTCATCGGCGCCAGCTGCGGGTTATCGACCACGAAGAAGGTGACGGCCCCGCCGAGCACGGCGAGCGCGAACACCACGAGAGGCACGGACGAGGTAACCAGGGAAGAGACGCTTACGTTGCGGACTTCGAGTTTCATTTTCCCTCCATAGAACGCGGTCCCGGAACGCCCCGCGGCGCCCGGTCGTCAATATAATACATAATTTTAAATAAAAAAAGGGGCCGGGCCGCAGGGCCCGGCCCCGGAAGGCCGCGGGCGCCTACAGGCTTACGCTCTGCTTGGGGTAGAAGAGGATCAGGGTGCGGTTGGTCTCCGCGGTCTGGCCCACGTGCAGCACTTTCACGTTGAAGCTCTGGTTCTTGAAGACCGTCTCGCCGTCCACCGGCTGGTCCGGCATCTCGAAGGCCTGCCCGACCAGGCGCAGCAGCGTCTGCTGCTGGCTGTCCACCACGTCGAGCAGGTGGATGTTCTTGGCGTCCATCCCCTGCGCCAGCTCGAAGTTGGCGTACAGGATCGTGTTGTTCTCATCGACCACGATCACGTAGTTGCTCGGCGGCACGATGATGTTCAGCAGGGACCGCCACCACCGCTGTTCGGCCTCTTTGTAGGTCTTATCGCGGTTGGAGATCCCCTCTATCTCTGTCTTCATTTTGCCCATCAGCCGGTTGATGGCCCCGGCCAGGTCGCCGATCTCGTCCTTGCGCGGCGGGAAGCGCAGGTCGAAGTTCTTGAGCGACACGCCCTCGACGCTGTCGCGCAGCGTGTCCATAGGCGAGATCACGTAATGGTGGAAGAAGAAATAGAGCGGCAGCCCCAGCAGGAAAAGCACGCCGACGGCCCCGAAGACGTACTTGCGCATCGCGGAGCCTATCAGCACCTCGGCGCCGGCGCGCGAGACCATCAGGTCGATGATGCCGATGATCTCGCCGCGCAGCGAGAACGGGATGGCGATCTCGTAGAACGGCTCGCCCTTGACCTGGCGCACCTTAGGCAGCTTCGAGAGGTAGGCCTGGTTGATGGCGTCGGTGGGCGGCGGCACCTGGGCCTTGAAGTCGTCCCACGCCATGCCGATGAAGCGGGCCTCCTTGTGCCAGCGCACCTTGCCCTGGCGGCTCAGGTAGAGCATCGAGGTGATGCGCTCGTCCTTGGCGAGCGACATCATGATGTCGTACTCCTCGAACGAGATGGCCGCCGGGTTGTTCAGCAGGCCGTTGCGCATCGTCGGCGCGTAGACCTTTACGGTCTCGATGACGTCCTGCTTGAGCTTCTCGTCGAAGGTCCACTTGAAGAGGTTGTAGTAGAAAACGCCGCCGAGGAACATGACATAGACCCCTATGCCAATGAACCACAGCAGCCATTTCATCGTCAGACGCATAATTCCGCCTTGCAAAATCCGTTCTTTACCGCTGTATAGATTCTACCAGATGCTTATTTCGGAATTGTTAATTCCGGCAACAAAACCGCCATCACCGCTCCAGCCCTGGAGGGCCGGCAAGGGTATGCCTTTCGAGGGATGTCGCGGAAGGCCCGGCTTGCGTAAGGCCGCCTGACGCGCATAGCGCTTGATGCGGCACGGCCATAGGCCAGCGCCGGGCCTGAGCGAACAAGGTGCGGCCACGGTGTGGC